>JBBSGD010000015.1:0-43016 GCA_038254435.1 Actinomycetota bacterium
GGGGTGCACGGGGTGCACGGGGTGCACGGGGTGCACGGGGTGCACGGGGTGCACGGGGTGCACGGGGTGCACGGGGTGCACGGGGTGCACGGGGTGCACGGGGTGCACGGGGTGCACGGGGTGCACGGGGTGCACGCCATACCAGCTGCACCAGAAGACCTACGGACGGCGTGCGCGAGCTTGCTTCGGCGACATCCGCTCACTCGGGAGATGGACTGTGCAGCTCCTGACCGAGCAGCTCGACAGTGGACGACGTAGCGTTTGAGGCGCCGAGCACCGCGGGCACTCCCGGTCGATGGCTGCCGCTCTATGCGCAATGGCAGCGCGCTTATCGGAGCAACGCCTGCCCGACGCATCCGACCTCGCCGCCCGGGCCGACGTGCTCAGCAACCGGGCCGGGGCGTTCATTGCCGCCGACGCCGGCGCAAGCGCGCGTGTGCCAGGGGCGGCCCGGCTTCCTCGCAAGCCCGACGCCGAGCTGCGCGGCGCAAGAGATCCGTTGGGCGCTCTCGGCCGCGGCCGATGTGCCCTTGTCCATGCCGAAGCGGCCGCGGAGGTTGCCACCCTGGCAGCTCTGCTGGCCGAGGGCGGAAACCCCAACCTGAGGGGAGACGCGAGCGAAGGCTGCAGGCCTGTGACCAGGGAAATGCAGAAAAAACATCGTGCCCGGGGTGGGACTCGAACCCACACGGCCTTTCGGCCAGCGGCTTTTAAGGCCACCGTGTCTGCCTTTCCACCACCCGGGCGCGCGCAGCGGCGACCGCCAGATTACGCGGGGCAAGCCCCCGGGTCGAGATCAGCTTCAGCGAGTGTCAGATGAGCGGCCACGGCAGGGGCCGGTCGTCGCCGGGAGACGGGAACTGATCTTCGATCAGAAGCGACTCGACGCGCGCAAGAGTCGCCGCCGCCTCCCTCGGTGACAGAAGGCGGGCCAGCACGCCCCCGAGGCCGCCTTGGTGCGCAAGCCGCGCTCCGAGCCGCTCGAGCTGCGCGCGCAGCTCGTCCCCAAAAGGTTCGTCGGCGAAAGCCCAGATGACCGTGCGCAGCTTGGGCGCGACATGAAAGGACAAGCCGTGGTCGACGGCCCAGAGCCGGCCCCCCGCTCCCTCGAGGATGTGGCCGGACTTGCGGTCTGCGTTGTTGATGACCGCGTCGAACGCCGCGACGCACGGGAAATCCTCGAGGCGCTCTTCCATGAGAGCGAAGTAGTGGCGGTCGGGGTCGTGCTCGATGAATAGCTGAAGAGAGCCTTCGCCGAGCGGAGCGTCGCGCCTCAGCACAGTCGGAGGGACGAAGCCCCATCCTGCGGCCTCGCTGATCTTGTAGGCCGCGACCTCGCGCGCCGCCAGCGTCCCGCGGGGAAAATCCCACAAGGGACGCTCACCTTTACACGGCTTGTATACGGCAAGCGTCTCGTCACTACCGACTCCAACGCGCGCCAGCATCGTGTAGTTGGACGAGTAAGGGAGCAGACCGAGAACCTCCACCGTGCCGTTGTGAAGGACTTCGAGCGAAGCGTTCGCCGCTCGCATGCCGGAGGCCTATCCCCCCAGTCGGTGACCGTTGGAGGCCGGGCACTTGTGGCCGGCGGGGTCCATCGGCAAACCGCATAGCTGGCACACGGGCCGCCCCTCGTTCACCACGGCAGTCGCATGCAGGACAAAGGAGCGCACTTGGTCACGGCGCAGCAAGAAGCGCGCGCCGGAAGTCTCGGGCTCGTCTCCGAGCACGTCGGTCAGTGCCCTGGCGATGGCCTCGTCTTCCTCCTCGGATTCTTCCTCGACCTCTTGCACGAGGACCACCACGAGGTCGCCTTCCTCGTCGTAGGCGAGCCCGATTGCGCCGACTCGGTATTCGGGCTCGAGCGGAGTCTGAAGGCGCAGCGCGGGATCGCGCGCTGCGGACATCGAGCGCACCGTGTCCTCTTTGTCGATGAGCAGCAGCATCTCCTGCAGCTTCTCGGCGAGAAGGGCGACCTGCTGCTTCTCCACGAGATAGCTGTAGGGCGCCGCGCCCTGGCTCTGCAGGTAGAAGGTCCGCTCTCCAGGCTGTCCGAGGTAGTCGGCCGTGAAAATATCCGGTGTGATCTCGATCTGGCTCATGGCTTTGGACTCGATGCCGGCGTGGCATTGACGGCGAGCACCCTCGGCCCCCCGTCGCCCACTGCGATCACCGTAATCGACGCAGGGGACACCTCGATGCGCTGAAACAGGTCTATGTGCACTCCCAAGTAGTGGGCGACGGTTAGCTTGATGACGTCCGAGTGCGACGCGCACGCTACCGCGCGCTTGGGATGCTCGGCCCTGATCTTGTCCAGCTCGGTCACCACTCTGTGCTGCACCTCGAGCAAGGTCTCACCGTCGGGAAAGCGCGCCCCCGACGGCCATCGCTGCACAACGTCCCACAACTTGGTGCGCGCCAGCGACTTGATCGAACGATTGGTCCATTTCCCGTACTGGACCTCGCCGAGGTCGGCGCGCACTGCAACATCGAGCTTGTGGGGCGCGGCAACGATTTTCGCGGTCTCGAGCGTACGGTCTATCGGGCTCGAATAGACGGCCTTGAGGGGGACACTCGCCAGTGCTTGAGCGGCCGCCTCGGCCTGCTTGATGCCGTCTTCGGTCAGATGGACGTCGGGCATCCAGCCTGTCAGCTTGTGCCCGGTGTGAGAAGTGACGCCGTGGCGCACGAAGAAGAATGTCGTCATCGAAAGGCAACCTACCCGCGGGTCGCGGCGTGCCCGGTCACTCGGCGAGCAGCCCCATGACGAGACCGTCGAGGATGTCCTTCTCCGATGCGGTGACCTCGGGCACGTCGAACACCTCCATCGCTGCGAGCAGGATCTCGGCCCCCGCGACGATGACGTCGACCCGGCCCAATTCGAGCGCAGTGATGCGCTTTCTTTGATCGTAGGGAAGCGACTCGAGCCGGCGCGCCAGCATGCGCACGTCGCCGTGAGACAAAACTGCGTGGTGGGTGACCTCCGGGTCGTACACCGAGATCCCCGTCCTGAGGACTGCGAGCTGAGACACCGTACCGCCAACACCGACGACGCGAGTCCCGCGCGGCACTTCCAGCGCGTCGTGCGCCCGCTCGAGCTCGCCCGTCACCTCCTCGCGCAAAGCGGCGAGCTCCTCGATGGCCGGCGGGTCCGAGTGAAGATGCTTTTCGAACATGCGCACGCAGCCGATGTCGAGCGAAATGAGTCGTTCGGGTTCGCGACGCCCGTAGATGAGCTCGGTCGATCCTCCACCGATGTCGATGACCAGCACGGGTTCGCCGGGAACGAGATCGGACGTCGCCCCCGAGAAAGTGGTGCGAGCTTCCTCTTCCCCGCTCAGCAGATCGGGCCCATTACCGGTAAGAAGACGCACGCTGTCAAAGAACTCGTCCCGGTTGCGCGCGTCCCGCACCGCGGAAGTTCCGGTTACTCGTAGCCGCTCTACGCCGTACTCGCCGCACGTAGCGACGTAGTCTGCGATCGTCGCCAAGGTCCTCTCGAGGGCATCGTGTGCGAGCCGGCGCCCCTCATGCACACCCTGCCCAAGACGAGTGATCACCATGCGGCGCTCCAGCGAGCGAAAGCCGCTCGCCCCTTCTTCCGCAACGAGAAGCCGGGTCGAGTTGGTTCCGACGTCGATCGCCGCAACCCTCACGTCGTCTTCTTGCGCATCCACTCGGGAACGCCGGCTCCCGCAACGCACGGAAGGCGGCAGTCGGGCCAGCCGGTCTCGGCCAGAGCGATCGCCCCAGCGGGGTTGGATCCCCCGGCGAGCTCGTGAGCGGCGTGCGCGTGCAGGCACTTGATGCGCCCGGCGTCCCCGCCCGGCGGGCCCTCGGAGTCGGCTATGACCTCGTGCTCGTCGCGCCTCGCGACATAGCGCTCGATAGCATCGCTCATCCGGCTCGCGAGGGCTTGGTCGGCGCTGAGCGCAGCGTTCAGCTCACGCATGCGGCCCCCCGCCTCGAGCCGGCTCACTCGCTTCACCAGCAGCGGGCAGGTGAGCCAGTAGGTAGTCGGAAAGGGACTGCCGTCCTCCAGCACCGGGTGGTTCTCGATCACCACGGGAAGCCCCAGGTGGCAGCGCGCGGCGACTCCCCACCGGCCCCTCGCCGGCCGGCCCAGTTGGGTGCGAACCGTGCGCTCGTCCTCTGCGCTGTGCTCGAGTGCGGGCATGGCGCCATCGTAGCCAGCCCTCACCCCCAACTTTTCTCAAATACCGACGGAAATCGCCGCCTGCTGAGAAAAGTTTGGCCGGTGGAGGTTAGAGGCCGAGGAAGTGCAGGAAGCCCCCGGGCTCACCAGGCGAGCTGGAGGCAGCCGCCCTGCCCGAGACTCGGGTGCGGGCCCCGTGATGGTGCCCGGACTTGCTGGCGCCGTTCGCCCGGGGCAGGACGAGGTAGGTGGTCTCTCCAGGGCGCACGAGCCCCATCTGAGCTCGAGCCCGTTCCTCTACGAAGTCCGGGTCCTTGAGCCGATCTATCCGGTGCTCGAGCCCCGCGTTCGAGTTGCTCACCTGGTGCAGGTCCGAGGCCATGCTCGTGATCCTCTGGTGCTGGGCGAGAAGCTGGCGGGTCGGCTGGATCGCCATCGCCCCCACGAGGCCGAGCATCAGCAGGACGATGACGATCCTGGGAAGGAGGCCGAGCCGCAGGGGGCGTTCCCGGCTCGCCTGACTCATGCGGTCCCCTGCCTCGGGAACGCGGCCCGTCCCGCGTAGCGCGCCGCATCGCCGAGCGCGTCCTCTATGCGCAGGAGCTGGTTGTACTTGGCGGTGCGCTCGCCCCGGGCCGGCGCTCCTGCCTTTATCTGCCCTGCGTTGGTGGCGACTGCGATGTCGGCGATGGTCACGTCTTCGGTTTCACCCGACCGGTGCGAGATGACGGTCGTGTAACCGGCACGCTGCGCAATGCGCACGCACTCGAGGGTCTCGGTCAGCGAGCCGATCTGGTTTGGCTTGACGAGTATCGAGTTGCCGGCCCCCGCCTCGATTCCTCGTTCGAGGATCTCGGTATTGGTGACGAACAGATCGTCGCCGGTGAGCTGGATGCCGTCCCCCAAACGCTGCGTCAGGGCCACCCAACCATCCCAATCTCCCTCCGCCATCCCGTCTTCGAGCAACACGATCGGATACCGCTCGACCCAGCCGGCCCAGAAGTCAACCATCTCCTCACTCGTGAGCCGCCGGTCCTCGCTGGCCAGGACGTAGTGATCGCCGTCCTTGATCTCGGACGTAGCGGGGTCGATCGCCAGCGCGATGTCGCGGCCCGGCTCGCGCCCCGAGGCCGAGATCGCCTCGAGGAGAAGATCCACCGCCTCGGAGTTGGCAGCAAGGTCGGGGGCGAATCCCCCCTCGTCTCCCACCCCGGTGGCCAGCCCACGCGCGGCGAGGATCTTCTTGAGAGCGTGATAGGCGGCGGCGCCCCACTCGAGAGCCTCCGAGAAGGTCGAGGCGCCCAGCGGCACGAGCATGAACTCCTGGAAGTCGACCGAGTTGTCGGCGTGAGCGCCGCCGTTAAGCACGTTGAGAAGCGGCACGGGCAGGAGGTGCGCGTCGGGCCCGCCAAGGTACCGCCACAGCGCAAGCCCAAGCTCGTCGGCGGCCGCATGGGCGACGGCCAGGGACACCCCAAGGATGGCGTTGGCTCCGAGATTGCCCTTGTTGTCGCTGTCGTCGAGGTCGACGAGCAGCGTGTCGATGAGCCGCTGTTCGAGAGCGTCCCGCCCGATCAGCTCCGGAGCGATGGTCTGCTCGACGGCTGCGAGGGCCTTGCGGACTCCCTTGCCCCCCTGCCGCTCACCGCCATCGCGCAGCTCCACCGCCTCGTTGATCCCGGTAGACGCTCCGGACGGGACCGCGGCGCGCCCCGCCGCCCCCGAGTCGAGGCCGACCTCCACCTCGACCGTCGGGTTGCCGCGCGAGTCAAGGATCTCGCGCGCCCTTACCAGAACAATCTCGCTCACTCATTCTCCCTCGCGGCGATCCGGCCCTCTGACGTTATCTACCAACTGTTAACTCGTTCAACAGGAGTAACAGAGACTCTAGCAGGTGAGCTGTGGCGCCACCGGAGCCCGCCCGCCCCCTTCGGAGAGGTCAGGGCCCCGAGAAAGAGCCCTTCAGATCCACAACGGCTCGCCGCAAGGCCTCCTCGGGCTCGACCCCCCTGCTGCGGGCGAGCGCGACCAGCCACAGCAGGGCGGCAGCAACGTCCCCCGCGTCGAGCGCCGCAGCCAGCTCCTTGGAGGCCGTTTCCTCGGAGCCGTCGAAACCGAGACGAGCCGCTCGCTTTTGGACCTGCGCCGCGGCGAGGAGCGCGGGCAGGGCCGCCGGGATGCCTTCGAAGGGGTCGCCGCGCCGCTTCTCGACCTTCTTGATGTCCTCCCAGTTGCGAAGGACCTCGTGCGCGTCGGCCACGCTCACGTCCCCGAACACGTGCGGGTGCCGGTTCACGAGCTTGGCCACCAGGCGATCGGCCACGCGTGCAACATCGAAGCGCCCGTCCCGGGCGGCGAGCTCGGCGTGAAAGAGCACCTGGCCGAGCACGTCGCCCAGCTCTTCCTCGAGCGGCGCGCCGTCGGCGCCGTTGTCGATCTCCTCGATGACCTCGTAAGTCTCCTCGAGCAAGTGCACTGCAAGCGACTCGTGCGTCTGCTTCACATCCCACGGGCACCCGTCATCGCTCTGAAGGCGCGCCATGACAATCGCCACGGCTCCGAGCGACGCCGCCGCTCGCCTCGAGCTGCGGGCGGCATGCGCTGCGCTGAGGTCATCGGGAGCTTGTGCGATTCCGCTCGTTACGCGCGCCCCGGCGCGCGCCAGACCCACAACTCGGGGTGACCCCGGCTCGCATACCAGGCCCCAACCGGCGCGCGCCGCGTCCGGCTCGCCGATCAGCTCGGCAACGGCGACACCCGCCTCCCACAAGCGGCGCTCCAGAGGGTGCCCGGCCTCCTCGAACAGAACCATGTGGCACGCGCTGAGCTCGTCCCACTCCGAAAGCGTGAGCAGCGGGGACTCGTCCGCCGCGAGCGGCACTACGAGCAGCGGCACTTAGCCTAGGGAGTCCCCGAGGACGGCGTACCGGCCGGCTCGGTTGGCGTTGCGGAGGGCGTCTCGGTGCCGGGAACATCCCCGGCCTGGTCGTTGACCACCTGCTGGGTGGCGATGTCGAAGTGCCCGTATGTGGAGTTGACCCTGATGTCGGCGTTGCCGAACGCTCGCTGCAGATACGAGGTCCACACAGTGCCCTCTTGCTGCGACAGGCTCGACTTGATAGTGGAGCTGACCTTCGAGTAGGGCTGCGTACGCCGGGCGGTCACCCAGATCACATGGAAACCGAACTGCGTGTGCACCGGCGTGGACACCTGGCCCACCTTGAGGTGGCTCTCGGCGGACTCGAACTCGGGCACGAATTGCCCCGAGGAAACGAATCCGAGGTCGCCACCTTGTTTAGCACTCGTCTTGTCGATCGAGTACTTGCGCGCCAGCTTGAGAAACACTGCGGCAAGCTTCTTCTTGGGCAACGAGCGGAGTCGCTGCGACAGATTGAGGGCGAGTCTCTGGTTCTTGACGAGGATCTGCGACGCCCGCGTCTGCCTGTACTGCGCGACGTGGGAGAAATAGTACGCCTTGAGCTGTTTGCTGGTCGGGACCGCGGGGGCCACAACCTCGGCGTGCAGTCGCTTCTCGATTACGCTGTCGGCAATCAGCTGTTTGAGGATGGGTTCCGTGAGGCCCTGCTGCGCGAGCGCGTGCTTGTATTCCGCGTCGGTCTTGAAATTGGCGGCCTTGATCTTCTGGAGGCGCTCGTCGACGTCCTTGGCAGTCACGCTGATTCCGCGCTTGGCCGCCAAAGGAGCGAGGACCTGCCTGCGGATGAGGCGGCTAAGCCAGCTCTGTTCAAACTGCCGTTTGACGGCCGAGGCAGAGCTTGACTGAGCCTGCTGGTTGAAGGCGTCGGTGGCCGCGTAGCGGGTGGTGGCGTCCTGCACCTCCGAGGTTGGGATGTCGTGCCCGTTGACGGTTGCGGCTACGCCACTCGACGAGCTCCCCCCTCCCGCGCAGGCAGACAACAAGAGGACAACACAGGCGGACAGCGCAACGAAGCGAAATCTATTCATGAGTTCGAGGTTAACTGCTCCACCAAGTTTCGAACCCACAGAACGGTGCCGGTTTTTGGCACCGAGCGAGTTGGAACCAGAAGGGTCTGGGTCGCAGGACGCCATTCCGCCTCGGGCAGGATGCGCTGCAGGCGCACCTCGCGCGACTCGGCCAGCTCGATGGGGCGAATGCGCAGGTTGCGGGCGACGGTTGACGCTTCGATGATGCCTGCCGCCATCATCACGCGCCGCAGTCCCGCGACGTCGAACAGCGCCTCTACCGGAGCCGGCAGCGGCGCACCGAAACGGTCTTCGAGCTCGCTGCGCACGTCGCCCAGCTCCTCCTCGGTACCCGCAGAGGCGATACGCCGGTAGAGCTCGAGGCGCAAGTTCTCATCGTCCACGTAGTGGCGCGGGATGAAAGCGCCCATCGGCAAGTCAATGCGCACCTCTCCTCCCTCGTGCCACGGGAGCCCCTTGGCTTCGTCGAAGGCCGACGCCATGAGCTTGACGTAGAGATCGAATCCGATCTCCGAGATGTGCCCGTGCTGCTCGTCGCCGAGCAGGTTACCGGCACCCCTGATCTCGAGGTCACGCATTGCGATGCGGAAGCCCGACCCGAGCCCGGCGTGTTCCGAGATCGTCTTGAGGCGTTCGTGTGCCCCTTCGGTGAGGGAACGATCGGGCGGCCAGAAGAGGTACGCGTACGCGCGCTCGTGAGAGCGTCCCACGCGCCCGCGGAGCTGGTACATCTGCGACAACCCCAGAAGGTCTGCGCGGCCCACGACGAGCGTGTTGACCGTTGGTATGTCGAGCCCCGATTCGACGATCGTCGTGCACACGAGCACGTTGATCTTCTTGTCCCCGAAATCGAGCATGGCATTTTCGAGCGTGCGCTCGTCCATCTGCCCGTGCGCCACGCCTACGCGCGCCTCGGGGACCAGCTCCTGCACCATACGCGCGGCTGCTTCGATGGTGTCGACCCGATGGTGCACGTAGAAGACTTGGCCGTCGCGCAGCAGCTCGCGTCGCACGGCCGAGGCTATGGTGATCTCGTCGAACTCGCCGACATAGGTCATGACCGGGTGACGGTTCTCGGGCGGCGTGTCGACGATCGACACTTCGCGTATGCCCGACATCGCCATCTCGAGTGTGCGGGGGATGGGCGTCGCCGTCAGAGTAAGAACGTCAACCGAGGTTCGCAGCTTCTTGAGCTTTTCCTTTTGGTCCACGCCGAAGCGCTGCTCTTCATCGACGATGACGAGCCCGAGATCCGCAAACCTCACCTCTTTGCCGAGCAGCTTGTGCGTGCCCACGACGACGTCGATCTTCTTGGTACCGAGCTCCGCTATCACGTTCTTCGACTCGGCCGCCGAGAGAAAGCGCGACAGCATCTCGACGCACACCGGGAAGTGTCTGAAACGTTCCACGAAGGTCGCGTGGTGCTGCTGAGCCAGGATCGTGGTCGGCACCAGCACTGCGACCTGCTTGCCTGCGGCTACGGCCTTGAAGGCGGCGCGCACGGCGATCTCCGTCTTGCCGTAGCCGACATCCCCGCACACGAGGCGATCCATCGGCTTGTCCTTTTCCATGTCGTCCTTGACCTCGTCGACCGCGCGCAGCTGGTCGGGGGTCTCCTCGTAGCCGAATGAGTCCTCTAGCTCGCGTTGCCATGGCGTGTCCACTCCGAATGCGAATCCCCTGGCCCGCAAGCGCTCCGAATAGAGCTGGACGAGCTCCTGGGCCACCTCCCGGATCCTGCGGCGCACCCTTGATTTCGTCTTGCCCCACTCGGATGAGCCGAGGCGGCTCATCGTGGGCGCCTCTCCACCTACGTACTTGGTCACGAGATCGATCTGGTCGGAGGGAACGTAAAGCTTGTCGCCCTTGGCGTACTCGACTATGAGGTACTCGCGGTGCACGCCGAGAAGGTCTCGATCTACCATTCCCGCGTACCGTCCGATCCCGTGGATCTCGTGCACGACCAGGTCGCCTTCGGCGAGGTCGAGCGGCCCCGACGTGTCGCGCCGGCGAGCCTGAATGCGCCGCCGGGCCGCACCCGAGCGCCGCCCCGTGAGGTCCGACTCCGCCACCAGCGCGAGGTGCGCCCAGGGCAGTACGAAGCCCCGCCCCAGGTCGGCGACGACGATCGAGCCTCCCGGGCCGGCGGCGGCGCCCGGGGCGTGCTCGGTAACCTCGAAGGCAAGGCCGAGGGTGCGAAGGTTGGTTGCAAGGCGGGTGGCGGTCTCCGGCAGCGACGCGGCCACGACGGCACGGTATCCGGCGCGCACGAGATCCCCCAATCGCCCCGCGAGCTGCTCCGGCTTGCCCGCGTCGGCGGTCCAGGTGTCGACGGGCAGCGCCTCGGAGCCGACCTCGGAAAAGCTGGACACCAGCACGACATCGCTCCTGTCGCGCAGAACCTCTTCGAGGGGAGCGTAGTAACGCTCGCTAAGGCCCCGCTGTGCGCCGTAGCCAGACACCTGCTCGATCACCTCGCCGGCCCGGTCGCCTACGCTCTTTGGCTCGAGGATGATCACAGGCGATGTGGGGGGAAGAAAGCTCGTCACCGGCACGAGGCCGCCGCTGAGCAGCGGCAGGAGCCGCTCAGCCCCCGGCTCGACGATCCCTTCCGCCAACCTGTGGAGGCCGGGGTCGTCCGAGCCCGGCGCCAACTCGGCGGCGCGCGCGATCGTTGCGCTATCGGCGGTCAGCTCCCGGCAAGGTGCGATGTCGATGACCTCGATCTCGTCGAAGGAGCGCTGGGTCGCCAGCGCGAAGTGGCGCAGTGAGGTGATCTCGTCGCCCCACAGCTCGGCGCGCACGGGACGGTCCGAGGCGGGCGGGAAGACATCGAGGATGCCGCCCCTGACGGCAAACTCGCCGCGCCGCTCGACCATGTAATTGCGCTCGTAGCCGAGCGACACGAGCTGGTCGATGGCCTCCTCGAGGATCACGTAGCTCTTGCCCTCGAGCCTTAGCCCGCTCTTGTCGCTGGGCGGGGACACCAGCTGGGTCGCCCCCTGCGCGGTGGTGGCGACGACGAAAGCGTCGCCGCGCCTTAGGCGCTGAAGGACGTCGAGCCGGCGACCCATGGTCTCGACCGAAGGCGAGATGGGCTCGCCCGGCAGGACCTCCCAGCCAGGAAACGACTCTGCGCCGCCGGGACCGAGAAACGCCTGCACGTCACGTGCGAGGTGCTCTGCCTCGTCCGAGCGGGCGGAGATCGCCAGCAGCGGAACCCCGAGATGACGTACCAGGGCTGCCAGCACAAAGGGTCGGGCCGGCTCGGGCACGGTCACGGGGGCGCGCGCGGCCACGAGCGCGCGGAGGCGCTCCGCGGGCAGCAGGTCGAGGAGGGGTTCGAGTGAGGCCACTTCTGAGCTCGAGTTTAGGCCCTGGCGCGCCGCCCCCAGGGTGCCATCCCCAGAAACAGGCGAGACCTTGCCGCCGGCACAGGAAGTTGCTCGTAAAGGGAAGGCAACGATCCATGACAAAGGCACGTAGCACGGGGCCATCCTTGCTACCTGACAACCTCACTACCGCAGCGATTGATTATCCGGAGTTGGGGTTCCAGCGTGGCCTACGAGGTTGTAAAGGACAACTGATGGCGTTGATCAAGTGAATACCCAACTGCGCCGACTGTGCTTGACGTCCTTCGCGTTTCTACTGCTCTTAAGCGCCTGCGGCGCCCCCCAACGCAGTCGAGTGGTTCTTCTGGGGGCCGAACGGAGGGGCAAGAGTTTGTCCCCGATTTTCCTCAAGTCGATTGGAACAACCCAATACAAGGGCTACAGGTGCCCACCATGACCGCGGCGTGGTCGCTTGTTCCGTTTCAGGTGCTGGTGCCCGAGGGGCTGGGAAACTCCCGTCAAGATCCTCGTAAGCGATCCAACGTTGACAAGTCCTAAGGCGACGGTTCTGGCCCTTCTTTACGATACCAATGACTACGGCCGCGTCGTGGTCAAGGAGCACCTTCCAGATGTTCCTACAGCTGAGTACGACGCGGTCAACGAGCAGTGGGCTTCGCAGAGCGGGCAGCCCAATTTCTACGGCATAGCGAAAATAGTCTCGGTACGCGATGGTCAAGAGGCGCTTTCTACGATCTCCCCGGACGACGTGGCAAGCCTATTCTGGCTGGAGGGGGGCATCGAGATATCCGTAAGGGGGCCCAGCCTGAACGAAGCTCAGTGCGAGTCCATAGCGAATGCCCTGTAAGAGCAAGCATCGGGCTAAGAACCCGTTACTTCGTCGCAAGGTTCTCGCCGCCATGGCGGGAGCATTTGTTATCGGCGGGATCGTTCTCGGTGGATGGGTCGTAAACGGCCACCCAATCCCCACTGGTTGCAACGGAACCACCCCTTGTGATGTTGGGCGCAATGGCGACTACGACCCGCAGATCGCCCTCAGGGCCGGGATCATCATCGGCGGATTGCTGGTTGGTTTCGTCCTGGGATTGCTCGCTCAACTAACCGAACGTCCATAGCGGTAGGCGAGCCTCCGGGACGATCACGCGGCCTCCATGCCGGATGCCCTTAGCGGGCGTGGCCCCCGTCGAGGACAGGCGGACCCGAGCTCCCGCCGCGGGACGGCAAGTTGAAGCGCATGGCACGATCGGGGAACCATGCTCGCGCGCCGGGCGTCACATAGTTCACATGACGAGGTCGCGCTGCAGTACCCAGTGGATGTCCATGCTTGCCTGCGCCGTGCTGACGGTGCCGCTGCTGTCGGGCTGCGGTCTAACAACTAATGCCGGATGCGACGGCTGTTCGGCAAAGCGCCTGCCGGTGAAATCGACCGGAAGCTTGCCCTTTCGAGTGGAGCCCCCAACGTGCGTGCCCCGGGGAACGGGTTCACACCGGATGAGGTCATCTCCCTGGCCAACAAACTGTAAGGCGATCAGGCGGTCGGTTCGGGTGGGGCCGTGAGCCGGGCGAGCTGACGGGACTGGGCTACGAGCCGTCCGTCTGCGTCCCAGACCTCGACGTCCTCGTCGAGCATGCCCTCGATCAGAAAGCGGGTGCACGATCTCAGCCGCAGCCAGCCGCGTGCGGGGACCGCCCGCACGTGCACGGTGAGCTCGAGGGTCGGCACCCATCCCGAGTAGCCCAACTCGAACACGGCCGGCGGCAGGGCGTCCACCAACAAGGGCATGGCCATCGGGTCGGGGGGACGGCCGGCTGTGAAGCGCACCCACGCATCAAGCTCCGCTGTGCCGCGGGGCGAACCCGAGGCCCATCCCGGGGTGCCGGGGCGGGACCGGATCTCGACACTGTCCGTCAGGGAAACCGAGAGCCCGCGGGGAAGGGGCCCTCTTACGGCGGCACAGTCCTCGGGGGGCGGGAGACAAGGGGAGTCGCCCGCTACCCGAGTTGGGCCGCGCAGCTTGGACAGATCGCCGAAGGTCGCCAGCAGTCGCATGCACTCGCGGCCTGCCTGACTAAGCCGTCCCTGCCCCGTCGCCAGGTTGCGCCCGGATCGGACCACCTCGGTAGTTATCTCGGCGGGACCCGCCGCCGCCGGACGAACAAAGTGCCCGGTCACCGTCAGTGGAGTGGGGTGCACAAGACTCTCCCCCACCGCTCTGGTGCCGAGGGCGAGGAGGTAGCCGCCGTTGGGCACGTTGCCGATGTTGTAGGCGCCGGAGATCTCGGCGCGCCACAACCCCTCACCTGCGGGGGTGACCGCCGTTGCCGCATCGAACTCACTCGGCACGAGTGTTGATCTCGTTCATGGCGCGCTCCGAACCTGCTTCAAGGATCCGTTCGACGGCGTCGGCAGCCTCTTCGAGAAGGGGCAGAAGCTCTTTGCGCTCGGCCGCGGAGAAGTTGCTGAGCACGTAGTCGACCGAGTCGCGCGTGCTGCGGGGACGGGAGATTCCAACTCGGACCCGCACGAAGTCCTTGCCGCCGAGATGCTGCACCAGCGACTTGAGTCCGTTGTGTCCGGCGGTGCCGCCCCCTATCTTTATACGCACCTCGCCGAAGGGGACATCGAGCTCATCGTGGACGACTATCAGCCGCTCGAGCGGGGACTTGTAAAAACCGGTGAGCGCACGCAGTGGTGCACCCGACTCGTTCATGTAGGAGGCCGTGCGCGTTACGACAATGCGCTCACCGGCCAGCGTTCCCTCGACCACGAGACATCCGCTCTTGTGTCTCTTGAACGAGCCGCCGACCCTTCTTGCGAGGACCTCGGCCGCCATCGCGCCCGCGTTGTGACGGGTGCGTTCGTAGCGCTCTCCCGGGTTGCCGAGGCCAGCGATGACCCAGCGCGCCTCGTTCGAGACGCGCCGAAGAAAGGACACGGTTAGGGCAGGCCCTAGGCCCGGTCGGAGTCGGAGGAGTCGGCGGGCTCGTCCCCTTGGCGCTCGTCGTCCTCGGCGGCCTCGGCGGCCTCTTCCTCGCCGATCTCGGGCACCTCGGTAGTGATGCCGGCCTCGGCCTCCAGTGCCTCGAGCTGCTCCTCGGTCACCGGGGTCGCGATGTTGACGACGACGTCCTCGGGGTCGTTCAAGATGTCGAACTTCCGGCCCTCGACTAGCTCGGCCACGCGCAAGGAGTCACCTATCTGAAGGCTGGAGACATCCGCGTCGATCGTCTCGGGGACGTCGGTTGGCAGGCACCGCACGTCGGCCATGAACAGCAGGTGCTCGAGCACGCCGCCCTCCTTGACGCCCGGCGACTCGCCGACCACGTGAATCGGCACCTCCACCTCCACGGCCTCCTTGCGGTCGATCTTGATGAAGTCGGCGTGAAGGAGCGTGCCCCTGACCGGATGGCGCTGGAGCTCCTTGGTCAGAGCGAGTGTGTTGTCGCCGTCGAGCTCGATGTCGAGCAGGGTGTTCATGCCCGAGTCGGAGTTGAGGGCGAGGGCGAGGTCGCGGCGGTCGACTGCGATAGACAGGGCGTCCATACCTCGCCCGTAGATCACGCCCGGCACCTTGCCGTCGCGCCTCGTCTGGCGGGCGACGCCCTTGCCGGCGCCGGCGCGCGGTTCGGCTTTGAGCTTGATCTCAGCCATCGAAACCTCTCCTGTCGTTCAAACGCTCGCGTGCTGGGGCCCCGGCCGCACCACACACCGGCTGGCCGGAGGCGGGGGCGGGAGGCGGTCATTATGCCAGGTCGGTGGCGCCCCCGCCGGCACCCTCGGCCCACTGCCCCATGCCGACTGGGTGAAACGCGGGCAAATGTGCGCGCTGGCACCCACTCGCCACTGCCCCTTGCCGACTGGGTGAAACGCGGACAAATGTGCGCGCTGGCACCCACTCGGCCGGGGGGGCGGGGGCAGGGGGGCGGGGACGGGGGCAGGGCGGGGTCAGGGTTGGTTATCGCCGTGGAAGAGCTCGGAGACCGAACCCTCCTCGAAGATCGCCTTGATCGTCTGGGCGATGGTCGGGGCGATCGAGAGCACCTCGAGCTTGTCGAGCTCCTTCTCGGCCGGGATCGGCAGCGTGTTCGTGACCACGAGCTTGGTGATGGGGGCGTTCTTGATGCGATCCACGGCCGGGCCCGAGAGCACGGGGTGGGTCGCCGCCGCGTAGACCTCGATTGCCCCGGCCGCGATAAGCGACTCGGCGCCGTGGGTGAGCGTGCCGGCGGTGTCGATCATGTCGTCCACGACGATGCACACCTTGCCTTTCACGTCGCCGACGACGGCGAGCGTCTCGGACATGTTGCGCATGTCCTTGCGCCGTTTCTTGTGCAGGAAGCCCACCTCGGTGGCGATACCGAAGAACTCGTTGAGGTGCTCGGCCCACTTGTCGGCGAGCCGGACTCCTCCGGCGTCGGGCGAGATGATGACCACTTCGTCGGCCAGCACGCCCGCCATGTAGTCGGCAAGAAGCGGCAGTGCAGTGAGATGGTCGAACGGAACGTCGAAGAAGCCCTGGATCTGTCCGGTGTGGAGATCCACCGCAGTGACTCTGTCGGCGCCCGCCGCCTCGTAGAAGTCGGCCATGAGCTTGGCGGTGATCGGCTCACGCCCGCGCGCCTTGCGGTCCTGACGAGAGTGGGGATAGTAGGGAGTGACAGCCGTGATTCGTTTGGCCGAAGCTCGCTTGAGCGCGTCGATCATGATGAGCTGCTCCATCACGTGGTAGTCGACGGGAGCGGCGGTGGCCTGGATGACGAACGCGTCGCACCCCCTCACCGACTCCAAGAAGCGCACGTATATCTCGGAGTCGGCGAATTGCGACGTCTCGACCTCGCCGAGCTTCATCCCCAGGTGAGTCGCCACCTCATCGGCGAGCCGAGGGTGGGCGCTGCCGGAGAAGATCATCATTCGCTTCTGAGTTGGTAGCTGCAACGACTCTTCCCTTCGCTCGCCCAGGCTTTTAGCGCTGCCCGCCGCCATTATCGCTGGCTTCCGGCTCGTCTCGCCGCATCCGGTTGCCTTTTCCCTCGATGATTCGGGCCGGCACGCCGACCGCAAGCGCGTCGGCTGGAACGTCGCCGCGTACGACTGCCCCCGCGCCGGTCGCCGAACGAGCCCCGAGCCGCACCGGCGCCACCAGCATCGTGTCGGAAGACACGTAGACGTCGTCCTCGATCACCGTCGGGTTCTTGCCCTCCCCGTCCCAGTTGCAGGTGATCGTTCCGGCGCCGATGTTGACTCCCTTGCCGATCGTTGCGTCACCGAGATAGGCGAGGTGGTTGGCCTTGCTGCTCTCCCCGAGGCTCGAGTTCTTGGCTTCCACGAAAGTGCCGAGGTGAGCTCCGCGGCCGAGCTTCGTTCCCGGTCTGAGCGACGCGTAAGGCCCTACCGACGCCTCCTCGCCGATGTCCGAGGAGCGCACCACGGCAAACGTCACGGTCGCGCCCGCGGCTATGTGTGAGTCGACGACGCGCGTCTGGGGTCCGACCTCTGCCCCCTCGCCTACGGTCGTTGATCCCTCGAGGTAGGTGAACGGGTGAATGATCGCGTCGCGCTCGACGGTGACGGTGGCGTCAATGTAGGTGACGGCGGGGTCGAGGATCGTCACTCCCGACTCCATCAGCCGGTCACAGATTCTTCTGCGCAAGGCGGCAGCCACGTGCGCGAGCTGAGCGCGCGAGTTAACGCCCTCGATCTCCAGTGGGTCCGCAACCAGGGCGCCCACCCGCTCTCCGGCAGCCACCAGCAGCTCGATGACATCGGTGAGGTAATACTCGCCCTGGGCGTTGTGGCTCTCCAGCTTATCGAGGAGCGGCGCGAGCCGGCGCGAGTCGAACGCGTAAACGCTGCTGTTGACCTCGTTCACGGCGCGCTCGGCATCGCTGGCATCGCGCTCTTCGACGATGCTCGAGACCTCGCCACTCGAGCCCCTGATGACTCGCCCGTATCCGACCGGGTCGTGCACGCGCGCGGTCAACAGGGTCGCCGCATCGCGTGCGTCGCGCCTCGCTTTCAACAATCTCTGAAGGGTCCCGGCCGCGATGAGCGGCGCATCACCGGGCAACACCAGCACCTCGCCGTCAAAGTCGACCAGCGATGCCAGTCCCGCGCGCGCCGAGTCTGCGGTGCCGCGCGGCGTCTTCTGCAGCGCGAAAGTCACTTCGATGTCGAGCGAGGCCGCGGCGAGCTCCTCGTCGATCTCTGCCTTTGCGCCGGGCGCGACCACGAGGACACACCGTTCCAAGCCGAGCTCGCCCACAGCGCTCAGGACATGGACGACCAAGGGTCGTCCCGCGACGCGGTGAAGGACCTTCGGCCGCGCGGACTTCATGCGCTTGCCGACACCGGCAGCAAGCACGACGGCTGCCACTCTATTCATCTCGCCCTCCGATCACGCTGCCCCGCCTGGACTCGAACCAGGACCTAGGGATCCAAAATCCCTCGGGCTGCCTTTACCCCACGGGGCACCGGGCGGCTGCTGCCCGTGCCGTCCCCTCGCATAGTAAAGAGCCGCTCCCCCTCCTGCCGCCATTGGCGCCCAGAGCCGTCTCAGGACACACGCTCGATACATCGCGCCGCCGAGGGCAGCGTCATCACGCCGTCGAACAGCTCCTCTACCCGCGCCGCGACCTCGGCCGCGTGCGCCTCGTTTCGCGCCACGCCGAAGACAGTTGGCCCCGACCCCGAAAGGGATGCACCCAGCGCACCGGCCTCGACCAGCGCAGCACGCTTGGCTTGGAGCTCCGGGCGCAGCACGAACGCGGCAGGCTCGAGGTCGTTGTGCAGCAGCGAGGCGACCTCGGCAACATCACCGGCACCAAGCGCCATCGTCATGGCAGCAGCGCTCGAGTCTCCCCTTTGACCGAGGTCATCCCACGCTTCGTAGACCTCACGTGTGTGCAGGGGAACGCGCGAGACGCCGAGCACGAACCACATCTCGGCCGGGCTGGGCAGAGGTGTCAGGCTTTCTCCTCGCGCTGTCGCCAGCGAGGTGCCGCCGTCTATGCAGTAGGGGACGTCGCTGCCCACCGACGCGGCCATGGCGACGAGGTCGTCGTAGTCGAGCCCCGCCGCCCACAGCTCGTTGAGCGCAACCAGAGCGCCGGCGGCGTTGCCGCTGCCGCCTCCGAGCCCGGCCCCGATTGGTATGTGCTTGATGAGGCGCACTCGCACGCCGCGATTGACCGCGCCCTTCGCTATCAGCGCCCGAGCGGCATGCCACATCAGGTTGTCCTCGCGCTCGGGCATGTCGCCGGCGAGTGCCGGACCCAGCTCCATGTCGATCTCGACGTCCTTGGAGTCCGTCGCAGTCACGTCGATCTCGTCGGCCAGGGAGATGCCGTGGAGGATGGTCTCGAGCTCGTGGTAGCGATCTTCGCGCCGTCCCAGCACACGCAGGAAGAGGTTGACCTTCGCATGGGTGCGCAGTCGCACGGGCTCCTTGGGCACGGATTGCGACGAGGTCACGTGAGCAACCCGGCGATGCGGGCAAACTCCTCGAAAGCGAGAGCCTCCCCGCGCAGGGCCGGGTCGATGCCCGCGGCGCTCAGCACCTCCTCGGCCGTCCGGACGGAGCCGGCGACCGGAGTCAGCGCGTTGCGGATCGTCTTGCGCCGCTGTGCGAACGCAGCCTTCACCACGCGGCAGAAGACGTCCTCGTCGACATCGAGCCTCCGGCTTGCGCGGCGAACGTGCACGATGACCGAATCGACGTTTGGGACCGGCCAGAAGGCGCGCCGGGACACGGTTCCGGCCACTTGGGCATCGGCGTACAGTCGCAGGAGGACGCTCGGAGCGCCGTACGTCTTCGTGCCGGGACCGGACGCAAGTCGCTCGCCTACCTCGCGCTGGGTCATCACCGTCAGCCGCTCGATCCGCGGCGCCGACTGCAGCACTCGCAACACGAGTAATGCCGCGATGTTGTACGGCAAGTTGGCCACCATGTGCTCGGCCCCGAAGGAGTCGAGTTCGATCGACATGGCATCCGCGTGAACGATGGCGACGTTGGCGAGGCCGCCGGCCACAGCGTCCAGCACGGGAACGAGCCTGTCATCCTGCTCGACGGCGACGACCCTTCCCGCCACCGCGGCGAGCCCGAGCGTCAGAGAACCGGCGCCGGCTCCGATCTCGAGGACGTTGTCCGCGTGCGTAAGCTGCGCGACTCTCATCACTTTGCGGATCGTGTTTGGATCAATAACGAAGTTCTGGCCAAGCTCCTTGCGCGGGTGCACTCGATGCTCCGCGAGCAAACCGCGCAGCCGGCGAGCGCCGAGAAGCTCCTGCGTCGACGTCACTGCTCGAGACCGAACAGACGCCGGGCGTTGGCTGCGGTCACCTCTGCGACCTGTTGCGAGCTCACGCCGCGCGCCTCGGCGATGGCCGCCCCGACGAGCGGGACCAGGGCGGGGGCGTTCGGCCGTCCTCGCCGCGGGACGGGAGCGAGATAGGGAGAGTCTGTCTCGACGAGGAGCCGGTCCTCGGGCACCAGCTTGGCGACCTGACGC
Organism: Actinomycetota bacterium; assembly: GCA_038254435.1. Lineage (GTDB taxonomy): Bacteria > Actinomycetota > CADDZG01 > CADDZG01 > WHSQ01 > JBBSGD01. The sequence goes on from JBBSGD010000015.1 coordinate 19,981, forward strand.
AAGCTCTGCGCGCTCTTGAAGGAGACGTTGCCGGCGAACGACACGAACGCGCCGAGTCCGAGGGCGCGATCCAGCTCCTCGGGGGTCCCCGACCAGCAGTGAAAAACCAGGCGTGGCGGAGGTCCTTCGGCGGCGAGCTGCTCCATCGCCCGGTCCAGTGAGTCGCGCGTGTGGATGATGAGGGCCTTGTCGCTCTCCTTGGCAAGCTGCACGTGCCACGAGAACGCCGCGGCTTGATCCTCGGGCGATGCGGCGTCGCGATAGAAGTCAAGGCCCGACTCCCCTACCGCCACGACGCGATCGCAGCCTGCAAGCTCGGTTAGTTCACGCGCTACCTTCTCGGTCAGCTCACTTGCCGAGTTGGGATGGAGCCCGATCGACGCCCACACCCCTAGCTCGTCCGCCAAATCCAGCGCGGTGCGGCTCGACGCAACGTCGATGCCGACCGTCACCATGTCCTGCACCCCTGCAGCACGCGCCGCGCGCACGGCCTCTTGGGCCCCCATCTCTTGTATGAGATGAAGATGGCAATGCGAGTCGAACCACATCTACTTGCCCGCCACTGCGTCTTCTTCGAGACGCGGCCACAACGGGTCGCCGGTCACCACCTTGGCTCCGGCCGGGAGCAATCCCCATTGCACCTCGTCGAAGCCGTGCGCTCCGATGCCGTCCCCATAGCCGAGCCGCCGCCACAGCTCGGCCGCCGCCCGTGGAGTCGCGGGTTGGACCATCAGCGCCGCGAGCCGAAGGGCGTCGGCCAGCATGTAGAGCACGACCTCGAGGCGGCGCCCCTCACTCTCGTCCTTTGCCAAAGCCCACGGCGTCACCTCTTCGACGTAGGCGTTCGCCTTGCCTACGAAACGCCAGCATGCCCTGAGGGCCTGGTGCGGCGCAATGTCGTGCACCGCCGCCCTCATCGCAGAGAACGCCTCGCGCTGGACGTGCGCCAGATCCTCGTCGGCGCGCTCGATCTCCTCCGGCGACGGCGGCTCCGGCACGATCCCACCCAGATAGCGCGTGATCATCGCCAGGACGCGCGACGAGAGGTTGCCGAGGTCGTTGGCAAGGTCGGAGTTGTAACGCGCCACCATGCTCTCCCACGAAAAGCTCCCGTCCTGGCCAAAGGAGATCTCGCGCAAAAAGTAGTAGCGGTACCCGTCGGACCCAAAAGTGTCGAGCAGGTCGTGCGGGGAAATGCCCGTCAGGCGGGACTTGGACATCTTCTCGCCGCCGACCTGAAGGAAGCCGTGTGCGAACACGGTCTTGGGCACCGGCAAGTCGAGCGCCATCAGCATCGCCGGCCAGATGACTGCGTGGAACCACAGGATGTCCTTGCCCACGAGGTGCACGTCGGCCGGCCACCACGTCTCGAAGGTCTGCTCATCCGTTCCGTAACCTATGGCCGTCACGTAGTTGAGGAGGGCGTCGACCCACACATAGATGACGTGCTTGTCGTCCCACGGAGCGGGAATTCCCCAATCGAAAGAAGTGCGCGAGATCGACAGATCCCCGAGGCCGGCCCTCACCTTGCCGAGCACCTCGTTGCGGCGCGCCTCGGGCATGACGCAGCGGGCCTCGCCCTCGTACAGCTCGATCAACCTGGGCGCGTACTTGGAGAGCCTGAAGAAGTAGTTCTCCTCCTTGACGAGCTCGGGCTCGATGCCGTGCTCGGGGCACTTGCCGTCGACCAGCTCGTCGGGCTGCTTGAAGCTCTCGCAGCCGACGCAATAAAGGCCCTCGTAGGAGTCGAGATAGACCTCGCCCCGCTCGTAGAGCCCCTGCCAGAAGCGCTGGACCGAGGCTTCGTGGCGCGGCTCTGTGGTGCGGATGAAATCGTCGTTGGTGATGTCGAGAGCCGTCCACACCTCGGTCCAGCGAGGAACTATCTCGTCGGTCCATTCCTTGGGGGTCATGCCCTTGCCCGCCGCGGTGCGGTAGACCTTCAGCCCATGCTCATCGGTACCGGTGAGAAAACGCACCCGCCTGCCCTCGAGCCGATGCCAGCGGCACAGGAAGTCCGCCACGACCGTCGTGTAGGCATGGCCGAGATGGGGCACGTCGTTGACGTAGTAGATAGGGGTCGTGAGGTAAAAGGTGTCGTCACTCATAGCATTCCAGTCCCTTTTGCCCGTTATCTAGGGGAAATAAGGTGTCTCGGAACCCGCTCGGTGCCGGCCGGGCGAGTAGAATATCCCCAACGGAGGGGCACCACGGCTGGTGGCCGATTCACCCCCATTCGGGTGATTGACCGCCTTGCTTACGCGGCGGTACCGTATCCAAGTCTTTCCAATCAGATCGGGGAATCCGCATGAAGTCTACCGGTGTCGTACGCAAGATCGACGAGCTTGGACGAATCGTCCTTCCTTCCGAGATCCGTAAGGTGTTCGGCATCCACGAGGGCGACGAGCTGGAGATAAGCGTCAACGGCGAGCAGGTCATCCTCGAGAAGCGGCGCGATGTGTGCCTGTTCTGCCAAGCCGAAGACCCTCAGGTCGAGTACCAGGGCCGCCGGGTGTGCACGTCGTGCGCCGGCGAGCTCGGCAAGCGTGGGCACGTCGAGGTCCGCTTGCCCGAAGACGCTCCTGTGTCGACCGGCTCCTAGCGGCAGACTCACCGCTTGGAGTCGCCCGCCGGGCCTCCTGTGGCCGGTGACAGGGTGTGGTCGTGACCGCCGACGTCCCTACACTCTCCCAAATGGCGACCACCACGGACACGAGGTATTCGGCGCTCGACACCGTCCTGGGTGTGCTGTCTCTCTGCTTGGTGGGCGTGGTGCTGAGGCTTACCCTTGGCCCGGTCCCGGACGAGGCGGCCCTTTTCCCGCAAGCCGACAAGCTGTTCCACGCCGGATCCCTGGGGCTGCTTGCCTTCCTTCTCTTGCTCGTGGGCGTGTGGCGGCCCGGCCGGGGGGCGGGCTGGTGGCCCGCAGGCGCATGGTGGATCGTGGGCGGCAGCGCTCTCTTCGGTGTGCTCATCGAGGTCGCACAATCCTTCTTGAGCCGGGACGCCGACGTCTTCGACGCCCTGGCCGACCTCATGGGGACGCTAATCGCTCTCTGGAGCCTGCTGAAACAGAGAGCCGCCGGCGCCTAGCCGGTTGCGCGCCGAAATTGTCCTGTTCCTAACGAAGGCAGTCGGCGGCCCCTAGAAGCGCCGCAAACGTCATGGATCGGCGGCCCGACTCATGGCTTCCGTTGTCTGAAGTTAGTTAATCGGAACGGCCCCCGCGGCGCAAGGATCAGGTTGTCCGAGGAGCTCCCTGGACCGAGAAACCCGTCGCTCGCGCCGCGGTCCCCAGCGCGTTGTCGTGGGTTGCAAACTCAAGCCCGTCGAGCTCATCTTGGATCAGCAATGCGCTGGCTAGATGGATGGCGTCCAGTGAGCCCAGGAGCGTCGGGAATGGCTCCGATGCTCGCTCGAGCACGATTGAATCCAGCGCAACCAAGCTGAACGCGTCAACCGCCTCGTACACTTCTGAGCGGTGCTTCGCGACGAGCTCGTCCTCAAGACCGAGTCGAATACGAGCGCGATCGATGGTGCGCAGGCACTCCAGCCGTATCAGCTCGCTGGAGACGGCGTTCGTGATCTTGGGCCATATCCGCAGCCGATTGGGCTCACCGAGGACAACACGAAGCAAGACCGAGGAATCGACGTAAACGTTCAGCGTTCCTGCCGCTCTTCCAAGAGGAGGTCGGTCGAGCTGATCGCCCAACGGGCCCGAGTGCGGCGCCGCTCGCGGATGTTCGGAAAGGGGAGGCTCGGTGGAAGAACACGCGCCCGCCTTCGAGGCTGGAGGATGGGCACGATCCGAGCTATCGGACGATCCCGATCCGTGACGACCACCTCGGCCCCCTTCTCGACCGCCCGCAGATGCTCGGACAACCGATCCTTCAGCTCCGCGATCTTTACCTGCTTCATGGCCATATCTAGCCACAGGTGGCCACAACCGTCAAGGGTCGCTCCGGGTGGTCGCTCCGGGCGTAGACCAACCAACAGTTGCGCCCGGTCGGCGGAGTATCTGCCCTCATTCTCCTTTGTCTCCCGCACGCCATAGCTGCGGACGATCTTCACAAGGTTGCTCACGAACGTCTCGTCCTCCTCACTCAGAGTGAAGATGTTGGCCGTAAGCCCCACTCCCTGATTTCCCGGGATCGGTGACGAGGGCGTCGAACACCCGCCGCCGCCTGACTCCCAACTCCCCGGCAACCAGCCCAATGGCCTCCTTGCGATCCACGCCCTCATCAACCAAACGGCGGACGTGCCGCGCCAGCTCGTGCGCGGGGGGCTCGGGCTCGCTCTTACCCGCCGACCCGTCGATTACCACGACTATCTCCCCGCGCGGCGGGTCCGACCGCACGCCCTCAAGCAGCTCGACCAGCGAGCCGCGCCTGACCTCCTCGTGCAGCTTGGTGAGCTCCCGAGCCAGCACCGCACTCCGAGGGCCGAGCCGGCCGGCGAGGTCGCTAAGGCAATCCTCGATGCGGTGCGGCGACTCGTAGAGCACTATTGTGCGCGGCTCGTCGACCAGCTCCTCGATCCGCCGCCTCCTCTGTCCGCCCTTGCGAGGAAGGAAGCCCTCGAAAACGAAGCGAGCGGGTGTGAGCCCGGAGATTGCCAGGGCGCTTACCGCTGCCGACGGTCCCGGGACGATCTCGACGGGCAGGCCCTTATCGATGCAGGCACGCACGAGCCCGTAGCCGGGATCGGACAGCCCGGGCATACCCGCGTCGGACACGAGCACCACAGTGCGCCCCTCAGCGACCTGCGCCACGAGACCTGCCAGCGTCCGCCGCTCCGTCCCCTCGTTGTGCACCACGATCTGGGGGAGTCGAAGTCCGAAGTGGCTGAGCAGCTTCCTGCTGCGGGCGGGGTTCTCGCACGCGAGCACGTCTGCTTCTGCCAGCACGCGCTGCCCGCGCTCCGAGAAGTCCTCGAGGTTGCCGATCGGGGTGGCGCAAAGAACCAGCTTGCCGGGCACGTCGCCCCCCTTCTCTTTAGCCTTGTCCCCCGCGCATCATCGCCCACCGGTGAAGCTCTGGCGCGCGCGTCGCGTGCCGGATCAATCTCGCACTCGCCGCGGGCGTTTGCATGACCGGAGGAGCTACTAAATGTCCCGCCCCTTCTATGCTGCGCTGACTGTGAGCCTGCCCCGCACCCGCTCGACACGGCGCACGCGCCTGGTGGCGCGGGACTGGGTCGCCCTTTCGGCAGTTACCGTCGCGGGCCTCTTGACCCGGCTGTGGCACCTTTCGCTGCCCCACGACTTGATCTTCGACGAGACCTACTACGCCAAGGATGGGTGCTGGTACTACTTCTCGTCGCAGCATCTGTGCGGGGTGGCGGGCGAGCAGACGACCGTTCATCCGCCGCTCGGAAAGTGGCTGATCGGAGCCGGAACCGAGCTCTTCGGTTACGACTCCTTCGGGTGGCGGCTGGCTCCGCTCGTTGCCGGAGTCGCCTCCGTCGCCCTCCTCTATCTCGTGGCGCACAAGCTTCTGGGCTCGACGTGGGCCGCTGCCGGAGCGGCGGGGCTGCTCGTGATCGACCCACTGCACTTCGTCCAGTCGCGCGTGGCGATGCTCGACGTCTTCGTGCCGGCGTTCGCCCTCGCGGCGTTCCTGTTCCTGCTCCTCGACCGCGACCGGATGGCGGCCCGCAGCGAGGGGCAGGGGAAAGGGAGGAGGCTGCGCGGCTGGCGGCTTGCGGCGGGGGTCGCCGCAGGCGCCGCCACGGCGTGCAAATGGTCGGGCGCGCTCGTGCTCGTTGCCGTCATCTTCCTCACCATTGCCTGGGAGATAGCGGCGCGGCGCGAGGACGGGGAGGGAAGGGTCTTGACCCGTCTGCTACGCGAGGAAACCGCATCGATCGTTATGTGGCTGGTCGTGGCGCCGGTCGTTGTTTACGCGCTCACCTACATCGGACGCCTCGACGGAGGCTGGACCGTGGCCCCGTGGGCCGAGGGCTCCTGGTTGCACGACTTCGCCGGCCGGCAGGCGTACATGTTCGTCGAGCAACGCGACCTCAGCGCGACCCACTCCTACGAGTCTCCTGCGTGGTCGTGGCTCCTTCTCAAACGAGCCGTGTCCTACTACTTCAAGACGACGCCGTCGGGCGACTACCGCGAGGTGCTCGTCACCGGCAGCCCGTTCGTGTGGTGGTCCTCGATCCTGGCCCTCATCTATGTGGGGGTGCGATGGGTGAGGTCCATGAGCTGGCGAGCCCCGATGGGGACGATCCTCGCCGGCTTTGCCTTCACCTACCTGCCGTGGCTCGTGCTTGCGCGCGGCCGCGACGCAGTGTTCATCTTCTACCTGCTGCCCTCGATCCCGTTCATGTGCCTTGCGCTTGCGTGGGCAGGGCAGCGTCTCGGGCACTCGTGGGAGGCCCGCACGGCAGTGTCGCTCTTCGCCGCCGGAGCCGTCGCGATGTTCGTCTTCTACTGGCCGCTTCTGACTGCGGGACCGATCGCCCCTTCGGCCTGGCACCAGCGGCTGTGGGTCTTTGACTCATCGCAGCAATGCGCAAAGCCGCCCGGGGTAGAAAAAACCACGACGGTGACCGAAACGAAGAACGGCACGCCCAGCTCGCACGAGTCGGTAACCAACACCAACTCCTCTCTGCCCCCAACGGGTTGGTGCTGGGTGTAGCACCCAACTTTTCTCAAATCCGTACGGAAACCGTCGCTATTCGAGAAAAGTTGCGGGAGATGGTCAGCGAGGCGGCGCGTGAAGGGTCCTGTAGAGCTCGTCGAGGCGAGTGAGCATGCCCTCGCGCGAGAAGCGGGCTCTATAGTCGTTGAGCGCCTGCGCCCGGTAAACGGCGGCCCGCTCCTCGTCGAGCACGTCGCGCAGCGCGGCGGCCAGAGACTCCGGGTCCCCGGTACGAGCGAGACGACCCGAGCGTCCGTCGCCGATGAGCTCGTGCACGCCCCCCACGTCGGTTGACGCCACGGGAACACCGAGAAGGACGGCTTCCTGCGCCGCGAGCGGCACGGCCTCCCAGATGGAGGACAAGCAGAAGGCGTCGGCGGCGGCCACGTAGTCGGCGGCGTCGGGCCGCCACCCGAGCCATCTGACGCGCTCGGCGATCCCGAGCGCCAGGGCGCTCCGCTCCAGCTCTGAGCCCAGCCGGCCGTCGCCTACGACCGCCAGCACGACGTCGTCCTCGAGCCGGGCGAGTGCGGCCAGCATGACGTGCAAGGCCTTCTGGGGAACGAGGCGAGCCACCGTGACGACGAGACGCGCCTTCGGGCCGAGACCCAGCTTCGCCCGCACCTCGGCCCGGCCCCGGCTCACCTCCGGCGCGTCGCCGACCCCCGCGTGCAGGACCTCGATCTTGGCGGCGCTGCCCGGCGCGAGCCCGAGCAGGTGGTCGGCAATCTGCTCGGAGACCGCGAGCGACCTCGCGCTGAGCCGCACTACCAGCGGCTCCAGACGCCGGTAGAGAAGCGCCCCCGCCCGGCCGGAGATCTCACGACGCACGAGGTTGTGGAAGCTGGCGATGACGGGGACACCGGTGCGGTGCCCGGCCAGGGCGGCGTCTACGCTCGCCCTCAGGCCGTGAGCGTGCACGAGCCCGTAGCGCCCAGTCTCGATGACGTCTGCGAGCCGAGCCACCGCCGCGGCATGCCCCGCTACGGCACCGCGCGGAATGGGGGCCGCGCTCCACTGCTTGGGCATAGAGGCACGCAGATCTGCAGGCGCGGCGATGTCCACGGTCATCTGTTGCCGCCCGTCGAGCCCCTGAATGATCGAGGCGACGTGGCGGCCCACGCCGCCGGTCGACTGGGCCAGGACCTGCAGCACGCGCAGCTCGGACCGTGCGCGCGGCTCGCTCACCAAAGGAGGGGGCTGGGAGGGCGGGCGCCGGGCCGCGGGCGGAGCATCGCGCTCATGCTATCCACCCGGCCCCTCCCCCCGCCTCCGGCTCCCGAGCTGCTGCACTCGAAAGCCGCACGCTTGTGTCCTCGAACCCCAAGTTCCCCCTGGCAAATGCCGCAGCAAAGGCCCATATTCAACCTATGGACCCGCACGACACGACGCGCCAGTCGCTCTTTGCGCGCCTCGGTCACCTCATGGTCCGGCGCCGCTACTGGGTGATCGCGGTCTGGATGCTGGCCATGGTCGCGGCCCTTGCGCCGCTGAGCGCGCTGAACGGCCGTCTCTCCCAGGGAGGCTTCGAGGTCCCGGGCTCGCAGTCCGACAAAGTCAAGCGGGCAGTTGCAAGCGGCTTCCCGCGCCAGTTCAACCAGCAGGATCTTCTCGTTCTGCACTCCTCATCCATCACCGCCGACGACGCTGTCTTCCGGGCCGTCGTGGGGCGCGCGGTGCGGGCGCTGCGCGATGGTCCGGGAGTCGGCGCGGTAACCGATCCCTACTTGCCCGGACGAAGAGCCATCTCGCCCGACGGGCACACCGTCACTGTGGTCGTCGGTCTCACCGACGACCAGGACCAGGCCCTGAACCACGCAAACGCGCTCGGCGATCTCGGCGCAAGAGCGGCAGCCGGAAGTCCCGTGGACGTTTACCTGACCGGCCCGCCGCCGTTCTACAAGGCGCTCCAAGAAACCGCTACGGCGGACCTCGAGAAAGCCGAGCGGATCGCCCTGCCGATAAGCCTGGTAATCCTCGTGCTCGCCTTTGGCTCTCTAATCGCCGCGGGCGTGCCCTTGATCCTTGCCCTCTTGGGGCTTGGAGTGTCTTTCGGGATCCTCAGCCTTGTTGCCGCGCACACCACCGTCAGCATCTTCACGCAGAACGTCGCTTCGATGATCGGACTGGGCGTGGGGATCGACTACTCGCTGTTCATCCTGAGCCGCTACCGGGCCCGCCTCGCCGAGGGACGCAGCGTCGAGGATGCAGTCGCCGACGCAATCGCATCCTCGGGCAAGGCGGTCTTCGTTTCCGGTTTGACGGTCGTCGTCGCCCTGTCGGGAACGCTGCTCGTCAACCTGGCGGCCCTGAGGTCAATGGGCTTCGGCTCGATGATCGCCGTGGCCATCGCAGCCACTTCCGCGCTCACCCTTCTTCCCGCCCTTCTGGGGGTTATCGGCACGCGCATCAACTCGCTGCGAGTGCGGCGCACCGGAAAGTCAGAGAACGCCTTCTGGCGCCGATGGGCGCTCGGTGTCATGCGGCGGCCGTGGACTGCTTTGATCGGCTGCACCGTCGTCATCGCAGCACTGGCCGTTCCCGCGACCAATCTGCGTCTCGGATCCTCAGGCCCGAGCATCCTCGCCGCTGGCGCGCCGGCGCGTGTTGGAACCGAGCTCGTGACGAAGGCTTTCGGGGCCGGACAAACCGCCCCGATAATCGTGCTCGTGAGCGATCCTTCCGGCGTCGCCGACCACGGCCTTGCCGGCGTGCATCGCCTTGCTCAAGCGATCGCCAACGAGCCGCTCGTGAGGCGCGTAGACAGCATCGCCACGCTCGTCCCCGGCGGTTCGGTAAAGCAGCAGCGCGCCGCCCTTCAGTCCCAGCAAGGAAGGGCCGCGGCGGCTGCGATGGTGTCCGGCCGTGGGAACCGCACGATCGCGTTGGTGGTCACGCGCGGCGGACCACAAGCCGACGACACGGTGGGTTTCATCGACAAGCTGCGCCGCGAGATTCCCGGATTGCTCCCGGCGGGAATGAACGCTGTGGTCGGAGGCGAGCCGGGCCTCGAAACCGACATCAATCACGAGATCTCTAATAAGCTGCCGTACGTCGTGGGCCTCGTGCTGCTCCTTTCCTATTTGATACTCATGCTCTTCTTGCGCAGCGTCTTCCTGCCGCTGAAGGCGATCATCTTGAACCTTGGGTCCGTGCTGGCTGCGTACGGCGTGCTCGTGCTGGTGTTTCAGGAAGGGCACGGCGCAGGCCTCCTAGGATCATCCGCACAAGGCCACATCGATTCCTTCAACCCCATACTCATGTTCTGCGTGCTGTTCGGATTGTCGATGGACTACGAGATCTTCTTGCTGGCGCGCATTCGAGAGGAGTACTCGCGTTCGCAAGACAACACGCACGCGGTCGCCTGGGGCCTCGAGAAGACCGCGGGAATCATCACGAGCGCTGCCGCCATCATGGTCACGGTCTTTGCGGGCTTTGCTCTCACGACTCTCGTGCCGGTGCAGGAGGTTGGCTTCGGGCTCGCGGTCGCGGTCCTACTGGACGCGACACTCATCAGGGTCGTTCTCGTCCCCGCCGCCATGCGGCTCATGGGGCAGTGGAACTGGTGGCTGCCCGCGTGGCTCGACAATCTGCTGCCTCACATCTCTCTCGACGCTCCCTCCGCGCCGGACATGAGAGAGCGAGCCGGCGAACCCGCCGGGTCGCGCTCTTAGCTCGTGGCAGCGCTGCCGGGTGGAACCGTCACCCTGTTGTTCACCGATATAGAGGGGTCGACTACCCTTCTCAACGCTCTCGGCGAAGACTACTCGGATGTCCTGCTTTTGCATCAGCGCTTGCTGCGCCGGTCATTCGAGGCGCACGGCGGAATCGAAGTCGACACCCAAGGCGACGCTTTCTTTGTGGTCTTCTCGCGAGTGGCAGACGCTCTTGCCGCGGCGGTGGCCGCGCAGCGGGCGCTCGCAAGCGCACTCTGGCCACAAGGAAAACCAGTGCGGGTGCGCATGGGCCTGCACACCGGCGAGCCCGTCCTGACCGGGGACCATTACGTTGGCATCGATGTCCATCGCGCGGCGCGCATCTGCGCTTCCGGGCACGGCGGCCAGGTTCTCTTCTCGCAGACCGTGCGCGAGCTCATCGGAACTCATCTGCCGCCGGGCACCGACGTGGAGGACCTCGGCGAGCACCGGCTCAAGGACCTCCGCCAGCCGGAGCATGTCTATCAGCTAAGCCTCGAAGGTCACCGATCCGACTGGCCGCCGCTCAGGTCGCTCGACATCCCCACCAACCTGCCGGCACAGCTCACCGCCTTCGTTGGGCGGCCTCGAGAGTCAAAGGCGCTCGGCGCTCTGCTCACAACCGACGGCATCCACCTCGCCACGCTTACCGGGCCGGGGGGATCGGGTAAGACTCGCCTCGCAGTAAGAGTCGCGACCGAGATCCTGGAGCAGTTCCCCGACGGCGTCTTCTTCGTCCCCCTCGCTCCGGTGCGCGAGCCCGGTCTGGTGGCTTCAGCGATTGCCGCTCAGCTCGGACTGCAGGACAGCGGCGAGCTGCCGCTGGGCGACCTCCTCGTCGGGCACCTCCGTCACAAGTCGATGCTGCTGGTGCTGGACAACTTCGAGCAGATCCTCGATGCGGCCACGCTCGTGTCGCAGCTTGTCACCGCGTGCCCGAAGCTAACGGTGCTGGCAACGAGCAGGGCGCGCTTGCATCTCAGCGGCGAACACGAGTACCCGGTTCCGCCGCTCGAGGTACCGGACGCGCGCTCGCTGCCGCCGCTTGCCGACCTTGGACAGTACGAGGCAGTGCGCCTGTTCATTGAGCGGGCTCGAGCAGCGGCGCCGGACTTCGCAATCGACAATGACAACGCGCCGGCAGTGGCTGAGATATGTCAGCGTCTCGACGGGCTGCCTCTTGCCATCGAGCTTGCCGCCGCCCGCGTCAAGCTGCTTCCTCCACGAGCCATGCTTGGACGTCTTGAGAGCCGGCTCAGCTTGCTCACCGGAGGCTCGCGCGATGCTCCTGCTCGCCAGCGCACGCTGCGTCACACGCTCGACTGGAGCTACAGTCTCCTCGAAGCTAACGAACAGGTTCTGCTAGCGCGCCTTGCAATATTCGTCGGTGGCTTCACGTTGTCCGCCGCCGAGACGATCTGCGTCACAAGAGGCGACATCGACGTTTTCGAGCACCTGTCTTCCCTCGTGGACAAGAGCCTCTTGCGCCAGAGCATGGAGGAGAGCGCGGATGATCCGCGCTTCTCCATGCTCGAAACGGTGCGCGAGTACGCGCTCGAAAGGCTCGAGGACAGCGGGGAGATCGAGGCGCTGGGCCAGCGCCACGCGCGCTACTTCCTCGAGCTGGCAGAGGCAGCCGATCCGCAGCTGAGAGGACCCGATCAAATCGCCTGGCTGACGCGGCTCGAGAGCGAGCTCGGCAACCTGCGGGCCGCACTCGGCTGGTCGCTCGGCGATCCCGGCAACGAAGACAGGGTCGAGACCGCTCTCCGCTTTACCGCAGCCCTCGGCTGGTTCTGGTACACGCACGGGCATTTGCTCGAGGGCTGCAAATGGCTCGAAGAAACACTGGCGCGCAGCCGGGAGCGTTCTGACGGTCTGCGAGCACGCCCGCTGCACGTACTGGGAGTGCTCATGGATCAGCGCAACGAGCCTCAGCGGGCCATGGCGTTGTTCGAGGAGAGCTTGTCCCTTCAGCGCCAGCTAGACAGCAAGCCGCTCATGGCCACATCCCTGAACAGCTACGGAGTCGCCGCCAGGTCGGCCGGCGACTTCTCGTTCGCCAAGAAGCTGTGGGCGGAGAGCATGGAGCTGCGCCGCGAGCTCGGCGACCGAAACGGCATGTCGACGACCCTCGGCAACCTCGGAGTACTGGCCGTCGACGAAGGGGACGTCGATGCTGCCGAGTCATACTTGGAGGAGAGCCTGGCGATCGACAGAGAGCACGGGGACGGATGGGGCGAGGCGATCAACCTGTGCAATCTCGCCGTCGTTGCCCTCGAGCGGGATGATCACGAGCTGGCGAGCAGGCGGGCGCGGCGGGCTCTGGAGCTGCTCCACGACCTCGGGGACAGGGATGCGATAGCCGAGTGTCTCGAAACGATGACCGGCGTCCTCAATCGCACGGGGGAGCACACGCGGGCGACACGTATGGCGGGGGCGGCCGAGGTGCTGCGCACCTCTATCGGCGCACGCAGGACCGCGGCCGACGAGCGCCGCTTCGAAGCTTATCTGAAGCCCGCGCGCGAGGCCCTGTCCGATACCCACTTCCAGGCCGCGTGGCTCCAGGGTGGCCGCATGCCGCTCGAGGCTGTGATCGAAGACGCCCTTGCCACCGGTTAGCTCCGGCGCCCTCGTGGGAGTTCCTCCGCACGTCTGGAAGCTGCAAACCGATTTCCGCGCGTGAGATCGAGGCGGTACGGAACGCTTACCACGACGACACCCGGCTCGAAGAGCAAGTGCCTCTTCACGAGCAGTGGCGTCTGCTGATGAAGGGCTTGAAGGCGCCGCTTCCGCAGTACGAACTCTGGCAAGATCACGGTCACCACACGGTTGTAGCCATCTGGGTTGAACGTGCGCAGATAACGAACAAGTGCCCCCCGAACACCGAATCCGCAAGGAGTACAAGCTGCTCGAGCTGCTGGCCACCAACCCCGGGAAGCTGTTGACTCATCAGTCGCTTCTGCAGCGAGTATGGGGTCCGAGCTATCGTAGCGAGGCACATTACCTGCGGGTGTTCGTGCGCGCCTTGCGCCGGAAGCTAAATGACGATCCAAGCGACCCGCGCTGGATCACCACCGAACCAGGGCTCGGGTATCGATGGCTAGCCGAAGCACGAAGATGACGCATCTGCCGCCCGAGATGCGTGTCGCGTTGATCGACCGGCGCGTCAAGCTCACCCTCGCAGCCGGAAGCGCCGTCTACCTGGTGCTGAGCGCGATCGGCGCGATCGTGGCAGTGGTCCGCGAGCTCCCCGGCGCGCCCTTCGGAGTCGAGACCGGCTTGTCAGCAGGGCGCGACTTTCTCTTCGGTTTGGGGACCGCCCTTTCTGCTCCTGTCGCATTGCTGCTGGCCTTCGTGGTAACCCTCACGATGGTCTTGCGGCGCACACCTGTGCCGCGCTCGGGACTGCTGCTCACCGCCGCCTTCGCGCTTGCGTTCTTTGCAGGCGTCCTCGTCGAGCCTCACACCTGGGATGTCGTGAACGACGCCACGGGGGACCCCGCGATGACGGTGCTCGTCACCGCCGACGCGCTTGTTCCCGCTTACCTCGCGCGCATTGCGCTGCGTGCCGCCAGCGGCAGGTTGGAACGGGCCCCGGGCCGGAGCTGATGGAAGGTGACACGGCCGGGCGGTCGGGGCTCACCGGTCGGGTACTCACCGGCCGGGTACTCAAGGGTCGGGTACTCACCGGCCGGGGGGCAGCACGTCATCGACGACCTCGTCGTGTCCATGAGCCAAGATCCCGAAGAGCTCCTCGGGCGCATCGCCCGTATCGACCCGGGGACTGATCTGCTGTTCCATGACGATCCTGTTACTGGATAGTTGCTGCGCCTCACAAGCTGACCCGTCGGGTCCGGTTCATCCCCCTTTCCCTCCCGATCCCTGTGGCATGCTGGTTAGAACAACGGGAGAACTAAGGAGATCATCGTGTCGCTGGGATGGTGGGACTGGGAGGTATGGGCACCCTGGGAAGCCGGCCCGGTGACCAGCCCCATGTCGCACCGCCCTGCCACGGAGGCTGCCCATGCCGGCTGAGCACACCGCAGTCCTGTTCGACATCGACGGAACCCTCATCATCACCGGCGGGGCAGGGGCCACCTCCTGGCGCCGCGCCTTCGACGAGCTATACGGCATCCCGGCCGACATCGGGGAGTTCACCGACACCGGCATGACCGATCCCGACGTGGGCCGGCAGACCTTCGAGGCCGTCCTTCACCGGCAGCCCGGCAGGGCCGAGTTCACCAAGCTGTTGGAGCGACGCCTGCACTACCTGCATGCCGCGGTGGCCGAGTCCGAGGGCTATCGGGTGCTCGACGGCGTCGAGGATCTGTTGCCGCGGCTCATCGACGAGGGCTACCTGTTGGGCCTGGTGACCGGCAACGTCGAGGCTGCCGCCCACGTCAAGCTGCACCGGGCCAAGCTCAACCGGTTCTTCTCGTTCGGGGGCTATGGGTCGGATTCCACCGACCGGGGCGAGCTGACCCGCGTCGCCCTGCGCAGGGCCGCCGTCGTCTACGGAGAGCCGCTCGATCCCGAACATTGCATCGTCGTAGGCGACACCCCCCATGACGTGGAGGGGGCCCACGCCGCCGGCATGGCCTGTGTCGGCGTGGCAAGCCACAACTTCAACGCCGACCAGCTCCGAGCGGGCGGGGCCGACTGGGTCATCGCCTCGCTAAAGGAGCCGCTCCCGCTGTGAGGTCGTCACAGGGGCGCCCACATTGGCGCGGCGAGGAAGTCGCCCTGCCCGCAAGGCCGGGAGGTGCGGCACATAACTGACACCCCCGACCAGTCCACCCCCGCGAATCTGCCCCCTCCCGCACCGTCGAGCGTCTCACCGGAGGCGGTGCAAAGCTATCGGTCGCAGCTGACAACGGGCGAGGATGTCATTGATCCCACCACCTGGGCCGGCTCGGTACCGCAGGCGCAGGGCATTGCTCCTCGTGTGCGCATCGGCCGCAGCAAGTGGTTCAACCTGCTGTGGTTACTGCCGATCGGGTTCGTAGTCCTGATCGTCGCGGTGGCGGCCGCGAAGGGCCTGCGCGGCATCCCATCGGTGCAGCGGTTCATCACGCACTACCCCGGCACCGTCGAGCCGGCCGGGTCCGAGCGGAACGCGGGCCTGCCGCTGTGGGTGGAAGTGCAGCACTTCCTCAACCTGTTCTTGATGATCTTCATTATCCGGTCTGGGGTGCAGATCCTCAGTGACCACCCTCGGCTGTACTGGACCCGGCACAGCACTCCGGGCAAGGACTGGTTCCGCGTCCAGAAGCCGGTTCCCACCGACCCACTGTGGACCGCGAAGAAAGACTCCATCAGCCTCCCGGGACAGTTCGGTCTGCCGGGGATTCGGCACTCCATCGGGCTGGCCCGCTGGTGGCATCTGGGCACCGACACCCTGTGGTTGCTCAACGGCCTCGTCTTCTACGTCTTGCTGTTCGCGACCCCGCAGTGGCAGCGTTTGGTGCCCACGAGCTGGGATGTCTTCCCGAACGCCGGGTCGGTGCTGATCCAGTACCTGTCGCTGAACTGGCCAACCGAAACCGGGTGGGTCGCCTACAACAGCCTGCAGCTGATCGCCTACTTCATCACGGTCTTCGTGGCCGCCCCACTCGCGCTCATCACCGGCCTCGGCATGTCACCCGCGTTGTCTACCCGCTTCAAGCGAATCAGCAAGGTGCTCAGCATCCAGACGGCACGCTCCCTGCACTTCTTCGTGCTGGTCTGGTTCCTGCTGTTCATCGTGATCCACGTCACCCTGGTGTTCACTACCGGTCTGCTGCGCAACCTCAACCACATCTACGCCGGGCAAAACGAAGCCAGCTGGGTTGGCTTTTGGATCTTCGCCGCCTCGATGCTCGTGGTCATCGTCGGCTGGGTTGCTGCCACCCCATTCACTCTGCGCCATCCCAGGGTGGTGCAGCGTGTCGGCTACGCGCTGATCGGGCCGGTGCAGCGCCTGTTCGAGCACGTGGACTCGACCGCAGGCGAGTACACCGAGAAGGACATCTCTCCCTACTTCTGGCACAACGGCCAGTACCCCGACTCGGAGGAGTACAAGGCATTGTTCGAGGGCAACTTCGCGGACTACCGGCTGCGGATCAACGGCCTGGTCGACAACCCCGTCGACCTCGACCTGGTACAGCTGCGCGCGCTGCCACGCCATGAGCAGATCACCCAGCACTTCTGCATCCAGGGATGGTCGGGCATCGCCAAGTGGGGTGGCGTGTCGATGCAGACCATCATGGACCTAGTCAAGCCGCAGCCCGAGGCGAAGTGGGTCGTCTTCTACTCTCTCGGTGACGGCCCGGACAAAGGCATCTACTACGACGCACACCCCATCGAGCAGATGAGCTACCGCCTCACCATGCTCGCCTACGACATGAACGGTGAGCCGCTGTCCTTCGGCCACGGCGCCCCGCTCCGGCTGCGTAACGAGACCCAGCTCGGCTTCAAGCAGGTCAAGTGGATCAAAGGTGTGGAGTTCGTCGCGCACTACTCGGAGATCGGCGGCGGCTACGGCGGTTACAACCAGGACCACGAGTTCTTCGGCTACCGGCAATCCATCTAGGGAGACCATGGCCGGCGCGAGCCCTGAGCGTGCGAGTCACCCTCACCATCCCCGAGATCGACCGACCCCCGGCATAATCGAGAGCCCTCGAGCGGGTCACGCGGGCAGGCTCGGGCGACCCGAGGTAAGTTCCTGCATCCGCGTAGAGGCGTGTGGGTCATCGACGTGGCTGGGAGTCTCTGCCTCAGGAAAGGCGCAGGTGGAGGGTTAGGAAGGCGGCGCGAAGAACTCCAGAGCGATGTCGTCTGGATCTCGGAACGACAGACCGGAACCGTACGGCGCGTCAACGATCCCACCATGTTTGAGCCCAAGCTCTCCGAGGCGCCTTTCCCAGGACTCCAGGTCTGATCTGCTAGGTACCGCGAACGCAACGTGGTCGAGGCCCGAGCGGAATTCGCTGAACTGGGGTTGATCGTTTGGGGTCGGATGAGTGTGCAAACCGAATAGAGCTCCACCATCTAGAGCGAATACGACGTGATAGAAACCGCCGGCATCCTCGTCGAGCACGGGGTCAGACCCGAAGAGTTGCGTGTACCAGTCTCTGCTCCGATCGAGATCCGACACCGTTACCGCGACGTGCCCAATTCCTGGAAACCCAGCCATAGTCAATCTCCATTCACGATGACGTCCCGACATGAGGAATATAGGCCGAAACTGTCTCCTTCGCGCCCGTACTCGAGGCATCCGCGCGCTCAATTCGGTAGAGGACGAAGGGGGCGCTTCCGTGCACGATGTCGTGGGAGTAGTGCATTCCGAGCGTTCCATCACCGCGCGCGAGCGCGTGTTGTGCACTTCGGTGAACGAGACAACCTCGTCGGCGTCCAGATGGTCGAACGCGAATGCCAGACCGGCTCGGCCGATCTCCGTTGCGATATCCACGACCCCACAAGTTTCCGCGCATGCACGTGTATCGAGCTGGGCAAGTCCCTCGCTGCGGTTGCCCGCCAAAGACTCGTTCAATACCCGAACGTTCGCGTGATCACCTCGCCCTTCGAGACGTGGGACCCAGACGATTCATCCTTCAACTCATCCTTCGACGTGGTGCTCGCTGCTACCTCGTGGCATTGGCTTGACCCGGATCGACGATACGTCAAGGCGGCCGCAGTCCTTAGGTCTGAGGGTGTGCTCGCAATCGTCACCACTCACCACGTCCTGCCTGATGACGGCGACCAATTCTTCAGTGAAATCCAAGTTACCTATAACACCTTAGGCGCGGCTCGAGAAGCGGATGCTCCAGCAGGCTCCCCCCCGCCTCCCCCGGATCAGGTCGGGGACGAACGAGACAACATTCAAGCCAGCACCCTGTTCGGCGATGTGAAGGTTCGCAGATACTTGTGGGAGCAGTCGTATACGAAAGAGCAATACCTCGCCCTCCTCGACACCTATTCAGGCCATCGTTCAATGGCTCCGGCGGCGCGCCAAGTACTGGACCAGGAGATTCGTCGACGCATCGGTTCACGGCCCAACAACAGCGTCCGCAAGCACTCTCTGTTCACCCTGAATGTGGCTCGACGAAATGCTAGTTGACTAGACTAACGGCGACGGATCGGCTGCTCCAGGTTGCGGACGGCAGGGGAAGCGATGCCCGCCGCAATGGCTGTAGTGCTGAGCGCTGATCCCGCCACCAGCGCTCCCGTCACACCGATCCACCCGACAACGGGTGCGGCCAAGGCCACCCCCAGCGGCTGAAGGCTCAGGGAGACGAGCCAATCCGTCGACGTGACACGGCCGAGCAGGCGTCCGGGTACCAACTTCTGAAGCAGCGTGCCCCACACCACTTCGGCCATCTGACCGCCGAACCCTGCGATCCCAAGGAGGGCGGCCGCTACCGCGGCGTTGGGAGCGAATGCCAGGCCGCCCAAGGCAAGAGCAGAGCTTCCCCACCCAAGGTATGCGGGCGCCGCGCTCTTTAGCGAAACGGGTATCGAGCCCATCGCTATCGCGCCGGCGACACCGCCGAGCCCGAAGCCCGCGAAGACAAACCCGAGCACATCAGCACCAGCATTGAGGTGATCGCGGACGAAGAGGGGAATGAGCACGGGCAGAGGACCAAATGAAGCGAAGTTGCCCACAGTTCCCACCGCCAGCAGGCTGATCCAAATCCACGGGGTTCGAATGACGTAGCCGAAGCCTTCCCTCACGTCAGAGAACACAGTGGCCGAGACTTGTTCCCGAAGGGCTCGACGGGGGCGGATGAGGGTCAGCGCAAGGATGCTAGCAAGGAAGGTGCCGGCGTCGATAGTGAAGGCCGTCGCCGTGCCAGACGCCGCCACAAGGACACCTCCTACGGCCGGCCCGACAAGGTCAGAGGCCAGAAGCATGCCGGAGCTTCGCAAGGAGTTGGCGGACTGAAAGTGCTCCTCCGTAACCAATTCTGGAACCAGGGCGCTGGATGATGCCAGGAAGATGCCGCTGCCCATGCCCGTGACGCCCGCAACTATCGCTAACTGCCAAACCTGCAGGGCTCCCTCGGCGACCAGGTAGGCAAGGACCGCGACAGCGGCCATTTGCAAGACATCGCCCGCCAGCATTAGTAAGCGCTTCTGGTACCTATCCGCCAGTGCTCCTCCAACTAGGAGGACGGCGACGCGAGTAACGCTCCGCACGACCAAGACGACCCCTAGAGCAGCGGCAGGGGACGGCAGCTGGAGTGCCTGCCAAGCCAATGCCACGCCAAAAATGCCATCGCCGAAAAGAGAGATGGTTTGACCAACCCACAGGATCGCAAAGTCTCGCTGCGTTAGAGCCTTGAGAAGATGAATTCGCACGATCAGAGCGTAGCGGTACAGGCCGCCAAATCAGACGGCTGCTTGTAGCGTCTTGCCACTCCTCAACCTCGAGGAAGCCGGCAACACGTGGGAAGCTCCACGCGCGACCTCGTCAACGAGCGCACCCGCATCGAATGCCCACGCCACTGGCATCTGCACGACATCGACCCACCACCGACGGTCCCGCTGCGCGCGCTCGGATCATTCAAGCGGCTCGACAAGCTCGTCCGGGAGATCGGAGGTATCCAGCGCTTCTCAACGGGTGACAAGCTCGCGGCTCATGCCTGGTTGCGCCTTTACGAAGCGTCTGTCGGGCAACCACCAACGTCATCGACTCAACCGCTATGGCACAGACAGCTCACTGCTGCCTTCTCGGCTTCACAGGAGGCCGCCGAGCGGCAGCTCCAGGAGTGTAACGAACGCCTCGAGGACTTCACAGAGCGTGTCTACAATTACGGAGGCGACCCATAAAGACCACACCGCCAGGCATTGGCTTCCCGCGGCGTTGACCTGAGCTGAATGCAGGCTCTTTTCCTGGTCCTCGGGTCTATGCTGCCACGGTGATTGCGCTGGTGGTCGCTGGACGTAGGACGGCGGCGCGTGAGGTCGCGCTGCTGCTACCGAACCTCGTCGTGCTGTTCAAAGGACTCTTGGGCGATCGGCGAGTCCCGCGTTCACCAAAGGCGCTGCCGCTGTTCGGAGTCGCGTGGATCGCCTCTCCGATCGACCTGATCCCTGAGTTCGTTCCCTTCCTCGGCCCTCTCGCCGATCCGCTTGGCTGGGGTGCTCGCCGAGTCCGGGGCGGCTTCGATGGCAAGGTACGCGACATCGAGCTCTTCCACGAGGGCCAGGCATCGCGGCAACTGCCTAGCTTGGCGATGCCAGACGGGAAGCGGATGGAAAGGCTCATCGTGGACCTGGACGAATCGCGCTGAGCGAAGCCGAGGCGGACGCGCCGTCCTTCCGTGACTTTCTCCGCTACTTCGCCCGCTTGGGCACGACCGGCTTCGGCGGGCCGATCGCCACCGTCGGCTACATGCAGCGAGATCTGGTCGAAGACCGGCAATGGCTCGATAGACAGGACTTCCTCAACGGGGTTGCTCTCGGGCAAACCATGCCCGGTCCTCTTGCGGCGCAGGTTGCCATGTGGGTGGGCTTTCTGCAGCGAGGTGCCTTCGGCGCCTTCGCCGTCTCTTTGCCGTTCATTCTGCCGTCGTTCCTGGTCGTCCTGGCGATCGCCTTCTTCTATGTGCAGTATCAGGGTCTCGACTGGGTTCAGGCGCTCTTCTACGGCATCGCTCCGGGCGTCATGGCAATCATTGCGATCGCCGCCGTCAAGCTCTCCAGGCTAACGAACAGGAGGGACATCCGGCTGTGGGTGATCTCCGCGATCACACTTATCGTTACCGCGGTCACTCAATCCGAAGTCGCCTTGTTGTTCATCGCCGCCGGACTGCTCGTGGTGTTCATAGACGTGCCACCACGCTTCCTAGGGGGCGGTGGCGCAGCGGCCTTCGTGCCGCCACCCTTGCTTGCTCAGGGCCTCCTGGTTGCGAGCGCAACTTCGGAGACGTACGTCGCGCTCACCCTCTTCTTTCTCAAGGCGGGGGCATTCATCTTCGGCAGCGGCCTGGCGATCGTCCCCTTCTTGAGAGAGGGAGTCGTCCAGCAGCACCACTGGCTAAACGCCGACCAGTTCCTTGATGCCGTCGCGATGGGACTCATCACGCCCGGCCCGGTCGTCATCACAGCCACCTTCATCGGATATCTGGTGGGCGGCTTGCTCGGGGCGGTAATTGCCACCGTGGCGATCTTCTTGCCGATCTACCTAGGTGTCGTCATCCCCGGGCGCTGGTTCATTCGTCACCAGGACAATCCCCAAGTCCAAGCCTTCGTCAGGGGCGCGACGGCTGCGGCGGCCGGCGCAATTGCCGGTGCAACCCTGATCCTGACCCGACAGGCTGTCGTCGACATCCCTACGGCGCTCATCGCCATCGTGGCCTTAGGACTCTTGTGGAGATTCAAGATTCAGGAGCCGGTCGTCGTGCTGCTGGCGGGCGTCGCCGGCCTTGTTCTGTCCTAGGCAACCGCAGATGCTCGATCACGTCGCCGACAGTGAGATTCGGTGAGCAGGTCTGGGGATAGTTACGTGAGCTCGTTCAAGTCCTTCGTAGACAGCTGTTTGTAGGGTTTGGGGAACCACGGAGAGAAGCACCGTACGACCGTGTCCATCGCCATTGCCAGACCGGGTGGATTGGTAACAATCGCCGGGTTCGATCAAACCAAGTCCTGACAGTGGGGAGACAGCAGCACGGTCGTCGCCCGTTATCGGCAAGCATCGGTTCGTGCGCGCGAGCACAGCCTGAGCGGCGCCCTCACTCGAGAATCGTCAGTCATCTACACTGCCGTCGCAGAGGGGGTGACAACCCCGATGAGGACGATCGAAGGGAGCCATCAATGGGCAATCCGGTGACGTGGTTCGATCTGGGGGCAGCAGACGATCAACCTCTGAAGAAGTTTTACGGCGAGTTGTTCGGCTGGGCGCTCCAGACCGCCGCCGAGACGTACACGATGATCGACACGGGCGGCGGTTCGGGTGTGAATGGGGGCATCGGGCGGAGCGGTACCGGGGAACCCTGGGTTGCCTTCTACGTTGAGGTCGACGATCCCCAGTCCGTGCTTGACCAGGCCGAGTCGCTGGGAGCCAAGACGGTTGTTCCGGTGACCGAGATCCCGATGGTGACCTTTGCCATGTTCAACGATCCCGACGGACTGCTCATCGGGTTGATTAAGGCCGCAGGGGACGACGCCTTGGGTGGTCCGTCCTCGGGCGAGGGTGAAGCAGTCGACTGGTTCGAGGTCCTGGGCACAGATGCCGGCCGAACCCAGTCTTTCTACCGCGAGCTGTTCGGATGGAAGGTGGACGAGAGCACGGCGACCAACTACGGCCTGGTCGACACGGACGCCGGCCGTGGCGCCACCGGCGGGCTTGGCGCCTCGGACCGAGGTATGACCTGGGCGACTGTGTATGCGAGCGTGGACGACGTCGAGAAGTACCTCGCCAGGGCCGAGGGTCTCGGCGGCCAGCGGGTCTACGGGCCTATCGACGTCGACGACCACACTCAGTCGGGTGCGCTGCGAGATCCCGCGGGTAACGTCTTCGGCGTCTATCACCATGCGCCGCACTGAGTCACAGACCGATACGCCAGTGGACCTGAGGAGAATCGAACTCCTGACCTCACCCGTGCGAGGGGTGCGCTCTACCAACTGAGCTACAGGCCCGTGGCAGCCCCATTCTACTGCGCCCGTTCCATGCCGCAGAGAACGGGGCACAATGTGTCCATGGGAC
>JBBSGD010000016.1:0-40590 GCA_038254435.1 Actinomycetota bacterium
CGATAACGCAGGGTTAAAGAGCGCACTCGCCGCACATACGCGAAGATCCTGGCGCTGCATTGGCGGGAAGAGCTCGTTCCGAGGCTGCGGAGCGCCTTCGAGGACCGTGACAAGGGCGCCATGATCGCCCTCATCGACGACTACCGCGGGGGCGCGGGCGGCGCGGACTAATATCCCGCCGTGGACTTTCGAGACAGCCCGAGCGAGGCAGCCTTCAGGAGCGAGCTGCGTGCCTGGATGGAGGCGAGCGTCCCGCAGGGGTGGCGCGAGCGGGATCCGGGCGCAGAGCGCATGGACGAAGAGGTGTCCCGGGCATGGAGCACAAAGCTCTACGAAGCCGGCTACGCGGGGCTCACCTGGCCGGTTGCATACGGCGGCGCAGGGGCGCCGCACACGCACCAGGCGATCTTTCTCGAGGAGAGCGCGCGGGCCGAGGCGCCCGAGCACATCGGGATTATCGGCCTCGGGATGGCCGGGCCCACGATCATGGCGCACGGCACCGACGACCAGAAGGAAGCTCGCCTCGCAAACATCCTGTCGGGCCGCGAGGTGTGGTGCCAGGGTTTCTCGGAGCCGGGAGCGGGATCGGACCTTGCGTCCCTGCGCACGAGGGGGGAGCTCGACGGGGAAGAGCTCGTGGTCAACGGCCAGAAGGTGTGGTCGTCGTTTGCTCACATAGCCGACTTCTGCATCCTCTTGGTGCGCAGCGACCCGCGCGCGCCCAAGCACGAGGGCATCACCTATCTGCTGGTCGACATGCGGTCACCGGGAGTCGAGGTGCGCCCGCTTCGCCAGATCACCGGCCATCTGGAGTTCAACGAGATCTTCTTCTCGGACGTAAGGGTCCCCAAGGCCAATATTCTCGGTGAGCTCGGCGGCGGCTGGCGCGTCGCTATGACCACCCTGTTGCACGAGCGTGCGACGCTCGGCTTCTCGCTCACCGCGCGGCTCGAGGTGCTGATGCGCCGGCTCGTTGCCCTCGCGACGGAGCCGAAGCCCGAGGGCGGGCGCCCGGCCGACGACCCACTGGTTCGCCACCGAATGGCGGCGCAGTGGATAGAGCTGCAGGGGCTGAGGTTCACGAACTACCGGGCCCTCACTCAGCTATTGCGCACCGGAGTGCCGGGGCCCGAGGGCTCCATCGCCAAGCTCCTATGGTCCGAGTCCAACCAGCGTCTCACCGAGCTGGCCGTGGAGCTGCTCGGCCCCCGAGCGCCGCTCGCGGAGGCCGAGCACCCCTGGGGCGGCTTCTGGCAATACCAGCAGCTGCGCAGCCGGGGCAACACGATCGAGGCCGGGACCTCCGAGGTGCTGCGCAACATAATCGCCGAGCGGGTGCTGGGCCTGCCGCGCAGCCGCTGATGGACTTCGCCTTCTCTGTGGAGCAGGACATGTTGCGGGAAACGGCGCGCTCCTACCTGGGTGACAGTCTCCCGTCCGAGCGCCTGGTCGCCCTGCTCGGCTCGGCCACCGGCTGGGACCCCTCCTCGTGGCCGGCGATGGCGCAGCTCGGCTGGGTCGGACTGTCCGTCCCCGAGACACTAGGCGGAGCTGGCATGAGCTTTCTCGAGGAGGCGGTGCTGTTCGAGGAGCTCGGAGCGTCTCTTTACCCGGGCCCGTACTTTTCCACCGTGGGCATGGCGCTTCCGGCCCTGGCGGGGTCGGATGTGCTCAGGGACGTCATTGCCGGATCGACCAGCGCCACGCTGGCTCACCGGGAGCCGCGCTCGGGAGGCCTCGGCGATTGTGGCTCGATCGTCGCGGAAGCTCACGAGGGGCGAGGCGGCTGGCGACTCAGCGGCGCCAAGGTCCTCGTTCCCGACGCCGCCATTGCCGGCCACTTCGTGGTCTCCGCGCAAGCAGACGGGGGGACCGGGCTGTGGCGCGTGGCGCACGGCCGGCACGGGTGCGAGGTGACGTCCTCGGCCACTGTGGACGACTCCCGCAGGCTCGGCGTAGTGACGCTCAAAGACGCTCCCGGTGAGCTGCTCGCACGTCCCGGCGCTGCTCGTGAGGTGCTGGCTACGATCCGGCTCAGAGCTCTTGCCGCGGCCGCACTCGAGGCCGTCGGCGTAGCTCAGCACGCCCTTGATCTGCAGGTCGCCTACGTCAGGGAAAGGCGCCAGTTCGACAGGCCCATCGGCGCGTACCAGGCCGTGTCGCATCAGATAGTGGACTCCTACATGGCGACCGAGCTGGCCCGCTCTCTCGCATACTGGGCGGCTTGGTGCGTGGCCGAGCGCGACGAGCAGGTATCCGCAGCGGTGGCGGCGGCCAAGGACCAAGCGTCGCGAGCCGCACTGCGCGCGTGCGAGACGGGCATCCAGGTTCACGGCGGCATCGGCTTCACGTGGGAGCACGTCCTCCACCGCTATTACAAACGGGCACGGTGGCTGGATGCATTCGAGGCACGCGGCTCTGACCTGACGGGCACGATTGCGGCCGGGCTGCTTGATTCTTGAGGGGGCCCTCTCTGCCTTCTTGCTCTCGCCGCGTGGGGCTACGATCGACCGTGATGGGGGACCAATGGGTGTCGGCGTGGCTCGCAACTCTGCCGCAGCGTTTTCTCGGCGCAGAGGACCGCTTTAGCTGTCGTTATCGCGTCTCGGTCGGCCCGGTGACGCGCGATGTGATCGTGACGAGTGGGGGCTGCAGGGTGGAGCCTCCGAGCGGCACACCCGATGCCGCCATCGTCACCGACGCAGGCACCTGGGGAGCCATCGATTCCGGGACTCTGTCGGCAATCGAGGCTTTCTCGCAGCGGCGCCTTTCCGTGCGCGGCAGCATCGAGAAGGCCGTGCGATTCGAGCCCTTCTTCGAGCGGGAGGACGGGGGCGGGTTCCGCTACCATCTCGCCGGGATCGATGTCGGCGACGCGAAGCTGTCCGCAGTGGTCGCCGGCGACCCCGGGGCCGAGCCGCTCGTTCTGGTGCACGGCCTCGGGGCAACGAAGGCGTCGTGGCTGCTCGCGGCCCCGGCTCTGGCGCGCGACTATCGCGTTATAGCCATCGATCTGCCCGGCTTCGGCTCTTCGAGCAAGCCGCGCGGCCGTTACGACGCGCCCTGGTTCGCCGAGCGGATCTTCCCTGTCCTTGATCACTACGAATATGAGAGCGCCCACTTCGCGGGCAACTCGATGGGCGGGCGCATCATCATGGAGATGGCGATGATGCGACCGGACAGGGTGAAGGCGGTCGCATGTCTGTGCCCTGCCGCCGCATTTTCGCGACGCCGGGCCTTGCCGCTCGTGCGCGTGGCGATACCCGAGCTCGCCGCAGTGGCTGCGCGTCTTCCACGCGCACGGCTGCGCATGGTGCTGCGACAGCTCTTTGCCGATCCCAACCGTCTCGAGCCGGACTGGTTGGACGCGGTGATGGACGATTTTCTGAGGTTATGGAGGCGTCCGGCGGCGCGCATTGCGTTTGCCTGCGCGGCCCGCAGCACCTACCTCGATGAACCTCTTGGGGACGGCGGATTCTGGACGCGCCTTCACGACATGAAAACGCCCGCCCTCTACCTCTACGGGGAGGCCGACCCCGTGATCTCGTCGCGCTTTGCGGGACGAGTCGAGCGCACGCTGCCGAATGCGGAAGTGCTGGTGTGGGAAGACTGCGGGCACGTCCCGCAGGTGGAATGGCCCGAGCGCACCGCCACCGCGATGCTCGATTTCTTCGCGCGTCAAGCGCGTGTGACTGCGGCGCCGATGCATCGCATGGGACCGCCCCGTCCTAAGCAATGGGCGCAGTAGTGGCCTGACCCATTGTCGAACCCGCCGGGCGGCTGTTTGATGTGCCCATCTGGCTTCCACAAAGCTCACTGGAGATAAGTTGCCTGTGCGAGTACTTCTAGCCGACGACACCCCGGACCTTCGTTTCTTGATGCGCGCGACCCTCGAGTCCTACGAGGACTTCGAGGTGGTCGGCGAAGCCGGCGACGGCGCGGAAGCCGTGCGGCTGGCCCACGACTGCCGTCCCGACGTCATCTTGCTCGACATCGCCATGCCCACGATGGACGGGCTCGAGGCCATTCCCGAGATCATGCGGGAATCTCCCGGCTCCCGCATCGTCGTGCTGTCGGGCTTTGAGCGCGAGCGCATGGCCGAGCAAGCGCTCGAAACAGGGGCATCGGCCTATCTCGAAAAGGGTGTCCGTCCCCAGGAAGTCGTGACCCTCCTGCGCAGCGTCGCATCGGGCTGCTGCGACTGAAGCCTTCGGCGCACTCTGTGGCGCCGCGCTTGCGCCCCCTGAGGCAAGATGGCTCCATGACCTCCGACCTTCTGTGCGCCGACCGCTCCATGCGCGGC
This sequence comes from Actinomycetota bacterium, assembly GCA_038254435.1. Lineage (GTDB taxonomy): Bacteria > Actinomycetota > CADDZG01 > CADDZG01 > WHSQ01 > JBBSGD01. The sequence goes on from JBBSGD010000016.1 coordinate 4,304, forward strand.
AAGCTGCGCCTCAGCGGGCCCCAGCGCGCCTGGTTCTTGCATCAGGTCCTCACCAGGTCGTTCGAGGACATTGCTCCGGGCGAGGCGCGAGAAGCCGCGATGCTCACCGGCAAGGGTCGCATGAGTGGCTTTCTCGAGGTCTTGGCAACACAAGACTCCCTGCTGTGCCATTTCGAGGAGGCGTTGAAGGACAAGCTGCCCGGCGAGCTCATCCGCTATCTCTTTGCGACCCGGGCCGAGATCGCCGACGTCGGCGGCTCCTACGGTCTCGTTCTCGTCGCCGGCGCAGGCTGGAGGGAGGCGGCCGGAGCGGCACTCACGGACGGGCTGCTTCACCCAACGCACGGGCTCGGTGTTCCGGCCGGTTACGTGTGGGTGGCGCCCGGTGACGCTAAAGCGGCCCTTGGGGCGCTGGTAAATCGAGGGGCGCGCGCCGTGGGTGAGGACGAGCTCGAGGCCATTCGCATCCGAGGTGGTGCGCCGCGGTGGGGGGCCGAGATGACGGCGCGAACACTCCCCCAAGAGGCCCGTCTTGATGCGTGGGCGCTCGATTATGACAAGGGCTGCTACATAGGCCAGGAGGTAGTCGCGAAGATCCACTTCCGAGGCCGGGTCACCAAGCTGCTTCAGAGGCTGTCGGGCGAGGGCCCCCTCGTCGCTGGAGCCGAGGTGAGCGACGGCACCGCGATAGTCGGACGGGTGACGAGCGCTGCCAAGGAGGCGGGCCTAGCGGTCCTCAAATCCAGCGTTGTTCCCGGCGACGTCGTCGTGGCAGACGGCGTCCCAGCCGAGGTGCTCGAGGAGGTGTGGTGATGGCGCATCACCACGAGGGAGACGACTTGATAGTGCGCAAGCTACGCGTGGGTGACATGGACAACAACGTCTACGTGCTCGAGTGTCCGGCCACGCACGAGTCGCTCATCGTCGATGCCTGTCAGCGCCCCGACGAGATTCTCGCTGCGTGCGCCGGGACCACCGTGGTTGGGATCCTTCAGACGCACGGTCATGCCGACCACGTGCACGCTCTCGCCGAACTCAAGAAGCGTCTGTCCGTACCTCTTCACGCCCATCCAGGCGACGTCTACCCGGTGGGAATCGACGACGAGCTTGCCGACGGCGACGTGGTTCCTTTCGGGCGCTGCCACGCGACCGTGCTGCACACTCCGGGGCACACCCAGGGCGGGGTCTGCTTCCTCGCCGAGGGCCACCTGTTGTCGGGCGACACGCTCTTTCCCGGCGGACCGGGCAACACAGGCGGCAACGCACAAGCCTTCGCCCAGATCATCGCTGCAATCGAGTGCAAGCTCTTCACGCTCCCCGATGACACCCCTGTCTACCCCGGCCACGGGGCGGATACGACGATTGGGGCCGAAAAGCCGCACCTTCAGGAGTGGATGGAGCGAGGCTGGTGAGCTTGCGCAGAAGGCGCCGCCCGGCGGACGATCCGGCGGGGTAACCGATAGCAAACTATTTGCCCCCCGGAGGGAGAACTGCTGCTATGGACTCCGAAAAGGCTGCGGATGGGCGCGCTCTCAGACTTACAGGGCTGCTGGCAACCGCGGTAGGGCTAACGGCAATCTGGACCGCCTACCGGCTCTTTGCCGACGTGTCGTTCGCGCCCGCAGCCCTCGCCGAGGCGCTGATCCGCGCGACTCCCGGCGGCGTCGCCACCTGGCTGATCGACCACCTTCATCTCTGGGCAATGCGACTTCTCACGATCTCGGCAATCGCCGCAACATTGCTGGCCGGGGCCGAGATGCTGCGCCTGTCATCGCGACGCCGCCTGCGTCCGTTCGTGGCGGGCGCCGCGCTCTTTGCTCTGGGGATCGTTGCGGCCCTCGTGCAGCCGGCCCCGGCCCCGAACTACCTTGCCAGCGCCGTAGCTCTGTTCGTGGCTGGCGTTCTCTACGCGCTGACGGCGCGAGCCGTCTACGCGGGGCTTGGTCCCGAACCAGTGGACGCAGGCCGACGCCGCGCTCTGAAACTGGGCCTGAGCGGGACCGGGGCGCTGCTCCTCGCCGGGGCCGGCGGTGGGTGGCTGGCGCAGCGGCTCGCCGCGCCAAACACAAACGTGCCCCTCGTGCCCGCCGCGCAGGCGGCCGAGATTCCCACACGACCCTCGTGGCCCCAGATACCCGGAATGCTGCCCGAGGTGACTCCCGCGGCAGACCACTACGTAGTGGACATCGACCTCATCTCGCCCTCGGTCACGAGCGATTCGTGGAGCCTCAAGCTGCACGGCGCGGTCGACAAGCAGGCGACCTACGACTTTGCTTCGCTGCAGAGCTCCTTCGAGGTGGTGGAGGAGTACGCGGTTCTAACGTGCGTCAGCAACGAGGTCAACGGCGACCTCATCGGCAACTCGCTATGGGGCGGGGTGCGGCTGGGAGACGTCCTTGACGCAGCAGGTGTCAAGAAGGGTTCGGTAGACGTCGTCTTCGTCGCTGCCGACGGCTACTCGGACTCGATTCCACTGGAGGTGGCGCGCCATCCCTCCACGCTTCTGGCGGTGGCACAGGACCGTGCCCCGCTGCGACAGGAGCATGGTTTCCCGTGCCGCGTGCGCGTGCCTGCCATCTACGGCATGAAGAACGTCAAGTGGGTGACCGCGATCGAGGTAGTCGATTCGAACTTCCGCGGCTACTGGCAGAACCGGGGTTGGTCGGACGTCGCGGAGGTGCGTACGCAGTCGCGCATCGTCGTGGCGGGCGAGGACGGCCACGCGAGTCCCGGACGCGACACCTGGATCGCCGGCGTGGCCTGGGCCGGGCTGCGGGGAATCGGCAAGGTCGAGGTGTCCACCGACGAGGGCAGGAGCTGGCAGCAAGCCCAGCTGAAAGAGCCGATCTCTCCCTATTCCTGGCGCCTGTGGGCCTATCGCTGGAGGCCCACCAAGAGCGGCTCGACCATCGCCACAGCGCGCGCTACCGACGGAACCGGGGCTCTTCAGACGCGCATGATCGCGCCTCCTCACCCGGCGGGAGCCACCGGCTATCCCTCGGTGCAGGTTGAGGTGGCCTGAGGGGCAGGCGAGGCGGCGTGAACCACGCGTAGTGCGCCGCGGGGAGGTTGCTCTAGGGTCGCGACCATGCGAGGTTCCAAGAGCAGCTATTTGCGCGCCCAGCGAAGGCGATCCTGGCTTCGCTATGGCCTGATCCTGCTGGCGCTTGCTGCCGTCTACACCGGTGTGTGGGCGGCCGTCTGGCCTCGTTCCTTCTTCGCCGCCTGGCCCGGGCTGGGGTGGGACTGGGCGGCGGCCAGGCCTCCTTACAACGAGGAGCTCGTGCGTGATCTCGGTGCCCTGTGGCTGGGTCTGGCGGTGGTGAGCTTGTGGGCCGCCGTGACCCTTGGGGTGCGGATGGTCCAAGGCGTGCTCGTCGCGTGGCTCGCTGTGTCGCTTCCCCGACTCCTGTGGGACGCTCGTGACCCAGGCTCGCTTGCGGGAGTGGCCCGCATCTCGGAGCTGGCGATCCTTGCCGCTTCCGTCCTCGTTCCGCTGGTCCTGCTGGTCTTTGCGGCGCGCCTCGAGCGCCGCCCGAGCCGGCTGTGACCGTTGCCGAACGGCCCCTGGCCGCCGTGTGCGACGGGGTGGCCATCGGGGGCTCAGCATTCTTTCCCGACACCCCCCGAGCCGCTCTCGTTCTGCTCCACGGGATCCCGTCGGTGGCCCCGCCCGAGCCGGGCGACGACGGCTACCCGGGCCTCGCCCGCCGTCTTGCAGTCAAAGGATATGTGTGCGCCTGGGCGGACCTGCGCGCGGTGCGCACTACTCCCGGCGCTTTCTCGATAGAGGGTTGGGTCCGCGACGCGCGCGCCGTCATCGACGCGGTGAAGGCCCTCGCGGCCCCGAAGCAGCTTCCTCTCGCCGTGGTGGGGTCATCTGCCGGGGCAGTGGTGGCGCTCGAAGCAGTGAGCCGGGGAGCCGAGGTCGACGCGCTGGTGCTGCTCGCGGCCCCGGCAGCGTGGGTCTCGTTTGCCGGCGACCCTCGCGCGGGAGTGGAGCGCATCGTGACCGGCGCTGGGATGGCGGTTGCGCCCGAAGTCCTCGCCGACCCGCGCGCGTGGGCGGCCGAGTTCGATTCGGTCACTGCCGAGCGCGCGGTGCGCACGGTTGCGGCGCCGGTCCTCATCTTGCACGGGACGGCGGACGATGTCGTCCCGCCCGATCACGCAGCGCGCCTGGCGGCCGCGGCCCCATGCGCCGAGGTGCGCATGCTCGAAGGAGCAGGCCACCAGCTGCGGCGCGACGAGCTCGCCCTCGACGCCGCGCTCAAGTGGCTCGACGGCGTCCTAGTCCGCCCGTGACTGCCGCCCCCTTCGGGATCCCGGCGGGAGCTCTCCCATCCCCTGCCGGCCGGCGTGGGAATGTATCGTCCATACCCCCACTCCCGAGTTACTAGGAGGCCCGGTGGCCGACAGCAAGAGCTCTTTCGATGTGGTCATCCTCGGTGGAGGAAACGCGGGGTACGCGGCGGCGTTTCGGGCCGGCGCACTCGGACTTTCGGTGGCCATGGTCGAGAAAGACAAGGTCGGCGGCACGTGCCTGCACCGCGGCTGTATCCCCACCAAGGCCCTTCTGCATGCGGCCGACCTCGTGGACGAGATCCGCCACGCCGACCAGTTCGGCATCCTTACGCAAGAGCCACAAGTCGACTGGTCCAAGGTGCTCGAGTTCAAGGACGGGGTCGTTGCCCGTATGTACAAGGGCCTTTCGGGGCTCGTCAAGAGCAAGAAGGGGATCGAGCTGATCGTCGGTGAGGGAAGCCTCGCCGGCAACAAGACGGTCACCGTCAAGACCGGCGACGGCGAGCGAGCTCTCACCGCAGCCAAGGGCGTAGTGCTGGCATCCGGCTCCTACCCTCGTGACCTGCCGTTCATCGAGTCAGACGGCAATCGAGTCCATAACTCCGACCACGGTCTCGTCGCTCAGGACATCCCCGGTTCGGTGGTGATCGTCGGAGGTAATTACATAGGCCTCGAGTTTGCCAGTGTCTACCGTTCGCTCGGCTGCGACGTCGACGTAATCGAGATGTTGCCGAAGATAGCGCCGGCCGAGGACGAAGAGATCTCGGCTGCGCTGCTCAAGCTGCTCGAGAAGCGGGGCATCAACTTCCACCTCGGGGTCTCCGTCACCGGCGCAGAGGCGCACGACGATGGGGTCAAGGTAGCTTTCGAGAAGGACGGGAGCAAGGAAACCCTCCAGGCCGAGCGCATGTTCGTCGCCGTGGGCCGTGGCCCGCGCACCGATTCGATGGGCTTCGAGGAGGCCGGGGTAAAGCTCGATGGGGGCTACATCGTCACGGACCAGCACTTTCGTACCTCGCTCGAGGGTGTCTATGCAATCGGCGACGCGATAGTTGTGCCGGAAGCAAACTGGCCTCACCCTCAGCTTGCGCACGTAGCGTTCGAAGAGGGCCAGAAGGTAGCGGAGTTGCTGGCCGGCGAGAGCCCCGCGCCCGTCGACTACCCCAACGTCCCGCACGTCATCTACTGCCAGCCCGAGGTGGCGGCGGTCGGGCTGACCGAAGGCAAGGCCACAGAAGCCGGATACGACGTCGTCACCGCCAAGTACCAGTGGCAGGCGAACGCGCGCGCTCTCATGCTGGGCGGAGGTCAGGGCTTCGTGAAGACGGTGGCCGACAAGAACGGCGCGGTGCTCGGCGTGCACATCGTTGGAGCACGTGCCTCCGACCTCATCACCGAAGCGCAGCTCATTACCTCGTGGGAGGCTTACCCATCCGAGCTCGCCGAGCTGATGCATCCGCACCCGACCCTGTCCGAGGCACTGGGCGAGACTTTCCTGCATCTTGCGGGCAAGCCGCTGCACGGCTGATACGGACGGGGCTCTGTGGCAGGTAGCGGGATCCGGTTTGCCGGCAGGATGATCGCCACCCGGAGAGCCAAGATCGTCGCGACGCGGGGCCCCGCGTCGCGCGACGACGTGACGCTCGGGGGGCTCATAGATGCCGGTGTGGACGTGGTGCGGGTGAACTTCGCGCACGACACGCTGGCAGCGCACGAGAAGGCGATCGCGGCGGCTCGCCGAGTCGCTGCCGAGCGCGGCAAGGTGCTGGGCGTTCTCATCGACCTGCCGGGTCCCAAGATGCGCACGGGTTTGCTGGCCGCGGACTGGGTGGGACTGGAGCCCGGACAGGACTTCGTCCTGCGCAAGTCGGACACGCCGGGCGATGAGTTCGGCGTGTCGACCTCGGTAGGAGAGCTTTCTTCCATGGTCGACAGGGGCGACGAGGTCTTTCTCGCCGACGGAGAGATCGTCTTGCTGGTGCATGCGATAAGGCATGGAGACGTCCACACCAAGGTTGTGCGGGGCGGAGTGCTGCGTTCACGAAAGGGCATGCACCTGCCGGGAGCGGAGCGGCGCGTACAGGCGTTCACCCCCCAAGACGAAAGGGCCCTGGCTCACGCAGTGAGGTTGAAAGCCGACTTCGTCGGCCTGTCCTTCGTGCGAGATCAAGACGACCTCGCACGAGCGCGTGTTGCAATCGCCGCCAGAAGACACAGACCCCACCTGATCGCCAAGGTCGAGACCGCCTCCGCCCTCAACTGCATCGAGGACATAGTGGCGGCCGCCGACGGAGTGATGGTGGCGCGCGGTGACCTCGGAATTCAAACTCCGCTCAAACAAGTGCCGCTCGTGCAGAAGCGCATCATCAGAGCCTGCAACGAGGCCGGCAAGCCCGTGATCACCGCGACCCAGATGCTCGAGTCGATGACACACTCGCCGCTTCCTACGCGCGCGGAGGTCGCCGACATTGCGAACGCCGTCCTCGACGGGACCGACGCGCTGATGCTGTCCGAGGAGACGGCGGTCGGGGACTACCCGTCCGGAGCGGTGGCGACGATGGCGACCACCGCCGCAGCGGCCGAGGCATGGCCGCGCCGGCCCACGCTGCCTCTTCAGACGGCAGTGGGCGAGGACCGCATCTCGTGGGCGGTAGCGCACGCCGCCGTGCTCGCGGCGGAGGAGCTGTCTGTCGCCGCGATTCTGTGCCCCACCCGCAGTGGTGCGACGCCGCACAGGGTTGCGGCCTTCAGGCCGAGCATGCCGGTAATCGGGTTGTCGGACAGGCAGGCGACCGTCGGGGTGCTGGCACTCGCGTGGGGGGTCACGCCCTTGCCCCGAGGAGTGCGCCCCGAGGCAAGGGACGCCAGCGAAGAGGTGAGGCGGACGGTGGCGGAAACGCTCGAGGCGGGCCTCGTGACGCGCGGGGACCTCATTGCGGTGGCGGCGGGGACGCCGGGCCGGCGCGCCGGCCACACGGATTTCCTGCGGATCGTGCGCGCCTGACCGCCGGGCGTGGCGCGTGCCCTGCCGACGGGTTGCACTCCCGAGCCCGAGCTACTACGGCAGGAGTCTATCTGTCCATAGCTGAACGGGACCGGGCTTGCGCTTGTCGCCATTTGTGACGACGAAGTCGGCATTCCCGTCCCGGTTGTAGTCGACTGCTGCTACGTCGTCTCCCGAGCCTGATGTGGTGCCCATGTTGATCTTGTCGAAGGTGAGGCCGAGGCCTTGCATGACGAGGTAGTCGGGGTCGTCCTTGACGACACCTTTTTGCGCCACCACGAAGATGTCGTCGAGACGATCTCCATTGAAGTCACCCGTGGCCAGGCTCTCTCCCTCGGTGAGGGCGAAGGAGTACGGCGTCGACGACCACGCAGCCGAGTTGGAGGGGCGAGTAGACACCTTGAGCACGCGGGCTCCGAGGCGTATCAGCTCGTAGACGCCGTCGTGATTGAGATCGACGATGGCGGCATCGCGAACCGCCGACATGGTTGCGTCCATCCCTATTTGAACCGGCGTGAATCTCTGGGTGGGAAAGTCGTTGCGGTAGAGGGTCAGCTTCCGTTCCCCGCACACGAGCAAATCCTGATCGCCGTCTTGGTCGTAGTCCACTGCCTGGGCACAGGAGGCGGAATCCTTGCGGGCCCCGTCGAGGACGTTGAGTCCATAGGTGGGAGCGCTTCTGAACGCAAAGGGTGTCGCTCCGCCCGGGCCTTGATTGATTCGCAGCTCGTTGGGGAAAGTGTCGCCCGGGTAATAAGAGGGGCTCGTCGGATCCCATGGCACGCTCAGTCCGTAGTATCTGGTGAAATAGAGATCGGGGTTGCCGTCCATGTTGGCGTCGATGAACGTCACGTAGCGATAGCGCCCGTGCGTGTTGGTGTTGAGCCCAAGCGCTCCTGCGACGTTGGTAAAGCTGCCGTCGGCGTTTTGCCTCCACAGCTCGTTCTTGGAGCTTTGACCAAATCCGATGGCACAGGCGAGGTCGGGGCGGTTGTCGTTGTTGTAGTCGCCCCACGCACAACCGTGCTTGTCGCTTCGACCCGTCGCCGCTCTCGGGTTGACGTAGGACGCACCGAGCTGATCGCGCCACAAGGTCGAGGCGGGGAGGTTGTTCAACCCCGCCTGAGGGTCGTGATGAACCAAGAACAAGTCGTCGGGGTACTGTCCGGCCCAGTCGTTGTTGTAGTCGACCGGATTGACCGAGAACGTACGAGTGAACTCATAGATGCCTGCCTGACTTGCGACATCCACTGGGTTGACGCCGATCGCAGCTCCAGCGGGTGTCGCCGTCAGAGCGAGCACGGCAACGCCCAGCGCCAAGAAACGCTTCTTCACTTTATTCCTCCCTCGTGAGCGCCTCCGCACCGCAAACGTTATATAAACAACCATGGGATAAACACCCAGTTGAGTGAAATTGAGCCCCTGAAGGGCAAGTTCTTGCCACGCGCGGGCCGTGGCGCTCTTACCGAATCTTCCCAGGCCGATGCCGCCGCCGGCCTGCGTCACTCACGGTGCCCGTCCCCGCAGAAGCCCGCGGATCCGCCGGGCGAGTCGCATCGCCGTTGCTTCCACTCCCGCCTGCGAAGCGGCGCACGTTGACAAATGTGATGCCGGCCGTCGGGTAATCTCAAAAGGTGCCGTGGGCGGAGGTGCCCGGCCTTGCCCGGAGGTGAATCTCCACGACGACAGCCCCCGCCGCGGCAGCACGCGCACACGAGCTCAATGTTGCTCTAATGGGAGGGTCGGCCGCATGGCAACCGAGATCAAGATGCCTCAGCTGGGTGAGTCCGTGGTCGAAGGGACCATCACGAAGTGGCTGAAGCAAGAGGGCGACAGCGTCGAAGAAGACGAGCTCCTCGTGGAGATCTCGACCGACAAGGTCGACTCCGAGGTTCCCTCGTCGGCGACCGGGAAGATCCAGAAGATTCTCGTCCAGGAGGGCGACACGGTGGAGGTCGGCAAGCCCATCGCCGTGATCGGTGAGGGAGCCGCCGACGGCTCATCCGAGCCCGAACCACAGGACGAGGACACGTCCGATTCGGCGGCCGAGGCGGAAGCCAAGCAGGACACCGCGGCGGCCGAAGAAGCCGCCGAGGAGCACGGTGAGACCGCCGCTGAGGGCGGGGGCGACAAGGACGCCTCCGAGGCGCAGGCGGCGGAGCCGGAGTCCGAGGCGCAGACGCCGGAGCCGGAGCCGGAGTCCGAGGCGCACGAGCCCGAGGCGCAGGAGCCCGAGCCTGGCGGCGAGGCAAAGCAGACGTCCGCACCGTCGCGCGGGGCCACCCGGAAAGGTGCCGGCGACACCTCCAAGCGCGGAATCATTTCTCCGCTCGTCCGCCGCCTGGCCGACGAGCACGGAGTCAGCCTCGACGAGGTGGAGGGCAGCGGCACGGGCGGGCGCATCCGCAAGCAGGACGTGCTTGCCTACGTCGAGTCGGGGGAGGCTCCGGCCGCCGCGACCGGGCAGCAACCCGACGCTGCGGCCACGGCGCCTTCCGCCGCGCTCGCCCCGCGCAAGGCCGGCGAGCGCGAGGAGCTGGTCCCCTGGACCAACGTCCGCAAGCGCACTGCCGAGCACATGATTGCCTCTCATCTCGAAACTGCGCGAGCGTGGAACGCGGTGCAGGTGGACTGGACGGACGCAGTCGGGTTGCGCACCGCCGCCAAGGAGGAGTTCAAGCGGCGAGAGGGCTTCAACCTCACCTACATGCCCTTCCTGGCCAAGTCGCTATGCGAAACCCTGCTCGACATGCCCGAGGTGAACGCTACCTACGACGAGGAGCAGGGCGGCAACGTAGTCAAGCACTACGTCAACCTCGGCATCGCGGTGGCCCTGGACGGGGGCGGACTCATAGTCCCGGTCATCAAGGGCGCGGACGAGAAGAACCTCGTAGGGCTCGCCCGGTCGATCAACGACGTAGCTACGCGGGCCCGCTCCAAGAAGCTCTCGCCCGATGATCTGTCCGGCGGCAGCTTTTCCATCACCAACCCGGGGCCGTTCGGGTCGGTTGTCTCGGTCCCGATCATCCCCCGCGGGCAGGCCGCGATCCTGGGCTTCGAGGCGATCGGCAAGAACGTCGTCGTGACCGGCGACGACGCCATCGCCATCCGCTCCACCGGCTTCTTGTCGCTGTCGTGGGACCACCGCGCCATCGACGGCGCCGAGGCGGCGCGCTTCCTCGCCGCCCTCAAGGACCGCATCGAGTCGACGGACTTCTCGGGAGACCTGGCTCAGTACGTATGAGGAAGCTGCGAGCCGCCTGGCTGGGGCGTGTCGAGTACAGCGCCGCGTGGGAGTGGCAACGCGAGCTCTTTGCCGCGCGCCTGGCCGGGCACGTGCCCGACACCGCTCTGCTGCTCGAGCACCCGCCGACGTACACGCTGGGGCGCCGCACTAGGCCGCGCGACCTCCTCTACGGCGAAGACGAGCTGCGCGCCCGCGGGATCGAGGTCTTCGAGGTCGACCGTGGGGGGCGGGCAACCTGCCACGCTCCGGGACAGCTCGTCGGCTACCCGATCATGGCACTGGGGGACCGCTATGACGTGCTTGGCTACCTCAGGCGCCTCGAGAATGCCCTCATTGCGACGGCGGCAGATTACGGAGTGACGGCAGCACGCGACCCCGAGCACACCGGAGTTTGGGTAGGTTCCGACAAGCTCTGTGCCATCGGAGTGAAGATCACACGCGGCATCACGATGCACGGGTTCGCGCTCAACGTGGCCACCGATCTCGGCTACTTCGCAGGCATCGTGCCGTGCGGCATCAAGGGTCGCTGGGTCACCTCGATCGCGCACGAGACCGGTGAGCGTCCCGGCTTGCACGAGGTCGCGGCGCGCGCTGCCCACCACCTTGCCGCGGCGTTCGGCTCGCCGCTCGAGTGGGTGCCCGGCGCGGCAATCGAGCGCTCCCCGGCCCCCGACGTGCTCGAGGTGCACGCCGGAGCCGGGGAGATCGTGACGCCGGATTGCGCGCTGCAAGCTGCCGGCACCGAAAAGGTTCAGGGCAGGGTTTAGCCTGCCGGCCTCGGCCGCACGGACGCAAGGGGCTCGGCCGCACGACGCAGGGGATGGAGGAGGAAGGGTTGATGGCGGAAGCAAAGGATCGTCACACCGATCTCGGCCTCAAGGAAGAGGACTTGATCGCCATGTACCGGCTCATGCTGCTCGGTCGCTACTGCGACGATCGTCAGTGGGCGCTGAACCGTATGGGAAAGGCACCGTTCGTGGTGCCGGTATCCGGGCACGAGGGCGCTCAGGTCGGCTCGGCATGGGCGTTCGAGCGCGGCAAGGATGTCTTCTGCCCCTACTACCGCGACATGGCGCTCGTGCTGGCGGCAGGTTTCTCGCCCACGGATGTCTTCCTCGGTCTCTTTGGCAAGAAGGACGATCCTTCTTCGGGCGGTCGTCAAATGCCGGCGCACTGGGGCTCGGCCAAGCACAACATAATCTCGGGCTCCTCTCCCATCGCAACGCAGGTGCTGCACGCGGCCGGAATCGCCCTCGCCAAGAAGATCAAGCACGAGGATGCAGTGGTTGGAACCTGGTTCGGAGAAGGCGGAACGTCCGAGGGCGACTGGCACGGCGCGATGAACTTCGCGGGCATCCACAAGCTCCCCGTGATCTTCATCTGCGAGAACAACCAGTACGCCATTAGCGTGCACGAGAGCAAGCAGGTGGCCGGCCGGGTCTACAGGCGGGCAAAGGGCTATGGTTTTCCCGGAGTGGAAGGCGACGGCAACGACGTGCTCGAGTCCTACAGGCTGACGCGCCAAGCGGTTGAGCGAGCTCGTGCGGGTGACGGCCCCACCCTCATCGAGCTGCGCACGTACCGCTTCTACTCGCACACCTCCGACGACGACGACCGCACCTACCGGACGCGTGAGGAGGTCGACAAGGCGCGTAAGAAGGATCCCATCCTCAAGCACGAGAAGTACCTGGCGGGGCACGGAATCCTCGACGACAGGAGAATCGACGAGATGCGTGAGTCGGCCAAGGCCGATGTCGCTCGCGGCGTGCAGGAAGCCCAGGACGCCGACTTTCCCGATCCGGCTACGGCCGCCCAGCACGTCTACGCCAACCTGGAGGTGCAGTGACCGTGGCGGTCAAGACGCTTGTCCAGACGATTCACGACACCCTCGCCGAGGAGATGCGACGCGACGACAACATGGTGGTGCTCGGCGAGGACGTCGCGGCGCGCGGTGGAGTCTTTCGCGTGACCATGGACTTCCTCGAAGAGTTCGGCGAGGAACGCGTTATCGACACGCCGCTCGACGAGTGCCTCATCGCCGGGGTGGCGATCGGTCTGGCCCTGGATGGGATGCGCCCGATTGCCGAGATGCAGTTCGCCGACTTCATCTTTCCCGCTTTCAACCAGATCGTCAGCGAGGCCGCGAAGCTGCGCTACCGCAGCAACGGCGACTTCGGCTGCCCGATGGTCATTCGCACTCCGTACGGGGGCGGGGTGCACGGCGCCCTTTACCACTCGCAGTCGATCGAAGCCTTCTTCGCGCACGTCCCCGGACTCAAGGTGGTCGCGCCGTCGACGGCCTACGACGCCAAGGGGATGCTGATCCAGGCGATCGAAGACGAAGATCCCATCCTCTTTCTCGAGCACAAGAAGCTCTACCGCCTCGTCAAGGACGAGGTGCCGGACGAGCGCTACACGGTGCAGTTCGGCGAGGCCGCGGTACGGCGCGAGGGATCGGACGTCACGTGCGTGGCGTACGGGCTCATGGCTCACTACTGCCTCGAGGCTGCCGAGCGCCTTGCCGGCGAGGACATCTCGGTAGAGGTGATCGACTTGCGCAGCATCTACCCGCTCGACACAGACACCGTCCTTGCCTCGGTAGGCAAGACCGGGAAGGCGATGGTTGTGCACGAGGACACCAGGTTCCTCGGCATGGGAGCAGAGGTCGCGGCACAGATAGCAGAGAACGCCCTCTTCGATCTCGATGCTCCAATTGTGCGCATCGGGGGTGCCCACGTGCCCGCCATGCCCTACGCCCCTACTCTCGAGAGCTGGTTCCTGCCGGATGTGGGCCGCCTGGAACAGGAAATGCGAAAGCTGGCCGAGTTCTGAGCCCGCCGCGCCGGTGGCTGAGCGCGGCACGCGACCCGGCAGGCAGGGCCCAGGAGGCGCGGCCCGCGGGGGTAACCTGAAAGCAATGGCCCCAACGATCATCCCGTCCATCAAGACGCGCGCCCAGATCGAGCGCGATCTAAGACGCGGCGTACGTTTCGGTGAGGCACCGGGTGCCGCCGCCCCCCGGCCCGAGCGCCGACCTGAATGGCTCAAGGTGCGCGTTCAGCGGGGCGACAACTTCACCGAGCTGCGGAACATAATGCGCGAGCGCGGCCTGCATACGGTGTGCGAGGAGGCGAGCTGCCCCAACATCTATGAGTGCTGGGAGGCACGCGAGGCTACTTTCCTTCTCGGCGGGGACACCTGCACCAGACGGTGTGCCTTCTGCGACATCATGACCGGCAAGCCCGAGCCCCTCGACCCCGAGGAGCCCGCCAAGATCGCAGAGGCCGTGCGGCTCATGGGGCTGAGGTTTACGGTGGTGACGGGCGTGGCACGAGACGACCGCGACGATGCGGGCTCGGCCCACTGGGCGGCCACGATCCACGCGGTGAGGGCGGCGATGCCCGACTGTGGCGTAGAGGTCCTCATCCCCGATTTCAAGGGACGCAAGGAGCACCCGCGCATCTCGCTCGAGCGCGTCATCGAGGCCGGGCCAGACGTTCTTGCCCACAACATCGAGACGGTTCGACGGATTCATCCCAAGATCCGTCCCGGTTTCGGCTACGAGGCCAGCATCGACTTCCTCGCGTGGGCTAAGCAGATCAAAGCCGGCCAGGTGACCAAGTCAAACATCATCGTGGGCATGGGCGAACGGGAGGACGAGGTAATCGCGACCATGCGCGACCTGCGCGCGGCCGGCGTCGACGTGCTCACGATCGGCCAGTACCTGCAGCCCAGCGTGTCGTGGCACCTGCCCGTCGATCGCTGGGTCCACCCGGACGAGTTCGCGCGCTACAAGGCCTTCGGCGAAAAAGACCTCGACTTCGCGTGGGTGGAGTCGGGCCCGCTGGTTCGCTCCAGCTACCACGCGGGCAAGCAGTACTCGAGCGCCGCGGCACGCCTCGCCGGTGCGTAGCCGGGCACGCGGCGGGGCCGGGGGCGGCGGACGTGCCCCCCGAGGTGGGCCGTTCTGACAGCGCTTGCTCGCAGGCCGGCACGCTGCTTTGGCGACGGTGACGAGCTCTACGAGCGCTACCACGACGAGGAGTGGGGCAGGCCCGTAACCGACGAGCGCGGCCTTTACGAGCGCTTGTGCCTCGAGGCTTTTCAATCCGGCCTGTCATGGCTTGTCGTGCTCCGAAAGCGGCAGGCGCTAAGACGTGCTCTCGGCGGGTTCGAACCCGAGGTCGTGGCGGGCTGGGGAGCGAACGACGTTATCCGTCTCCTCGGCGACGCCGCCATCATCCGCAACCGCCCAAAGCTGGAGGCGATCATCGCAAACGCGCGCGCAACGATGGCCCTGCGGGACTTGGGCACTTCGCTGCCCGATCTGGTGTGGTCGTTTCGTCCTCGGGCGGCCCGAGTCGCCATGAGCCAGGTTGAGGCGCCTTCGTCGATCCCCGAATCTGCCGCTCTAGCCGCCCGTCTGAAGGCCGCGGGATGGCGCTTCATAGGGCCCATTACTGCTTATGCCACTATGCAGGCGGCCGGCCTTGTCAACGGCCACCTTGCAGGCTGCCCCGTGCACGACGAGGTAAGTGACGAGCAAGCTCGCGCAGCTCTCGATAGAGACGCATGAGCGTGCGAAGAGGCCGAACCACCGGGCTTGCCGACAAAGTGCAGCGCGCCGCCGGGAACCGGCGCCGGAAGACGGAGAATCCCTGGGCCGTCCTCGCAATCGTGCTCTCTGCAACTTTCATGCAGCTCGTCGACGTCAGCATAGTCAACGTCGCTATTCCTTCGATACAGCGGGAGCTTCACGCATCCTTCGCCGCCGTGCAGCTCGTGGTCGCCGCGTACCTTCTCGGATTCGCCGGCACCCTGATCACTGCGGCGCGTCTCGGCGACATCTACGGGCGCAAGCGCCTCTTTCTCGTGGGGATGATCGGTTTTACCGCCTCCTCTGCTCTGTGCGGCGCAGCCCCCACGGCCGCCATCTTGGTGGTGGGACGTCTGGTTCAGGGGATCATGGCCGGGCTGATGTTCCCGCAGGTCCTGTCCGTCATCCAGGTCACGTTTCCCCCCTCGAAAAGGGGCCGTGCTTTCGGCATCTATGGGGCGATCATCGGGCTGGCCACGATCCTCGGTCCTCTTCTCGGAGGTGTGTTGATAGGACTCGATATCTTCGGGCTCGACTGGCGAGCGATCTTCTACGTCAACGTGCCGATCGGAGTCGTGGCGGCAACGGCTGCGATCGGCAAGCTGGGCGAGTCCCGTTCACCCGATGCCCCTCGCCTCGACATACTTGGGGCGCTGCTGGCGACGACCGGGCTGGGATTGCTCGTCTACCCGCTCGCCGAGGGCCGCCAGCAGGGGTGGCCCCCCTGGGCTTTCGTCATGCTCGCCGCATCGGTGCCGCTTCTCGTAATCTTCGCCTTGTACGAGGTGCGCAAGACGAGACGTAACGACTCGCCGCTAATCGTCATGTCACTGTTCTCGGACCGTGCGTTTTTCGCGGGCGCGCTGCTGAGCGCAGTCTTCTTTGCCGGCCTCGCTCCCTTCTTCTTCACGATCAGCCTCTACCTTCAGGTGGGCCTCGGGTTCAGCGCCTTGCACGCCGGGCTGACGACCTTTCCTTTCGCGATCGGCTCCGGTGGCGCGTCGGCCCTCTCGGACCGCATCGCTCGCCAGATCGGCCGCGGGGTCCTTATCCTTGCGACGGTGATCGCGGCCGCGGGGATGGCTTCCATAGCTGCCGTGGTCCATCTGGCCGGCACCGATCTGCATTCCTACTATCTGACCCCCGTCCTGATCGTGACCGGAGTGGGGATCGGTCTGTTCATTGCACCGCTCAACAACATCGTGCTCGCAAACGTCAGAGGACACGCGGCCGGCTCGGCTTCAGGCGTGCTGTCGACCATGCAGAGAATCGGAGCGACGGTGGGCATCACATTTGCCGGGGTCTTGTTCTTTCTCTTCTTGACGATGAACTCCCAAGGCGCTGCCAACGCCGAGGTGCCCCGCCTCCACGAGCGGCTGACCAGCGCCGGCTTGAGCACGCCGGCGGTGGATCGAGCGGTCGACGGATTCACCGCCTGCTTTGACGACAGGGCCGCAGCCGAGGATCCGAGCGTCGCCCCGGCGAGCTGCACACGGGTCATGGCTCTCGTTCATCGTGAGGCGCCTGGCTCGACGAGCTCGCAGGCCTCCCTGGCACTCAGCGCCGACGCTTTGCCGTCTGCCCTCGGGCGCGACTTCAGCGTTTCCTTCCAGCAGTCGATCGGCTATGAGGTGGCAATCTACCTCGCAGCCTTCGGGCTCGTGTTCCTGCTCCCCAAGAAGGCGCAAGGAGAGCGTGACGCCCGGTCCATGGAGGCCGGGTGAACACCGTGTCCGATGGCAACGCCGGTGCTTTAGGTTCGGTGCCAACTCAGTCGACACGGGTTCGAGGAGACGACCACACCGAATGAGCGGCGATAGTCGTGGCCATCAGGCTGCCGAAGGAACGCTTCTGTGGGAGCCCACCAAGGAGCAGAGCAGGGGCTCGCACATGGGCAGGTACATGACCTGGCTGGCCGAGACCAAGGGCCGTGATTTCAAGCGGTATGGCGACTTGTGGAAGTGGTCGGTCACCGATCTCGAGGGTTTCTGGTCCTCGATCGCCGAGTACTTCGAGGTCATCTGGCACCAGCCTTACGAGCGGGTCTTGGCCGACGACTCGATGCCCGGTGCGAAGTGGTTCACGGGAGCGGAGCTCAACTACGCCGAACACGCTCTGCGGCGCCGCGACGATCACCCTGCGGTGATGTTTCGCAGCGAGCACCGAGAGCTCGCAACGATTACCTATTCGCAGCTCTACGATCAGGTTGCGTCGGTGGCGGCGGGACTGAAGTCCCTCGGGGTCGGCAAAGGCGACCGCGTGGTGGCGTACACGCCAAACATCCCGGAGACGTTGATTGCGTTTCTGGCGACGGCGAGTCTCGGCGCGGTGTGGTCGAGCTGCTCACCCGACTTCGGGACGAGGAGCGTCATCGATCGCTTCGCGCAAGTCGAACCCAAGGTGCTGTTCGCCGTCGACGGCTACCGTTACGGGGGCAAAGAGCACGACAAGCTCGAGGCAGTGAGGACTCTTCAAGAAGAGATGCCGATGCTCGAGGCCACCATAGTCGTGCCGTACCTAGAGGACGAGCCCGACCTTCGATCACTCGACGGAGCCCTGTCGTGGAACCAGGCACTCGGCGAGCCCGAGGAGCTCAGCTTCACCCCCGTTGCCTTCGACCATCCCCTGTGGGTGCTCTTCTCTTCGGGCACAACCGGGCTGCCCAAGGCGATCGTGCATGGGCACGGGGGAATCCTCATCGAGCACTTGAAGAAGATCGCATTGCATACCGACCTCGGAGAAGACGATCGTTTCTTCTGGTTCACGACAACCGGCTGGATGATGTGGAACCTCCTCATCGCAGGTCTTTTGCGCGGCACAACCGTTCTCCTCTACGACGGAAGCCCCGGATACCCGGACATGAACGCACTGTGGAGCTTTGCCGAGGCTACGAAGATGACCTATTTCGGAACCAGCGCGCCGTACGTGCAGGCGTGCATGAAGGCAGAGATCGAACCGGCTCGAGACTTTGACCTCGGGGCCCTGCGGGGTCTGGGCTCTACCGGCGCTCCACTGCCGCCCGAGGGGTTTCAGTGGGTTTACGAACACATAAGCGAGCGGCTGCTTCTCGGCTCCGTCAGCGGCGGCACAGACGTCTGCACCGCCTTCGTCGGCTCGTGCCCGCTGCTGCCCGTACACGCGGGGGAGCTGCAGTGCCGCGCGCTCGGCGCGAAGGTGGAGGCCTTCGACGAAGACGGTCACCCGGTAAGCGGCGAGGTCGGCGAGCTCGTCATCACTGCTCCCATGCCCTCTATGCCCGTCTTTTTCTGGAACGACCCTTCGGGCGAGCGCTACCGTGACAGCTACTTCGCGATGTATCCGGGCGTCTGGCGTCACGGCGACTGGATCAAGATCACCGAGCGCGACAGCTGCGTCATCTATGGTCGCTCCGACTCCACCCTCAACAGAGGCGGAGTTCGCATCGGCACGAGCGAGTTCTACCGTGTTGTCGAAGACCTCGACGAGATCCTCGAGAGCCTCGTCGTCGATACCGGCAGCCTCGGCAAGAAGGGCAGGCTTCTGTTGTTCGTCGTCCTGCGCGACGGCGCACAGCTCGATGGAGGGTTGCGTCAGAAGATCGCCCGCAAGCTGCGCAGCGAGCTGTCGCCGCGTCACGTGCCGGACGAGATTCACGTCATCCCCGAGGTGCCCAGAACACTCAATGGAAAGAAACTCGAGGTGCCGGTGAAGAAGATACTCACCGGCACGCCTCCCGAGGAGGCGCTCAAGGCCGACGCCACTGCGGCGCCCGAGCTGGTCGGCTACTTCGCACGGCTCGCGATCCGGTGATCGGCGAGTATCGGGTCGCGGGCAGGCCCCGTTATCATGGCGCGGCCCGCAACGGAACATTGGAGGAGGATCTATGGCGTATGTGATCGCCGAGCCCTGTATCGGCGTAAAGGACCGCTCGTGCGTCGATGAGTGCCCGGTGGATTGCATCTACGAGGCCGAGGATCAGCTCTTCATCCATCCCGAGGAGTGCGTCGACTGCGACGCCTGCCTCCCGGCCTGTCCGGTCGACGCCATCTTCCCGGGGGACAGCGTCCCCACCGAGTGGGCCGAGTACACCGCCAAGAACGATCAGTGGTTCGAGGAGCACCCCGACGCATCGGGCGGCGCCATGGAGAGTCCCTTCGCGCCCGCCGAGGAACGGGGCATGGACCAGTAACACCCTCGCCGACTGGGTAGCAGCGCGCGTATTTGACCGCTCACCACCCACTCGACACGTACGGGGGGCGGGCGGCTCGACACGTACGGGGGGCGGGCCGGCGCTGCTATCTTGGGGTAGCCGGGACATGGCCACTCATCCCGGCCCCAGATCGAGGCAAGGAGGCCACCCCTCGATGACCCAGACCGCGCCACCCCCAGGCCGGAGCAGCCGCAGGGAGATCGACACGGTCGCCATCCGTTTCGCCGGCGACTCGGGCGACGGCATGCAGCTGACGGGCGACCGCTTCACCAGCGCCACCGCCATGTTCGGAAACGACCTTGCGACGATGCCCGACTTCCCCGCCGAGATCAGGGCCCCGGCGGGCACCATCCCGGGCGTCTCGGCCTTCCAGATCCAGTTCTCGGACCATGACATCCTCACCGCGGGCGACCAGCCGGACGTTCTCGTGGCGATGAATCCGGCCGCCCTGAAGGCACACATCAACGACCTCATCAGGGGCGGGATGCTCATCGTCAACTCGGACACGTTCGGCACGCGCAACCTCGACAAGGCAGGCTACGAGGCCAACCCCCTGGAGGACGACTCCCTGGAGGAGACCTATCAGGTCTTCAGAATCCCGATGAGCTCGATGACCTCTGAGGCCGTCAAGGAAACCGGCGTCACCAAGAAGGAGGCCGAGCGGGCCAAGAACATGTTCGCGCTCGGCGTTTTGTCGTGGATGTACGGGCGGCCGCTCGAGACGCAGATCGCATGGCTCGAAAAGAAGTTCGCCGGTAAAGCCTCCATCGCCCAGGCCAACGTCATAGCCCTCAAAGCGGGTCATGCATTCGGCGAGACGGCCGAGCTGTCCGCCTACGAGGTAAAGCGCGCGGTCCTGGCTCCGGGCAAGTACCGGCGCGTCACCGGCAACCAGGCCCTTGCTTACGGGCTTCTTGCCGCCAGCGTGCAGACTCGCCTTCCGCTGTTTCTCGGCTCGTATCCGATCACCCCGGCTTCCGATGTGCTCCACGAGCTCAGCAAGCACAAGAACTTCGGCGTGCGCACGGTCCAGGCCGAAGACGAGATAGCCGCCGTGGGAATGGCGCTCGGAGCCGCCTTCGGAGGGCATCTCGGCGTCACAACTACCTCGGGACCGGGCCTCGATCTGAAGGCGGAGACGATCGGGCTCGGCATCGCGCTCGAGCTCCCCTTGATCATCGTGGACATCCAGCGAGGCGGACCTTCCACGGGCCTGCCCACCAAGACCGAGCAATCCGACCTGCTGCACGCGATGTACGGACGTCACGGCGAGTCGCCGCTACCCATCGTCGCCGCCTATTCCCCGGCGTCGTGCTTCTGGGCAGCCCTCGAGGCGGCGCGCCTCGCTACCAAGTACATGACGCCGGTGATCCTGCTGTCCGACGGCTACATCGCCAACGCAGCCGAGCCGTGGCGGATCCCCACTCTCGGCAAGCTTCCCGACATGCCGGTGCGCTTTGCGTCGCGCCCCAACGCGGGGCCGGATTTCTGGCCCTATCTGCGTGACGACGAAACGCTCGCGCGCCCGTGGGCAATCCCCGGCACCCCAGGGCTCGAGCACCGCCTGGGAGGCCTCGAGAAGGCGGACGCTACCGGCAACGTTTCCTACGATCCCGAGAACCACGAGCTGATGACCCTGCTGCGGCACGCCAAGGTGAAAGCCATCGAGGAGGACGTCGATCCGCTCGAGTGGCGCGGCAACGACGACTCGGGCACCCTCGTGCTGGGCTGGGGTGGCAGCTACGGCGCGATCGTCGCCGCATGCCGCAGGCTGCGGGCTTCTGGCCGCAAGATCGCTCACGCTCACCTTCGTAATCTCAATCCGTTCCCGCGCAACACCGAGCAGGTGCTCAGGCGTTTTGATCGCATCGTGGTGCCCGAGATGAACACGGGCCAGCTGGCGAAGCTCATACGGTCCGAGTTCCTCATTGACGTGATACCGATAAACAAGGTACAGGGGCAGCCCTTCAAGGCTGTCGAGATCGAAGAGCGACTTGCGGAGCTGATCTGACATGGCAAATGCGACAGGTGTGGCGTCTCCGACGCTGACGCGCGCCGACTTCACCTCGGACCAAGAGGTCAGATGGTGCCCGGGGTGCGGTGACTACGCGATCCTTGCCGCCATTCAAGCCTTCTTACCGGAGCTCGGCGTGCCGCGGGAAAAGATCGTGTTCGTGTCGGGCATCGGTTGCGCGGCTCGTTTCCCCTATTACATGAACACCTACGGCGTGCACACGATCCACGGACGCGCGCCGGCCATCGCTACAGGCCTTGCCACGGCCCGGCCCGATTTGCAGGTGTGGGTCGTGACGGGCGACGGCGACGCGCTCAGCATTGGGGGCAATCACTTCATCCACACGCTGAGGCGCAACGTCAACCTCAAGGTCCTGCTCTTCAACAACCAGATCTACGGGCTGACCAAGGGCCAGTACTCGCCCACTTCGGAGAAGGGCAAGGTCACCAAGTCGACGCCTTTCGGCTCACTGGAGCAGCCTTTCAATCCAGTGTCACTCGCGCTGGCCAGCGAGGCGAGCTTCGTGGCGCGTGCCATCGACATCGACCGCAAGCACATGCCACAAATGCTCAGGCGTATGGCACAGCATCGCGGCACGGCGCTGCTCGAGATCTACCAGAACTGCGTGATCTTCAACGACGGCGCGTTCCTCGGGCTCACCGGTAAAGAAGGACGCTCTCAGAACCGCATCTACCTCGAGCACGGTAAGCCCATTCGCTTCGGCCGTGATGGCGAGCACGGAGTGCGGGCGACGCCGACCGGCAAGCTCGAGATCGTCGATGTCGCCGAGGTGGGCGAAGAGGCACTCGTCGTGCACGACGAGCAGCGCGACGATCCAAGCTTCGCGTTTGCGCTGTCGCGCCTTGCTGCCAATCCCTCGTCGCCGACGCCGCTCGGAGTCTTTCGAGACGTCGAGCGCCCGCTCTATTCGGATGGGATCGAGCATCAGCTTGCGCACGCCATCGACAAGCAGGGCGGCGGGGACTTGACAAAGCTGCTCACCGGCGGCGACGTGTGGACGGTCGAGTGACGGGCGACTCCGAAGAAGAGCGCGTCCGCCGCCGCGCCCGCGAGATGCTCACCGGCGCAGAAGGAAACGCGGACGCGGCCGGGGACAAGAGCTCGGCGCGACGCGCCGCCCGAGGCATCCTCGAGGAGTCCGCCGAGAGAGTCAACGACGCGGCAGTCACCGATCCCGACGACGAGGACGTCATCCGGAGGGGCTCGGAGGAGACGGCGGTCGACCCCGGCTCCTAGTCACAGCGCGCGGGGAACGTATCCTGTGACGCAATGAGGGGAGGGGAGTGAACGGCCTTCGGGCACTGTGGCGCGGCCTTGCCACGGCAGGGCTTCTTGCCGCCATCGTGTGGGGCAGCTTGGGGGCAACGGACGACACTTTTCCGATCGGACCGTTTCATCAGTACGCGCGCGCGGATCCGCCCAACGGCCGCATCTCGGTGCCCTACCTGCAGGGCCGCACCGGCTCGGGACCTTGGAAGCCCATCCTGTTCGCCGATCTCGGCCTCAGGCGCGCCGAGATCGAGGGACAGCTCGGCCTGCTGCAGGTTCCGGTAAACAGACTCTTGCCGAGGCTGGCGAACGCCTACGCGACCTTTGATCCCGGGGCCGAGGCCCCCGACGCGCTTCGCTTGATGTACAAGACGTATCTCTTACAGGGGGGACGAGCCATCGACATCGAGACTTCCGAGCGCGCCCGGTGGACGAGATCGTGAACATCGCAGGGGCGACCCGCGCCTGGTTGTTTGCTGCCATGCCAAGGGGACGGATAGCGGTCCTCAGGACGGCAATCTATCTCTTCGTCGTGCTCGACGTCGTGTACATGAGGGCGTGGGTGGCAGACCACGGCACAGTGCCGGCGTCGCTGTGGCATCCGCTCATGTTCGAGAGAGTGCTGTACCTTCCGGTTCCCACGCCGGGCTTCGTAACCGTGGTCAAGGTGATGCTCGTTGTGGCGGCGCTGGCCGCCGCAAGCGGACGCTGGCCGCGCTTTGCCGGCACGGCAGTCTTCCTTCTCTACCTCGAATGGCAGTTCATTGCCTTTTCCTACGGCAAGGTCGACCATGATCGCTTTGCGCTGCTCGTCGCCCTGGCGGTGCTCCCGACTGCGGGTCTCGCTCGCTGGGGCGACAAGGAACGTTCGCAGGCTGCCGGCTGGGCTCTCAGGCTCATCATGATCGCCGTTGTCGCGGTCTACTTCATGTCGGTAATCGCCAAGATCCGTTACGGGGGGCTCGACTGGGTCAGCTCGGCTACCGCCATGCGGGCGGTGCTCAGAAGGGGAACCATGTTCTCAGACCCGTTCAGGAATCTACCGTGGGTGTTCGTCTTCTTCCAGTACGTGACCTTCGCCTTCGAGCTGGGCTCACCGTTGATGCTCGCCAGAGGACGGATCGGCCGCACCTATGCGCTGATTGCCCTCGGCTTTCACACGATGAACCTGTTTGCGATCGGCATCATGTTTTGGCCGCAAGTGGTTTGCCTCGGCGCGTTCTTCCGTCTCGAGCGCCTGCACCTACCGGCCGGACTGGCGTGGTTGTCGCCGCGCGCGAGGCCGGCAGAGGTGGAGCCGGCGCGCCTGTCGCGCGGCGTGCGCGCGGGGTAGCCGAGGATGCTGAGCGCGCGCCGGCGCCGTTCGAGGATCGTTGCCGGCGGCGCGGTTGCCTGCGCGCTGTTGGCGGGAGCGGCCTGGGGCACGGCGGATGAGTGGCCGTTCGCTCCCTTCAGCCAGTACTCGGGCAGCGCGCAGCCCAGCAGCACGTACTCGAGCTTCTCGGTCACCGCAATCGACGAGCTAGGCCGGCGCTTCTCGCTGCCCCCTCGCTTGATGGGCCTGCGTTCGGTAGAGCTCGCTGAGCAGGTGGAAGCGCATCGCACGGCGCTTGCCGATTTGCTGAGCCTCCTGAGGAACAGCTACGTGCGACTTCATGCCGACCGCACGCCGCTTCGAAGGCTGATCCTGAAGGAGCACGTCGTGAGCCTTCGAGGGGGCCGTCTCGCAGGCGAGCGCGCGCGCGCGATCGCGTGGTGGTCCGATGAGTGACTCGAGCGCGGCACGGTCGCTCACCGGGCGCGCTCGGGGGGCTCTTGTGTGGTGGTTTGCTCCACTTCCGCTGGGGCGGGTGGCGGCGTTTCGGGTAGCGGCTTACGCGTTCGTATTCATCGACGTCCTCGGCCTGCGTCCGTGGGTCTCCGCGCACGGGTCGGTGGCGGGAGAGCTGTACCGTCCGCTTCTCGTCGGACGGCTGCTGCATCTGCCGACTCCGACCCCTCTCCTTACGTCCGTTGTCGAGATTGCGCTGCTGCTGAGCGCGGGGGCGGCACTCACGGGCCGCTGGCCGCGTGCCGCGGGTTGGGCGGTGTTCGCCCTCTATTCGGAGTGGATGGTCATCGCCTTCTCCTACGGCAAGGTCGACCACGATCGCTGGGCGTTTCTCGTGGCTCTTGCGGTCTTGCCAACCGTCGGACGTGCCCGGCTCGGCCAGCGCACTCCCAGCGATGCGGCCGGCTGGGCACTGCGCTGTATCCAGCTGGCGGTGGTGGCTACCTACTTCCTGTCGCTGTGGGCAAAACTCCGCTTCGGCGGCTTCGGATGGCCGTCGAGCGCGGTGCTGGAGCGCGCCATTCTTCAGCGCGGAACGTTTCTTGCCACACCTCTTCTCGACCATCCGGGCATTCTGGTGGCTGCCCAATACGGGACCGTAATCTTTGAGCTGTGCTCGCCCCTGTTGCTCGTAAGGGGCCGGGTGGGGCGTGCCTATCTGGTGGCCGCGGCAGGTTTTCACGTAGTGACTTACGCCGCGATCTCGATCATGTTCTGGCCCCACGTTCTGTGCCTTCTGTGCGCCTTCCTCCCGCTCGAGCGCGTGCGCCTCGATGGTGCGATGCGGCGTCTGCTCGCGCGCCCGGGCGCGCCGTTACGTGGCGGGTGATCCGGGTCCTGGTCTCTGGCGTGGCCGGCTCGCTCGAAGTTTGGGGCTACGAGCTGCCGGCGGAGACCTGCAGCGTCACGGTGTCTCCACTGTCTAGCGGAACTCCGGTCTGTGGGTCGGTGTCGACGACGGTGCCCTCCTGCTCGGTCGACGTGATGGGTTGCAGGATCACGTAGTAACCCTCACCTCTCAGAATGTCGGCCACCTGGTCCGCGGGCGCGCCGATGACCCCGCTCCGGAGTGCTTCGGACGAGGAGCCGGGCGGAGGAGTGCCCGTGGGCGCAAGCGTCTGCTCGGGTAGCGGAGTGGGGCTGCTGGGGGAGGTTTGGCCGCCCCCTTTGGAGCCGTGATTACCGGGCGAGCCGTGACCGGAGGCGCCGCCGGAGGCCCGGGACCCGGCCGAAGGCGTGTTGCCGCTGCCGCCGGACAGGAGCTGAGGGACAAAGTAGGCGGCTGCCGCGGCGAGAAGGAGACCGAGGACGAGCCCGACTAATACGGCTCGCTTGCGCCCCGTGGGCTTGGTCGGCGGCGGTTGGGATGCCGGCTCGAGCGCAGCTCGGCGAGTGTGCTCGGGCTCGGCGCGCGGAGCCACCAGGTCGGCTTTCATGTCCACAGCGCTCCGGTAACGCCCCTCGGGCCGGCGGGCCGTGGCGCGCCGGGTGACGTCGTCCACCCAGCCCGGCAGCTCGGGATCGACGGCGCTGGGAGCAGGCACTTCGGCCGAGAGCCGGGCCAGCGCGATGCCAAGGGCCGAGTCACCCGTGAAGGGAAGCGTGCCGGTCAGCATCTCGAAGAAGACGATCCCCAGCGAGTACAGGTCGGACTGCGGTCCGATGCCGGCTCCGGTTGCCTGCTCCGGGGAGAGGTAGTTGGGGCTCCCCACGAGAGAGCCTGCCGAGGTGAGCGTGCCGTCTCCGAGCGTGCGTGCGATCCCAAAGTCGGTGACCTTGACCTCGTCGCCGGCTCCGACGATCACGTTTGCCGGCTTGATGTCGCGGTGCACCACTCCTGCCGCGTGGGCTTTGTCGAGGGCGCTGCACACACGGGCCGCGATGCGAGCTGCGCGTTCGGGTGCAAGGCGCGACTCGGCAGCCAGCACCTCGGCGAGATCGCGACCTTGAACGAGCTCCATCACTATGCAATGCATGTCGTCTTCGGCCCAGTAGTCGTAGACCGTGGCGATGTTTGGATGAGAAAGGCGCGCCACCGAACGAGCTTCTCGCCGAAAGCGCTCGGTGAACTCCTCGTCCCTCATCAGCTCTCTCTTCAGCACCTTGACGGCCACCGTGCGACCCAGCCGCGTGTCCTCTGCTGAATACACGGTGCTCATGCCCCCGGAACCGATCTCTGGTCCGAGCTGATAGCGGTGCTGAAGCTCCATAGTGGGAAGTTATCGCCCCCGGCGAACGACGGAAACCCCAACCGGAGCAATACGGGCCCGGGCGTGTAGCGTGGTGCGATGCAGCAACACCTGCACCAAGCTCTTGATGCGGCTTCGGCCGCCCACGCGTCCTACGCGGACGTCCGTATAGTGGTCACGGCGGCCGAGTCCCTATCGGTGAGGGGGCCGCGAGTCGAGTCTCTTGACTCCTCGGAGGCCATCGGATTCGGCGTCCGGGTGCTGGCGGGTGGAGCCTGGGGCTTCGCGGCGTCCCAGAGCCTCGAGGCGAACGAGGTAGAGGTTGTCGCCCGGCGCGCGGTCGAAGTGGCCCGAGCCTCGGCCGCCTTTACGAACCGGCCCGTCGAGCTGGTTGACGAGCCGGTACACAGGGACTCCTACACCACCCCGCAGAGGCGCGACCCCTTCTCCGTTCCCATCGACGACAGGGTGGGGCTCCTGACCTCTGCTACCGAGCTCATGATGAAGACTCCCGGCGTTTATTCGGCTAGAGGTGCGATGGACCTTCTTCGCCAGCGAACGTATTTCGCGTCCACCGAGGGCGCGCTCATAGACCAGACGATCTTGCAGACCGGAGGCGGGATCGAAGCGACGGCCGTGGGCGACGGAGAGGTGCAGAGCCGGTCCTACCCAGGCTCGTCTCGCGGTGGATTCAACACGGGCGGATACGAGATCCTGCAGGACTTGGACCTTGCCTCGCATGCGGAGGTTACGGCCGAGGAAGCGGTGGCGCTCCTCCAAGCCCCCGAGTGCCCGGCGAAGGTGACCACGCTCGTTCTCGACGGACATCAGACCATGCTGCAGCTGCACGAGTCGGTCGGCCATCCCACCGAGCTGGATCGCGTGCTCGGCATGGAGGCCGCTCTCGCGGGCACGTCATTCGTCGGGCTGCAAGACATCGGACGACTGCGATACGCCTCAGAGGCCGTCAACATCACCTCCGACGCCACCGCCCCAGGGGGCCTCGGGACGTTCGCCTACGACGACGAGGGTGTTGCCGCGCAGTGCGTCGATCTGGTGCGCGACGGCGTGCTCGTGGGCCTTCAGACATCGCGCGAGACTGCCGGGAAGATCGGAGCCGTTCGCTCGA
Source organism: Actinomycetota bacterium (assembly GCA_038254435.1). GTDB lineage: Bacteria > Actinomycetota > CADDZG01 > CADDZG01 > WHSQ01 > JBBSGD01. The sequence continues at coordinate 32,099 of JBBSGD010000016.1, forward strand.
ACGGCACCATGCGAGCCGAAGGATGGGAGAACTTCCCTCTCATCCGGATGACCAACGTCAATCTTCTTCCGGGTGAGGGCTCGCTCGAGGACTTGCTGGCGGACGTAGACGATGGAATCTACATGGCGACCAACAGGTCGTGGTCGATAGACGACAAGCGCAAGAACTTCCAGTTTGGTTGCGAGATCGCGTGGGAGATCAAGAACGGCCGGCTCACCCGTATGTTCAAGAACCCTCGTTACACGGGAATCACCACCGAGTTCTGGGGATCTTGTGACGCGGTCGCGGGCAGCGCGGCCTGGGCGATGCGGGGAACACCCAACTGCGGCAAAGGTCAGCCCGGGCAGACGATGCGCGTCGGCCACGGTACCGCCCCGACACGCTTTCGCGGCGTTTCGACTGGGGTGTCTCGATGACTCGCCCGATCCGCAGCGGCGAACTTCCGTCGCACGAGGAGGTACGCGGCGCCGTCGAAGCGGTTCTCGGCCTTGACGGCGCCGATGGAGTGGAGGTCGTCTTCTCCTCCTCCTCGATCGGGCTAACCCGATTCGCGTCCTCGCAGATCATCCAGAACACATCTCGGCGGGAGCTGCAGGCGACCGTCAAGGTCGCCGTGGACAACAGGATTGCTTCTGCCGCGACCAACCAGCTCCATCAGGAGCATCTTCTGAGCGCGGGCGCCAGGGCCTTGGCGGCGGCGCGCTGTGTGCCGCCGGACGAGGAATGGCCCGGGCTTACCTCGCCGCAGGAGACCGGCTCGCCAAGACCCATCGAACGCTACGACGAGCAAACGGCCGGCTCTACGCCGCTGGACAGGGCGGCGAGGGTAGGCACCATGCTGGCGGCCGCACCCGGTGCTTCGGTGGCGGGCTTCTACGAAACCGGCTCGCACGCCTACGCAGTGTTGTCTTCGAAGGGCGTCGATTGCTACGACAGGTTCTCGCGCTGCGCGGCTACGACGCTGGTCGACCTAAGCGGTGCAACGGGATGGGGGGAAGGTTCGTCTCACGACTGCTCCGTGCTCGACGTCGAGCACGTTGCGCAGACCGCGGCGCGCAAGGCGAAGACGTCCTCGGAAGCGATCCCGCTTGTTCCGGGACGCTACACGGTTGTGCTGGAGGCTCCCGCCGTGGGCACGCTTCTCGAATTCTTTGCCTACAGCGGCTTTGGGGCAAAGCAGGTCATCGACAAGGAGAGCTGGCTGGCCGAGCACATGGGCGAAAGGGCAGCCGCTCCCAGCGTGACCATTGCCGACGATGCCCGGCACCGTGCGTCGGTGGGGATCGGGTTCGACTTCGAGGGGGTCGCCAAGAAGAGAGTGGTGATAATCGACGCGGGGCGTGTGATCGGCCCCGTTACGGACCGGCGCACGGCACGCGCTCTCGGAAGTGTCTCGAGCGGGCACGCATCCGGCTCCGACGAGTTCGGTCCCTACGCTTTCAACGTCGTGATGGAGCCGGGTGACAAATCGATCGACGAGCTGACCGCATCGGTAACCGACGGAGTGCTCGTCACACGCTTTCACTACGTCAACGTGCTCGATCGCCCGCTGGCACTTCTTACCGGGATGACCAGGGACGGAACCTGGCGCATCCGCAACGGTCAGGTTGCCGAGCCGCTAACCAACCTGCGTTTCACTCACAGCGTCCCGGAGCTCCTCGGAGCCGTAACCGGGGTGGGCGAGGAGCTTGTTTGCATGGCTCCCGAATTCGGGTCTTTCGGGTCGACCGCCGTCCCCGCTCTCGCTTCCGACGGTTTCTGCTTCACCTCGACCACCTCACACTGATGCCGGAGGGCCTGATCCACGTCGTGATACTGACGGTCGCGCTTCTCGGGGGAGGCGGGCTGGCCATCCTCGTCCTGGCTCCGCTCGTCTTCGACGATTCACCTCCGGGTCTGAGGCGTGCTCGGCCGTTCATCGTGGGAGTCGCCCTCCTCGCCGTCGTGCTCATAGTGACGGAATGGGTAGGGAGTCGCCACGGTTCCATATAAAGTGGGAGGCCCAGCACCTGGGGACAGTTCACAAGGAGGCGTGCCCGTGCCGATAACGATTACCGAGATGGCAGCTACGAAGGTGAGCGAGCTCCTCGAGCGAGAGCTCGCCGACGTGCCCACCGAGGACAGCGACAAGGATTACGCGTTGAGGGTAGCGGTGCAGCCGGGTGGCTGCGCGGGGCTCCGTTATGCCCTCTACTTCGACGACCGTAAGCTCGACGACGACCAGATCGAGAAGCACAACGGTGTTGAGATTCGGGTCGACAAGATGAGTGCTCCATACCTTTCGGGGGCCGAGATCGACTACATCGACGGCCTGCAGCAGTCCGGGTTCACGATCAACAACCCCAACGCCAAGGGAAGCTGCGCATGCGGCGACTCCGCGCACTTCTAGGGCCGCAAGGGCAAAGGCCCGGTGAGGGCAGGCGACCGAAGGGTCCTTCTAGTCGGGAAGAGATCTGACCGCCCGGTCGAGGGGTCTTGCCGGTTGATGGTGCAGGCCCCGATAAGAACGCGGGCTAGCCTCAAGAGTCGGAGCTCGATCCCGTGGTCGCCCATACTCGCGGATGCTGCCTCGCTGCAAGATCAGCTGGATTCAGCGATGAAGCAGGTCCCCGCCGGCACTGCATCTAAGAAGTCAAGTCTCGGCTACTCCTTGGACCTAGGGGGAGGAGCGGACGACGGTCCGCGGAGTGTCTATCGGACGAGTGGAAGGTCGGGCTTGGACAAGCGGCCGCGTCACTGTCGCAGCTACTGCTGTTGCCGCATACTCCCGAAGTCAACGCGTCGACCGTAGCCGCGTGTTTCTCTTTCCCAAAGGGACAGGCCGTGTCACTGACTTTCACGTCCCTTGATTCTAAGGCCCCTGTCCGTCAGACGTACATCGAGATCCGCGAGGAGCCGTGGAACGAGGGAGATGTCAAGAGTTTCTTTGCGGACGATGTGTCGACTGATCCCCCCCTCGGTCTGTCGCTTTGCGACGTGAAAGGACTTCCCGCTGAATGCCAGAGCCCCGACTCGCCAAGCGACCAGGATCAAGCCAATCCTGCCTTTCTCCGGACCGTGATCAACGGAAGTACTGAAATCTCCATATCAGGTGGTGCTGACATGGATGCCTTGAAGAGCATTGCAGCGAGTCTCACTAGTCGGTGACGACGGACTGCCGCAGGAGCCTAACGTCGGCCGGTGAGAATGGGATGACCTTCTCCGGCTAATCTGTGCAGCGCGGGTCTTGTGACAAACTGCCTCTCCCGCCCGGGAGGGGCAGTTCTCATTGTCACGTGCGTCGAACGGAAGGATGAAGATGGCGATCGTCACCAGCGTAGTGGGCTCGTACCCGAAGCCGCCCAAGGAGGGGCACGAGTTCACTCTCCGAAAGACCTTGCACGCGATCGAGCGCAGCCAGGCCGGCGAGGCCGAGCTGTCCGAGGCTCTCGATGCCCTCGTGCGAGCGGTGGTGGCCGAGCAGGAGGCGGCCGGGCTCGACGTGGTGACCGATGGTCAGGTGCGGTGGGATGACATCGTCACGCCTTTCGCCCGCAACATGGCGGGCTTCGAGGTCGGCGGTCTGCTGCGCTTCTTTGACAACAACGTCTACTATCGCCGGCCCGTTTGCACCGGTAACCTCGAATGGCGCGGCCCCTCGTCGGTAAACGCGTGGCGATTTGCCAGCTCGGTGGCGAGCACTCCTGTCAAAGCCGTCGTGCCGGGCCCGGCGACATTTGCCCACCTGGCGGTGGACGAGCACTACAACGACCACGAGCGCTTCGTTATGGCGATTGCGCAGGTTCTGGCGCAAGAGGTGTTCGAGCTCGAAGCTGCAGGTGCGCGTCACATCCAGATCGACGAGCCTGCTCTGCTCGAGGTCCCCCAGCACCTCGCCCTTGCCGGACGAGCTCTCGAGGTGGTGACCGCCGATATCGACAGCGCGGAAGTAACCCTCGCTACCTATTTCTCCGACGCGAAGCGGCTGGGGGCCGACCTGTTCACACTTCCGGCCACCGTCTTTGCTCTCGACTTCGTGGCGGGCCCCGCGAACTTCGAGCTCGTGGCGCAGATTCCCGGGGACAAGAAGCTACAGGCGGGCCTGGTCGACGCCCGCAACACCAAGCTGGAGGACGAAGACGAGCTGGCGCGCTCGATAGCGGAGCTTGCCGCTGCGCTCGGGCCCGAGAGGCTCGTGGTCGCGCCCTCGTGCGGACTCGAGTTCCTTCCTCGTGAGAGAGCACACGCCAAGATGGAGCTTCTCGTTGCGGCTACAGGAAAGGTTGATGGCTGAATGGTCAAGGAGCTGACCGGTCCCGGGCTGTGGACGACGTCCGTGGGCAGCCTGCCCAAACCCGATTACATAGTCAAGGCGCGCGGTCGCTACGCACGCGGCGAGATCGAGCGCGCCGAGCTGCGCGAGCTCGAGCTTGCCGCCACCAAGGAGTGGGTGGAGTTCCAAGACTCGCTCGGGATCGATCTCATCGTCGACGGCGAGCAGTACCGAGGGGACATGGTCGCCTTCTTCGCCGAGGAGCTGTCCGGACTCGAGATCGGCGGGCTCGTCCGCTCTTACGGCAATCGGTACTACCGCAAGCCCATAGCGACCGGCCCGGTGAAACGCGATAAGCCGGTGACCGTCGAGTGGTGGGAATACGCTCAGTCGCTCACGCAGCAGCCGGTCAAAGGGATGCTCACCGGTCCGTACACGATCTGCGACTGGTCCTTCAACGAGCACTATGAATCACGCCGCGACTTCGTTCTTGACCTTGCAGCCGTGATCAGGGATGAAGCGCTCGATCTCGAGCGTGCGGGCGCCCGCTACATTCAGATCGACGAACCCGCCGCTTCGACTCGCATGGACGAGCTGGAGCTCGTAATCGAGGCTATGCGGGTCGTTACGGCGCCCCTTACCGCGCACACGATCACGCACATTTGTTATGGGGATTTCCACCATGCCTATCCCAAGATGCTCGACATTCCCGTGGACCAGATCGATCTCGAGTTCGCAAACTCGGACTATGCGCTCCTGACCGATTTCTCCGAGCATGCCTTCACCAAGCACATCGGGCTGGGTGTGGCCGACGTTCACTCCCACGTAATCGAGCCGGTGGCGGACATGGCCGACGGTATCCGGCGCGCGATCAAGCTCATTCCGCCCGAGAGGGTGTTCGTAGACCCCGACTGTGGTCTCAAGACGCGCTCCGTGCAAGAGGCCAAGGCCAAGCTCACCAACATCAAGGCTGCGGTCGATGAGGTCCGATCGGAGCTCTAGCCGTCTGCGTTAGGCTCAAGGTAGTAATCAGAGGCCGGGGGAGCCCCATACGGGGCTGAGAGGCCGGAAGGCGACCCCTCGAACCTGAGTCAGGTTAGAACCTGCGAAGGGAGGCGCGGTGAGCTCTCTGCTCGAAGCCCCAGAGACCAAACGCGAGTGGGGGATTGAGCCGGTGCCCGCCGGGCACCGCACCTTGCGAGGACGCGACCTGGCGGTCCTGTGGGGGGACTTTGGCATCGGCTTGCTGGTCCTTGTCACAGGGGCGTTGCTCGTGCCCGGTCTCGGCTTCCCGCTTGCTCTTGTTGCAATTGTCGCCGGGTCGGTGATCTCGGTCGGCCTGCTTGCCCTGGCCGGGACGGCCGGCGCCCGTTACGGCGTGCCTACAATGGTCCTGTTTCGACCCATTCTCGGCATCCGCGGGTCGTGGTGCCCGAGCTTTCTCAACACCTTGCAGCTGATCGGCTGGACTTCGGTCGAGCTGTGGGCCATGTCCTATGTCGCCGATCTCGTGGCGCGGCAAGCCTTCGGGTTCTCGGCGCGCTGGCTGTGGCTCGGCCTAGCTTCGGTGATCTGCACGGGCCTCGCGCTGTGGGGCCCGGTCGGGGTCACGCGCGTGTGGATGGAGCGCTTCGGTGCATGGGTGATCGTGGCGATATCGGCAGTGGTGACGGTGCTGGTGCTGACTTCGCCGGGTATCGGCGGCGCACTAGGACGCGCGGGTGACGGAAGCTTGCCCTTCGGCTCGGCCCTCGATCTCGTCATAGCGATGCCGATCTCGTGGCTTCCGCTCGTGGCCGACTACAACCGTTTTGCAGGGCGTCCTCGGTCTGCTTTCCTTGGAACCTTCGGCGGGTATCTCGTAGCCAACGTGTGGCTCTATGCGCTCGGCGCGCTCTTGGTGCTCGGCGCGGGAGCAGATCCCTCCCCGGGAGGCATAGCGGCCGGGATCTTGTCACTGTTCGGGGGTTCGGTGGCCGGAGTTCTGTTTCTCGTGGGCCTGTTGGTGGGTGAGACGGACGAAGCCTTCGCGGACATCTATTCGGGCGCGTTGTGCCTCAAGAACATCTGGCCCAAGTTGTCACAGACGGTGTTTGCGCTGGGGATAGCCGCGCTGGCAACAGGGCTCGCCGCATGGCTGACGATGGACAGGTACGAGTCGTTCCTGTTTCTTATTGGCTCGATCTTCGTGCCTCTCTTCGGCGTGCTCGTTGCCGACCATTTCGTCAACCGAAGGGGCTTCATCGACGTCGAGCACCTCTATCGGCGCGGGGGCGGCTACTGGTACAGCGGGGGCGTGAGAGTAGGGGCCTTCGTTCCGTGGCTGGCGGGATTCGCTCTCTATCATTGGATCGCTCCCACCGGCCCGCAGTGGTGGATTGCGTTCGCACAGAGCGCGGCCCACGTCACTCCTCCCACATGGCTGGCGGCGATCGGCGCGTCGGCGCCGTCCTTCGTTCTCGCCTTCTTGCTCGCGCTCAGGCTGCCGGCAAGGAAGACGAGAAGACCGGGCGTAGGATCTCGCCCGTGACAATGAAGATCGAAGCTCGATGCGGGACATGTGGCCGCGCTTTCGTGCTCGCTCAGATCGGACCAGAGTCAGACGCTCCCGGGCGCTGTCCCTTTTGCGGAGCTCGCTTCGCCAGGCACTACGCCATGGTGCTGGTGGACACGGTGTCCGAGGCCGAGACTGCGGCGGCATCGTTCGTGCACTCTCTGGTCCAGCTGCAATCCATGACCACGGGCTTCGATATAGACCTCGATGGGCTCCTGTCCACCATCGAGGATCGTATTCGGACGGCTTCCGTGCCGCCCTCAACGGCCGAGCAGGCAGCCGGCGCCGAGTGATCGACATAGACGAGCCGAGTGCACGACCAAGTGGTTCCAGGGCGGCCACGAGCGTTCTCATAGTCAGCAGTGATCCATTTGTGCTTGAGGAAGCACGCTACGGGTTTCCGCTGGACATCGAGGTGGTCACTACCGCCGACTCGCGCAGCGCGTCCCGCCTGCTGCGCGACAGAGTGCCCGATGTCGTCGTCATCGATCTGCACACGGGAAGCGCGGGCGGCTTCGGCCTCGCAATGGACATGGCCTCAGACCCAAGCCTTGCAAGGGTTCCGTTCGTGATGCTCCTCGAGCGCCCGCAGGACACATGGCTTGCGGCGCAAGCAGGAGCCGCATGCAGCCGCACAAAGCCCGTCGCTCCCGGCGTCGTGGCCACCGACGTGCTCGGCCTCATCGGCCACCCTGCGGCCTCCTAGACCCCCCCGATTGCAAAGTGCCTGGTCAGCGGTCTTGCGCCCAATCGAATTACAAGCCTAGAATTACAAAAATGTGATTTGGACGGTCGCGGTTCGTGCCTGGAGGACTGACCGACCGTTCGAGTCAACGGGGGATAGAGGAAGGAAGGTCCGGGGATGCAGCGAATCACAACCAAGCTCTTGCAGCCGGTCGAATGGCAATCTGACGCGCGCTGTGCCGAAGTCGATCCAGAGATCTTCTTTCCCGAACGCGGCGGGTCGTCTAAAGCAGCTCGCGCTGTATGCGCGCAATGCACTGTGCGCGAGCAGTGTCTCGAGTACGCGCTCAACAACAAAGAGCAGTTCGGCATCTGGGGTGGAACGTCCGAACGCGAGCGACGCAGACTTCGTAAGCAACGCACGCTGCGCCGCCTGCGAGCTGTTTCATAGCTTCGACGGGGCACAGCGCAGGGGGTGCTAGAGCAACAGAAGGGCCCCATGCATGCTTGCAAAAACGTCGATCATCGTCCGCGCTCAAATTAGTGCTTGAACATACGGCCTAAATCGTGCCTAATAAGCAGTGGATGTGCGTTCGTAGCGTGTCGTTTGGATGTTGTTGTGTCGACGCGTTGCGGATGCGGCTCGATGGAGAAGGCCATCGGAGGTCTTCTCGTGACGAATAGGAGGTGACGGAGATTGGCGGCTAAGAAGACGACTGGACGCAAGAAGTCGACTGGACGGAAGTCCGCCGCTCGCAAGTCGACGGGTCGTCGCAAGTCGACGGCACGCAGGAAGTCGACGGCGAGGAAGTCGACGGCGAGGAAGTCGACGGCGAGGAAGTCGACGGCGAGGAAGTCGACGGCACGCCGCAAGAAGTCGACGGGCCGCAAGAAGTCGACGGGCCGCAAGAAGTCGACGGGCCGCAAGAAGTCGACGGGCCGCAAGAAGTCGACGGGCCGCAAGAAGTCGACGGGCCGCAAGAAGTCGACGGGCCGCAAGAA
>JBBSGD010000017.1:0-38645 GCA_038254435.1 Actinomycetota bacterium
CCCGAGCGGGGTTCGGCTTGCTCATCGCATCTCTTGGAGCGGTGATAGCGGGCTTTGAGGTGGTGCTCGGAGCGTCGGTGCCTGCGGCCGGCGCCGTGGCCCTGGCGCTTGCCGGAGGGGCGGCCGCGCTGGCGCTGCTGCTCCCGGTCGTCCTTGCGCGCGCCGGCTCGCAGGAACCCTGAGCGGGGCAGGAGTCAAGCCTGCTCTGACAGCAGGGCGGCGAGGTCCTCGAGGCTGGCAACATTGTGCCCGGCCACAAAACTGTCGACGTGAGGCAGAGCGGCCGCCATGCCGCGTGCAAGCGGCGAGTAGTAAGGGCTTCCCTTGAGTGGATTGACCCACACGACGCGGTAGGCGAGGCGATGCAGTCGTTCCATCTGTGCTCCGAGCGTATCGGGCTCTCCCCGTTCCAGGCCGTCCGAGCACAACACGACTATGGACCCTCTCACGGCGGCGCTCGAGGTGTAGCCGTCGAGAAGGCTCTTGAGAGCATCGCCGATACGCGTTCCTCCCGCCCAGTCCTGCACGACTTCTGCCGCGGCCTCCAGCGCGCGACCTGGATCCGAGACGCGCAGCGCGCGCGTGACGCGCGTGAGCCTCGTTCCGAAGCAGTAGACATCGACCCGGCGCCCGGACGTCATGGCGGCGTGTCCGAACTGGATGAGGGCGCGCGCGTAGGGCTCCATCGAGCCCGAGATGTCGAGCACCAAGACCAGGCTGCGCCGTGATATGCGCGGCGCGCGCCACTGCCTCGCAAACGGTTCGCCTTGCGTGCGAAGGGAGGAACGCAGAGTGCGGCGCACGTCGAAGCGATGCCCTTTGCGCGCTGCTCTGAGTCGCCGGCTGCGTTTGGTAGGCAGCCCGAGCTTGAGCTGCGAGATGAGCTTCCGCGCGGCGCGGCGCTCGTCCTCGGTGAGCTGCTCGAACGACTTGTGCCTGAGGATCTCCGCGCGCGACGCGATCAGCGCGACCACGCCGCCTTCCTCCTCGCCTCCCTGCCGGCCCTCGGCATATCTCCACCCGGTCTTCTCTCCCGTGTCCGCGTCGGGTGACAGCTCTGGGAGGTCGCGAGGCTCCTCGGGCGCCGGCAAGCTAGCCCCGATGTTCGCCAGCGTTTCCATTAGCGCGCCGCGCCCGAAGTAACTGTCGAAGAGCTCGTTGTAGCGCGCCACGTGGCTGGGATGTGCAACGAGTGTCAAGCGGCCGGCCCGGGCGAGCCTGTCTTTGGTAAGGGGGCTGAGGAGGCTCGCAGCGCGGCAGAAGTTGAGGATGCGGCCGGTTCCAACGGGAAGCCCTTGCGACCTGAGAAAGCGGCAGAAGCCGACGAGCGGAGCGAGTGTCTGGGTCACGCCTCGCCGGGCAGCAGCCGCCCGAGATGCTCCCGGACGTAGGCAAGATCTTCGTGATCCTTCACTACGGCACCAAGCGTAGAGCGGGCCGCACCATCGTCGAGGTGCTCGGCCCCGAGCGTCACGAGCGCGTCTGCCCAGTCGATGGTTTCGGCTACCCCGGGGCGCTTGGCGACATCCATGCCTCGCAGCCTCTCGACCACTGTGGCGACCTCGCGGGCAAGGGTCTCTGGAACGCCCGGAGAGCGCGCTGTGACGATCGCGACCTCGCGTTCGAGAGATGGGTGGTCGATCCAGTGGTACAGACAGCGCCGCTTGAGCGCGTCGTGGAGCTCGCGCGTGCGGTTTGAGGTGATGATCACGGCGGGCGGGTCATCGGCCGCTACGCGTCCGATCTCGGGAATGGTGACTGCGAACTCGGACAGGACCTCGAGCAGGAAAGCCTCGAACTCATCGTCGGCGCGATCAAGCTCGTCGATCAAAAGGACCGCCCGCGCACCGCGACGCAGCGCGGCCAAGAGCGGTCGTTCGACGAGAAATTCCGGACCGAACAAGTCGCCGGCGCCGGCTTCGCCCGTCTGCGCCGCGCGCACGGCGATGAGCTGGCGCGAATAGTCCCACTCGTAGAGGGCCTGCGCGACGTCTATTCCCTCGTAGCACTGCAGTCTGATGAGTTCCCGGCCGAGTGATTGGGCCAGCACCTTGGCGACCTCGGTCTTTCCGACTCCCGCCTCGCCTTCGAGCAGAAGGGGCTTGCCCATGGCAAGCGATAGGTACAGCGCGGTGGCAAGGTCTTCGTCGGCGAGGTAGGCCTCGTGGCGCAGCATGCCGGCCAGCTCGGTAGCCGTGGCAAAGGGAAGGGCGCGCGCCGCGCCCTTCCCGGAGGCTTCGTTCTTCAGCGGCTCAAGGCTTCCTCGAGCGCGCGCTGAGTGAACACGACGACCATTGCTTTGCGGTACTCGCCGCTGCCCAGCGGGTCACTGGGAGGGCTCGTCCCTTCGGTTGCACGGCGGGCTGCGTCGGCGGGCTGCTCACCGGATGCGAGGGCTTCTTCGACTCCGGTGGCGCGCAGGGGCGTCTCGCCCATGCTCGTCAGGCCTACGGCTGCTCCGCCGTCCCTCTCCACGACTGCCACCCCCACGACCGCCCAGTCCTGAGCGCGCGGGTGAAACTTCTGATACGACCAGCCCGCACCCTTTAGCTTGCGCACCCTGATCTCGGTAAGCACCTCGTGGGGGCCGAGGTCGGTTTCGAAGAGGCTCTTGAAAAAGTCGGCGGCTGCGACCATGCGTTGCCCGTCCGGCCCCTCGATCACTAGCTGCGCGTCGAGCGTGCGAAGCACCGTCGGCAAGTCGGCCGCCGGGTCGGCGTGACACAGCGAGCCTCCGATCGTTCCCCGGTGCCTGACTTGCGGATCGCCGACCTCGCCCGCGGTGTGAGCAACGATCGGGCAGTGCTCTGTGAGGAGCGAATCGAAGTGGACATCCTCGTGACAGGTTCCGGCTCCGATAGCGACCTCTTCCCCTGCGTCGCGCACGTAGGACAGATCGGAGATCCGTCCGATGTCGATTAGCGCGGATGGTTGTGCCAGCCGCAGCTTCATAAGCGGAAGTAGTGAGTGGCCACCGGCGAGGATCTTGGCGTCGTCGTAGCGCCCGAGCATGTCGATTGTTTCGCCGACTGAGGATGCAACCTCGTATTCGAACGCCGAGGGAATCATCACTCGTCTCCCTTCGCGTCGTTGATTGCCGTCCATATTCGTTCGGGAGTCGCCGGTTTGTCGATGTGCGTCACCCCGAACGGCGCCAGCGCGTCGATCACTGAGTTGATGAAGGCCGGGGGAGCGGCGATCGTGCCCGCCTCGCCCACACCCTTGACCCCGAGAGGGTTTGTGGTCGAAGGGGTGGTCGTTCGATCGGTGGTGAAGCTCGGCAGCTCTGCTGCCGACGGGATCCGGTAGTAACCCATGTTGCTGGTGAGCAGCGTCCCATTCTCGTCGAACACCGCCTCCTCGTACTGGGCTTCGGCGATGCCCTGCGCGATGCCGCCGTGGACCTGTCCCTCCACGATGATCGGGTTGATCACGGTGCCGCAGTCGTCTACTGCAACGTACTCACGGACGTAGGTCTGGCCGCTCTCGGTGTCGATCTCCACGGCGCACACGTGGGCGCCGGAGGGAAAGGTGAAGTTGGGAGGATCGAAGACGTAGTTCTCTTCGAGTCCGGGCTCCATTCCTTCCGGAAGGTTGTGAGCCGTCCACGCCGAGAAAGCGATCTCCGGAACCGACTTCGCCTTGTCGGGTGCCCCCTTCACCTGCATCTTGCCGTCCCTGAACTCGATGTCTTCTTCGGACGCCTCGAACTCGTGCGCGGTGATCTTCTTCGCCTTGGCGAGCACCTTTTGCGCAGCGTAGTGAACGGCGACGCCTCCCACCGAGAGGCTGCGGCTGCCGTAGCTGTCCATGCCGAGCGGTGAGACCGCCGTGTCCCCGTGGAGCACCTCGACATCGTCGAACGACACCCCGAGCTCATCCGCCACGATCTGTGACCAAGATGTCTCGTGACCCTGCCCGTGCGGAGAGGTTCCCGTCACCACCGTGACCTTTCCGGTCGGGTGACAGCGAATTGTGGCTGCTTCCCAGCCCCCGGCCGCGTAGCGCAGCGACGCCAGGACCTGACTCGGAGCGAGGCCGCACATCTCGATGTAGGTCGAGATGCCGATGCCGATCTGCATGCGATCGGTGCTCTGGCGACGCTGTTCCTGCTCGGCGCGCAGCTTGTCGTAGCCGATTGTCTCGAGTGCTTTGTCGAGTGAGACAGAGTAATTACCGGAATCGATCTGGAGTCCGGCCGCCGACTCGAAGGGCTCGTCGAAGGGGGCAATGAAGTTCAAGCGCCTCACCTGCGCCGGATCCTTGTTTACCCGGCGCGCAAGCGCATCCATGGCGCGCTCGATGGCATACGTCGCCTCGGGCCGCCCGGCTCCCCGGTAAGCATCGGTCGGAGGCAGGTTGGTGAACACGCCGGTGCATTCGAAGGAGTACGCCTTGGCATCGTAGACGCCGCTGTAGAGGAAACCGCCGAGAAGCGGGATGCCAGGAGTGACGAGCCGCATGTACGCGCCCATGTCGGCGGTGATCTTCGCCCTTACCGCGAGAAGCTTGCCGTCCTCTTCTGCGGCGAGCTCGATGTCCTGGATCTGGCCACGGCCATGATGGGTCGCGAGGTAGTTCTCCGACCGCTCTTCGACCCACTTGAGCGAGCGTCCCGTTCGCTTGGCGAGGGCCAGGACTACGACCTCTTCGTTGTAGACCTGCAGCTTTGATCCGAACCCTCCGCCCACCTCGGGGGCGATCACGCGCAGCTTCGACTCGTGGAAACCGAGCACCAGCGCCAGCATCGTCTTGAGCACGTGAGGCACCTGCGTCGCCGACCACATCGTGTACTCGTCCTGGGCGGGGACGGGCTGGACGACGACCCCGCGCGGCTCGATGGCGTTGGGGATGAGCCTGGGCTGCAGGTAGCGCTCCTTCACGATCACGGGCGCCTCGGAGAAGATCTTGTCGACCTCTCCGGTGGCGAGCGTCCACGTGTACGAGTTGTTGGAGTCGAACTCGTCGTGAACGAGCGTCGCTCCGTCGGCCGAGGCCTGTTCGAGGTCGACGACGGCATCGAGGGCGTCGTAATCGACCTCCACTGCTTCGGAGGCGTCCTTGGCCTGGCCGCGCGACTCTGCGATCACCACCGCCACGGGCTCGCCGGCGTAGCGCACGACATCGGTGGCGAGCGGCGGGTGCCTGGGCATCTTGATGTCCTCGGTCACCGGCCACGCGCACGGAAGGCCGTCGCCGAAGTCCGCCGCGAGCTCGGTACCCGAGAACGCTGCCACGACGCCGGGCTTTCTCTTGGCCGCGGCGAGGTCGATGGAGTTGATCTTGGCGTGGGCAAAGGGGCTGCGCACGAACATGACCCAGAGCATTCCGGGAAGAGTGATGTCGTCGGTGTAGGTGGCCTGACCTGTCACGAGCTCGGGATCTTCCTTGCGCAGAACACCGCCACCGACATACTTTTGGGCTTGCGTTCGTTGCGCAGTCTGTGCCATGACCCCCCCTTTCTAAGCGCCGGCGGGCTGACGCATGTCGCCCGCGGCTTGTTTGATGGCTTCCACGATGTTGTGATAGCCGGTGCAGCGACACAAGTTGCCTTCGAGGCCGAGTCGAATGTCGCCCTCGGACAGCTCGGCTCCCGATTCGATGAGGCCGAGGGCGGCCATGATCATGCCCGGGGTGCAGTATCCGCACTGGAGAGCGTGCTTTTCGTGAAAGGCCTTTTGCAGCGGATGCATCTCTCCGTCCTGCTGAAGGCTCTCGATCGTCTTGACGTCGCCCCTGTCTGCTTGAACGGCGAGCACAGTGCAGGATTTAACGCTCTTGCCGTCGAGATGGACCGTGCAGGCGCCACAAGAAGTGGTGTCGCAGCCAACGTTGGTGCCGGTAAGGCCGAGCTGCTCGCGAAGGAAGTAGACGAGCAGCTGCCTGGGTTCGACCTCGGCCTCTCGCTCTACCCCATTCACGGTCATCGAGATGCGCGTCAACGGCCTCTCCTTCCTCTCGTCCAACGAGCGGAACACCCACCGCTTGTGGCTCTCTAAGATAGTACGAACAGCCCCCATCGAAATAGGCGGCCCAGGTGAGCGAGACCCTCGAGGTATTGGCGGCGATGGAAGCCTCGACGCGCGGCAACCAGAAATCCGCTCTGGCGACGATCGTGGCAACCACGGGCTCTACCTACCGCCGTCCCGGCGCCCGGCTCTTCGTCCCCGAAGAAGGCGAGGCCACCGGCAACCTGTCGGGTGGCTGTCTCGAAGGCGAGGTGCAAGAGGTGGCTCGGACGGTGATGACAAGCGGCCAACCGCGCCTCGAGCATTACGATCTCACCGCGGACGACGAAGTCGTGTGGGGCTGGGGTCTGGGCTGCAACGGGGCCATCACCGTCTTCATCGAGCCCGCAGAGCGCGCGGCGCAGGTCGCCGGAGCCTTGACCTTGGCCATTGAGGAGCGCCGGCCGGTTGTGCTCGCCACCGCCCTCGAGGCTTCGAGGGGCACTGCCGTTGGAGCCCGGCTCCTCGTGGCAGAGAACGGAAGCTTCGAGGGGACAACCGGCAACGTGTTCCTCGACGCCGACGCGGCGCGGCGCGCGTCACGCTCGCTCGATACCGGGGTATCCGAGATGGACGAGCTAGAGGGTGCGCGCTTCTTCTTCGAAGTCATCGAGCCGCCTGTGCGACTGGTGCTGTGTGGAGCCGGTCACGACGCAGTGCCGCTCGTCGAGCACGCTGCGGGGTTGGGATGGAGTGTCACCGTAGTGGACGACCGCCCCGAGCTCCTTACTGCAGAGCGCTATCCCGGCGCCGACGAGCTCATCGTGTGCGAACCGGACGAGGTGGCGGCAAAGACGCACGTCGATAAACGGACCAACGTCGTCGTCATGTCGCACAACTTCTTTCGCGACCGCGCCTATCTCGGCTCGCTGCTGTCCTCGGGCGCAGGCTACGTGGGCATGCTCGGTCCGGGAGCCCGGCTACAACGACTTCTGGGCGAGCTTGGCAAGGAGGGGATCGAGCCTGCGCCCGGCGATCTCGGCCCCGTCCACGGCCCTGCGGGGCTCGACATCGGAGCCGAAGGGCCCGAGGAGATAGCCGTAGCGATCATCGCGGAAATCATGGCGGTGCGCCGGAAACGGGGAGCCGGGTTCCTGCGCTCGCGCGGGGGCTCCATACACGACTGAGATCGGATGCTCAACGGAAGGGGACGGACAAGTGCTGATCGAAAACGCCTTTGACGTGCAGGCGCCGATCGAGGAAGTGTGGGCTTACATGCTCGACGTCGAGAAGGTGGTCGTGTGCATGCCGGGGGCGCAGCTCACCGAGACGGTGGACGAACGCAACTACAAGGGCAAGGTGACGGTGAAGCTCGGCCCCGTGTCGCTGTCGTTCGCCGGCAGGGTGGAGCTGACCGAACGCGATGAGGACTCCCACAAGATGGTCCTCAAGGGCAAGGGTCAGGAGGCGCGCGGCAAGGGCGCCGCTCAGGCGACGATCACCGCGACGCTCACTACCACCGACTCGGGCACGAACGTAGCGGTGGAGCAGGACCTGATCGTCACCGGTCAGGCTGCGCAGCTGAGCCGCGGGATGATGCAGGACGTTTCCCAGCGTCTCAGCAAGCAGTTCGCCGACTGCCTCGAAAGCAACATCGGCGCCCAGCGCGAAGCCGCGCCCGGCGAGGCTCCCGCGCCCCTTGCGACCGCCCAGCCCGTGCAAGGCCTCAGTGTGGGATTTGGCGCACTCATGAGTGCCGTCGGGCGCTTCTTCAAGAACCTTCTCGGGCGCTCCTCGGCGAAGTGAGCGCGAAGGCCCCGGCAGTGGCGGCGATCGTGCTGGCGGCGGGTGGATCGCAGCGACTCGGTGAGCCCAAGCAGCTGCTCGAGCTCGACGGGGTGCCGCTTGTAGATGTCGCGGCAGGAGCTGTCTGCGAGCGGGGCTTCACCGAGGTCGTCGTCGTTCTGGGGCGCGACGCGGAGCAGGTGCGGGCGGCGCTCAGCCGCCGCGACGGCCTCAGGGTGGTGGTAAACGAGCAGTGGGAATCGGGTCAGTCCACGTCGCTGCGGGCAGGTTTGGAAGCTCTCGACGAGTCCGTGGACGGCGCGGCGGTATT
The DNA here is from genome assembly GCA_038254435.1 of Actinomycetota bacterium. Classification (GTDB taxonomy): domain Bacteria; phylum Actinomycetota; class CADDZG01; order CADDZG01; family WHSQ01; genus JBBSGD01. Next base: position 8,065 of record JBBSGD010000017.1, read on the forward strand.
CCTGGGGGACCAGCCTTACGTGCCGCCCGAGGCGATCGACGCGGTCCTAGCAGCGTTCGGTACCGGCAAGATCGCCGTGGTGCGACCCCGCTACAGGGGAGTGCCGGGACATCCGGTCGTGGCGTCGAGGTCTGCGTGGGCCGCGCTCATGGGGGTGCACGGCGACAGGGGGGCCGGGGCTCTGCTCGACGCGTCGCCCGCCTCGGTGCACGAGATAGAGCTCGATCTCGATCCGCCCCGCGACATCGACACGTGGGACGACTACCGAGCCCTCAGCGGCGGACTCTGACGTGCGCACCGTGCCGCCATGCTGAGCTCAGTGATTGCGGAGGGCCGCGATCAGCTCTTCCTTCGTCATGTTCGAGCGGCCCTCGATGCCGATGGCGGCGGCTCGCTCGGTGAGATCGTCTTTCGACCAGTCTTCGTAGGCGGGAGCGCTCCCGCCTTTCTTGCCGCTGGCGCTGCGTGAGGAGTTGGCGATGCGTGCCGCCTTCTCCTTGCTGGCCCCCTGCTCGCGCAGGGCTTCGTATTGCTCGTCGTCCTTGACGCTCGGTCCGTGATCCTTGGTCACGGTGATCACCTCCCTGGACACGTGTTTTTCCACCGAGCCCCGGTCTATGCACGGTTAGCCACGGATCGAGCTCGCGCACGAGGGGTGAGGATGGCGGGCGCGGCAGCGGCGAAGCGTACAGTCGGGGCGGGAACGCAGCCCGCAATGGGGGCGCCGTGCGCATCGTGATAGCTCCGGATTCCTTCAAAGGCTCTTTGTCGGCGGCCGAGGCAGCCTCGGCTTTGGCACGCGGCTTGCTGCGAGCGCTTCCGGATGCGCGTTTCGACCTGCTTCCCCTGTCCGACGGGGGCGAGGGTTGGGTCAGGACTCTCACGGCAGGAGGCAGAGGCCGGATCGCGCGCGTCCGCGTGACGGGGCCGGTGGGCGATCCGGTCGAGGCCGCGTTCGGGCTCGTCGACGACGACGCGGGAGTGACGGGCATCGTGGAGATGGCCCAGGCGTCGGGCCTCGCCCTGCTCGAGCCCGGCTCGCTCGACCCTGCCGCGGCTACCACCTACGGAACCGGCGAGCTCATTGCGGCCGCCTTGGACGCGGGGGCCGGGCGTCTTCTGATTGGGGCCGGGGGGAGCGCCACCAACGACGGCGGGGCCGGGATGGCGGCCGCGCTCGGTGTGAGCTTTCGCCGCTCGAACGGCAGCCCTGTTGAGGCTGGGGGAGCCGCTCTTGCGCAGCTCGCGAGCCTCGACATTGCCGACCTCGATGCTCGCGTTCGGGAGGCCGAGGTAGTGCTGGCGACGGACGTTGACAACCCGCTCATCGGAGAGCGGGGCGCGTCCGCCGTCTACGGCCCGCAAAAGGGTGCCTGGCCCGAGCTGGTGGCGGAGCTGGACGCCGCGCTGGCGCACTTCGCCTCCTGCGTCGAATCGGCTCTGGGCGACTCGTGGCGCGACGAGCCCGGCGCCGGCGCCGCCGGAGGCTTGGGGTTCGGCCTGCTGGCCTTTGCCGGCGCAGCCGTGGCTCCCGGGATCGAGGTGGCTCTCGACGCTCTGGGCGCAAACGGGATCCTCGAGGGCGCAGATCTCGTGGTAACCGGCGAGGGCCGTATCGACGAGCAAACCCTGGCAGGCAAGGTTCCCATCGGAGTGGCGCGGCGAGCCTCGGCCTATGGAGTTCCGGTGATCGCTGTTGGCGGGAGCGTTGCGCCAATGGATGAGGAGATGCGGGAGCGTTTTGCCGCCGAGGGCATAGGCGTGCTCTACGCGACCACCGCCGCTGCGCCCGGTGACATCACCCCGCAGACGGCGGCTGCCGCTCTCGAGCAGGCTGCCGAGCGCGCCGGCAATGCGATAGCCGCAGGCGAGATGCCGTTGCCCTCATAAGCCCGGTTCGGGCACCTGGCAGGTCGGCCGGCGAACCGGTGTCCCCATCCGCATGACTACCTTTGTCCACAAACTTGCGCCTCCCGCCGGTAAATGGGCAACAACCGCCCGCAGGCTTGCACCATGTGCACTTGCACCACGAAGCCCGCGCGGTCAGGCGGCCCGGGAATCGCTCAGGCTCTTAGGGCGACATCAATCCCGGTGCGATCAGGTAGATGAGAAGCCCGATCAGGATCAGATAACCGAGCAGCACCAGCGTCCATCCCATGTTGTGACGGATGACCGCACCCTCGTTGCGGACGTACTTGGTAGTCGAGACCCCGACGCTGGCTGTTTGCGGGGCGACCGGTTTGCCGACCTCCGCTCCTACGGAGTTGAGAGACGGCAGCAGGAAGAGTGGGAAACCGAGAATCTTTCCGACCGAGGCCTGGAAGGCGCCGAAGAGCGCGTTGGTGGAGGTGTTGCTGCCCGACAGGGCCACTCCTATCCAGCCCAGGACTGGCGCCAGCAAGATGAAGAACGTGTTCGTCTTGGAGAACCCGAAGGCGAGCGAGTTGGCCATGCCCGAGTAGTTGAAAACGAAGGCGAGACCGAAGATGAAGACCCCCACGAGCAGCGCGCCCCATACCTGCGAGCCCACCTGCCGGAAGGCGCTCCGCAGTTGCTCTGCGCTCGGGCGCAGGTAGAAAACGATGAGGATCCACGACACCAGGATGGCGGTCCCCGCGATGAAGGGTTTGAACTCGAAAAGGAGGGGAGCGGCGGCGTGCGAGAGCGAAGACACCGCAGTCACCGACAGATCGAACGCCACGTAGCCGGGCAACGGCGAGTTCGGGTTGGTCCATGCTACGACCACCGCGATCAGGATCAGGAAGGGGATGAGCGCCCTGAAGACCGTGCCGAAGGGCATTGGTTCCCCCGCGAGCTCGGCCGAGCGGTCCCCTTCGACCTCGACTCCTCCGTATCCCAGCGTCGTCTTGGGTTGCCATACCTTGAGGAACAGCAGCAGGGCCACGAAGCAAACGATGGCGCCGATGACATCGGGCAGGTAGGGCCCGAGGAACTGGGACGTTGGGAACTGCCCCGCGATATAGGAAAGCGACGCCACCAACGCCAGCGGCCATCCGTCCCTCAGCCCTCGCTTGCCGGACACGAGATAGATGAGAACGAAGGGCGGGAGCAGCGCCAGGATGGCGACGATCTTTCCGATGGAGGCGGAAAGGTCGTTGATCTCGAGGCCGGTCACGGTCGCGAGCGCAATGATCGGCGCTCCCAGCGCGCCGAAGGACACCGGCGCATTGTTGGCGATGGCGGCGACGCGGATCGCGTCCAGCTCGACGACGCCCAGTGCAACCAGGATGGGCGCCACCACGGCCCACGGATAGCCGAAGCCGACGAGGCCCTCGAGCAGCGCGCCGAAGGCCCACGCCATGAGCAGCGTCTGGACGCGTATGTCCGCCGTAGCCTGCTGGATGAGCCAGCGCTGGAAGCGTTCGAAGACTCCGGTTTCGACGAGCGTGTAATAGATGACGACGCCCCAAAAAACGATCCAGTCGACTGCCAGGATTCCCGTCAGGCTGCCGAACGAATAGGCCTTGAGGGAGTCGACAAACGGTGCTTTCCAGACAAGGACCGCAAGCAAGAGCGTGATTACGGAGCCGATGATCACCGCCAGCCACGCGGTGACTCGGAAGACCGCCAGCATAACCAGCAGGGCCGCTACGGGAAGGAGGGCGAGAAGCGTGCTGCCCAAGACCCCACCGAGCGGGAGCTTTAGCTGCTCGAATGCCAGCAGTGCCGTCATCACGGAACCCCCTTGTAATCGCGGCCAGGCCACCCTTGCCGCCCCGCCCTGTTTCCATAACCCCTTTTCCCGGCGCGTGCAAGCGCGAGACTGTGATTCGCTGCTCGTCGCGTGGGGCATGCTTGTGTAAGGGCGACGGCGGCACCGAAACAGGGGGCGTGATTGCGTGAGCGATGAGCTTGCCCGAGGATTACTTGCAATCTGCGGCGCCGAGCGCGTCGTCACCAATCCGGACGCGATGAAGACCTACGAATCCGACGGCCTCTTGCAGTACCAGGGTTGCCCCCGCATCGTCGTGCTCCCGGACGATGCGCGCGAGGTCCAGGACGTGGTGGGGCTGTGCGACAGGCTCGAGGTTCCATGGGTGGCGCGTGGGTCCGGTACGGGGCTGTCCGGCGGCGCGGTGCCGGTCGAGGGGGGCGTTGTGATAGCTCTCTCGCGCATGCGCAAGATCCTCGAGGTCGATGTCCAGAATCATCGCGTCGTCGTCGAGCCGGGTGTCACCAACGTCGAGGTGTCAAAGGCCGTGGCGCCCACCCATTTCTACCCTCCCGACCCCTCCAGCCAGATCGTGTGCTCCATCGGAGGCAATGTGTCCGAGAACTCGGGTGGAGCGCACTGTTTCAAGTACGGGTTTACCACCAACTACGTCACGGGTCTCGACGTCGTTCTTCCGGACGGCGCCCTGGTGACGCTCGGGGGCAAAGAGCTGGATCGGCCCGGTTACGACCTCGTCGGCGCTTTCGTCGGCTCCGAGGGAACGTTGGGGGTCGTGACGCGCATAGTGCTTCGCATCGTGCCGGTGCCCGAAACCGAGCGCACGCTGGTTGCCTACTTCGAGTCCCCCGGCGACGCCGGGACCGCAGTGTCGGACATCGTCGCCGCAGGGATCGTGCCGGGCGCCATGGAGATGATGGACAAGCTCGCGATCCAGGCGTGCGAGGACGCTACCAACGCCGGTTACCCGCGCGACGTGGGCGCGGCCCTCATCGTGGAGCTGGACGGGCCCGCGGCCGAGTGCGACGAGCTCTTCGAGGCCATACAGGAGACCTGCAACCGTGATGGAGCAACCGGCATACGCGTGGCCGACGATGCAGGCGAGAGAGAGCTGATCTGGAAGGCGCGCAAGGCGGCTTTTGCCGCCATGGGCCGCGTCGCCCCCAACTACTACGTGCAGGACGGCGTGATACCGAGAACGCGTCTGCCCGAGGTGCTACGTCGCATCGACGAGCTATCCGAGGAACATGGCTTCAAGATCGCTAACGTCTTTCATGCAGGAGACGGCAACCTCCATCCGCTCGTTTGCTTCGACGGCGGCAACGAGGGCGAAGCCGAGCGCGCCGAGGAGGTTGCCGGCCTCATCCTGACCGCCTGCGTTGACGCGGGAGGCTCGATCACCGGAGAGCACGGAGTCGGTCTCGACAAGAAAAAGCACATGCCGCGCATGTTCAACGACGACGACCTTGCCACCTTCCAGCGCCTTCGCTGCGCGTTCGATCCAAAGCAACGGGCCAATCCCGGCAAAGTGATGCCGACCCCGAGGCTGTGCGGGGAGGTGCCGGGGATCTACCGGCGGCATCCCCTCGAGCAAGCGGGGATCGCCGAGCGGCTGTGAGCGCCGAGGTTCTGACTCCGGGATCGGTGGCCGAAGCCGCAGACATGCTGCGCAGCGCGAGCGCCGCAGGACGGACGGTGCGCTTCTCGGGCGGCAAGACCAAGTACGGCTGGGGTTCAGACGCCGGCCAGCCGGATCTCGAGCTGTCGACCACCGCCCTCGACGAGATCGTCGAGTTCAACGAGCGCGACCTCACCGCGATCCTGCAGGCCGGCGTGCCTCTTGCACGCGCGCAGGAGGCGTTCTTTGCAGGCGGCGAGATGCTTGCCCTCGATCCCCCGCGCGGAGAGCAAGAGCGCGCCACGATCGGCGGGGTCGTGGCAACCGGCGACTCAGGCCCGCTTCGGCACCGCTACGGCGCGGCCCGCGATCTCGTGGTCGGTGTGACCATGGTCCTCGCAGACGGAACGATCGCAAAGTCCGGGGGCAGAGTCATAAAGAACGTCGCCGGATACGACCTGGGCAAGCTGCTGGCCGGCTCCTTTGGGACCCTCGGCCTCATCGCAGAGCTGGTCGTGCGCCTGCATCCCAAGCCGCCCGAAACCGTCACGGTGACGGGCCGTTCGAGCGACGCGAAAACGTTCGTGGCCGGCGCGGCCGAGCTGACCCGCTGCCAGCAGCAGCCCGAATGCATCGATGTCTCCTACCGGGGTGGCCGGGGTGAGGTATCGATGCGGCTCGGCGGCGCGGGCCTCGAGGCGCGTGCGCAGACGGCGGCCGACCTTCTCACGCGAGCGGGCCTCGAGGCAGTGACGATAGAGGACGACGATGCGCTGTGGAGCGAGCTTGCCGGGCGTCAGCGCGGCGAGGGGGCGGTGGTCGTTCGGGTATCGGGCCTGCAGGGCGATTTGCCAAGAGTGATCGAGCTGGCGGAGTCGATAGGTGCGGACTTCGTAGGCCGGGCCGCATTGGGCATCTCGTGGTTGCTGATTCCACCGGCGGATGAAGGATTGCTCCTCGGCGCGATCGAGGAGGCCCGCGCGCGTCTGTCCCCGCGTGCGTGCGTAGTTCTCGACGCGCCCGAGGGCCTGCGCCGCAAGGTGGACGTGTGGGCGTCCGGCGACGACTCTTCGGTGCGCGTGATGCGGGCGGTCAAGCACCGGTTCGATCCGGAGGGCATTCTGGCTCCGGGCCTTTTCGTGGGAGGAATCTAGATGGCGATCCGGGCATTCGATCCGCACAAGCCACCGGACGAGGGCCTCATAGACGACTGCGTGCACTGCGGCTTTTGTCTGCCCACGTGTCCTACCTACGTGCTGTGGGGCGAGGAGATGGACTCTCCGCGCGGGCGCATCGCTTTGATGAAGCGAGGCCTGCAAGAGGGGAGCGAGATGTCCCCGACGCTGGTCCAGCATTTCGACAGATGCCTTGGCTGCATGGCGTGCGTTACGGCCTGCCCGTCGGGTGTGCAATACGACCGCTTGATAGAGGCCACCCGCCCTCAGGTGGAGCGCAACCATCGCAGGTCATCGTCCGAGCGGATCTTCCGCTCGTTCGTGTTTGCTACCTTCATGCGACCGGGGGTGCTGCGGGTGCTCGCGCCGCTGTTGTGGCTCGGGGCCAAGAGCGGCATCACCCGCTCGGCGGAGACGGCCGGGCTGCTGAAACGAACGCCCCGCCTCGCGATGCTGAACCGGCTTGCCCCTGGCGTCCCGCCGGCTGCGGCGTTGCGACGACTGCCTGAGGTGACCCCAGCACGCGGACGCCGGCGTGCCACGGTAGGACTGCTGCAGGGATGTGTGCAGAGGGTGTTCTTCGGGGACGTCAACCACGCCACGATCCGCGTCCTGGCGGCGGAGGGCTTCGAGGTGCTGGCGCCGCGCCGGCCGAGATGCTGCGGCGCGCTGGCCCTGCATGCAGGCGAGGAAGAGCGCATGCTGTCCCTCGCCAAGGCCACCATCGAAGCATTCGAGGGCTGCGAACAAGTCGCGGGCAACGCAGCCGGCTGCGGTTCGGCTATGCGCGACTACGCGCACTTGCTTGCGGACGACCCGGCCTGGGCGCAGCGCGCCGCGGAGTTTTCGGACAAGGTCCGGGACGTATGCGAGCTGCTGGCGGAGCACGAGCCCATCGCGGAGCGGGGCGAGCTGCCCCTCAAGGTCGCGTATCACGACGCCTGTCACCTGGCGCACGCGCAAGGCGTGCGAGCCCAGCCACGTGCGCTGCTGTCCGGCATCCCCTCGCTCGAGCTCGTCGAGCCGCCTGAGTGGGAGATCTGCTGCGGCTCCGCGGGCGTCTACAACCTCATGCAGCCCGAGGCTGCGCGCGCGCTGGGCGAGCGAAAGGCCCGCAACCTGTTGACCACCGGAGCCCAAGCGATAGCGGCGGGCAACCCAGGCTGCGCATTGCAGATCGGAGCCCATCTGCAGGACCTGGGGCGCGGCATGCCCATCTATCACCCCATGCAACTGCTCGATATGTCGATTGCCAAAGGGAGGCGCTGACAGTGGCGAACATCAAGGGCGTCGAGGTGCGCGGACCTGTAGAGGGCCGCGCCGCGGAGATCCTGACCGACGAGGCGCTCGCCTTCGTGGCGCAGCTTCAGCGCGAGTTCGGAGCCACGAGGCGTGACCTACTCGCCCGCCGCCGGGAGCGCCAGGCCGAGTTGGACTCGGGGGTCACGCCCGACTTCCTTGCCGAGACAAAGGACGTAAGAGCCGGCGATTGGAAAGTGGCGCCGGCGCCGTCGGACCTCGCCAACCGTCGCGTCGAGATCACCGGGCCGACGGAGAAGAAGATGCTGATCAACGCGCTCAACTCCGGAGCCAGCGTCTTCATGGCCGACTTCGAGGATGCCAACTCCCCGACCTGGAGCAACATGCTGACCGGGCACATGAACCTGATCGATGCCATCGAGCGCACCATCGAGCTAGACGCCGGTGACAAGACCTACCGTCTCGAAGACGACACGGCAACGCTCGTCGTGCGGCCGCGCGGCTGGCATCTGCCCGAGAAACACGTCCTGGTCGATGGTCAGCCACTATCGGGCTCCCTGTTCGACTTCGGCCTCTACTTCTGGCATAACGCCACGCGTCTGCTCGAGCGCGGCAGCGGCCCGTACTTTTATCTGCCGAAGCTCGAGAACCATCACGAAGCAAGGCTGTGGAACGACGTCTTCAACCTGGCGCAAGACACCGCCGGCATCGAACGGGGGACGATCCGTGCAACGGTGCTGATCGAGACGGTTCTCGCGGCGTTCGAGATGGAGGAGATCCTCTACGAGCTCAAGGAGCACTCTGCTGGGCTCAACGCAGGCCGCTGGGACTACATCTTCAGCATTATCAAGAAGTTTCGCCGGCGAGGCGGCTATGTGCTCCCGGATCGCAACCAGGTCACGATGACGGTGCCCTTCATGCGCGCCTACACGGAGCTGTTGGTCAAGACGTGTCATGCACATGGAGCCCACGCCATCGGAGGTATGGCGGCGTTCATTCCGTCGCGCAAGGACCCGGACGTCAACGAACAGGCGATCTCAAAGGTCAAGGAAGATAAGGAGAGAGAGTCATCCGACGGCTTCGACGGCTCGTGGATAGCGCACCCCGATCTGGTCGCTCCCGTCAAGGAGGTCTTCGACTCCGTGCTCGGCGACAATCCCAATCAGCTCGAGCGGCAGAGGGACGAGGTCTCGGTCCGCGCCGGCGAGCTCCTCGATGTGTCGATCGAAGGTTCGTCCGTCACCGAGGAAGGACTTCGAAACAACGTCAACGTGGGGCTTCAATACCTGTCCTCGTGGCTGTCCGGCATCGGCGCCGCCGGGATCTTCAACCTCATGGAGGACGCGGCCACGTGCGAGATCTCGCGCTCGCAGGTATGGCAGTGGGTGCATCAAGGGGTGCAGCTCGAGTCCGGAGAGAAGGTAACTGCGGAGCTCGTCAGGCGCATAGAGGACGAAGAGCTGGAGCGCATCAAGGAGTCGGTAGGCGAGGAGGTATTCAACAAGGCTCCGGCCAAGCAGGCACGCGCTATCTTCGAAGACGTTGCGCTCGCCGATGACTTCATCGAGTTCCTCACGTTGCCGGCGTACGAGTTGCTCGATTGAGGGTCACCCTGTGGCCGACGTGCTTGGGAAGGCAACTCTTCCCCGGCGCAGGTGCCGCGGCCCGGCGCGTGCTCACGAGGCTCGGGTGCGAGGTCGATGAACCTCGTGCGGCGGTGTGCTGCGGTCAGCCCGCGTACAACTCGGGACACACCGCGGATGCCTACCGGGTTGCGGCCGGCACCCTGCCCGCTCTCGAAGACGATGGGCCTCTGGTGCTGTGCTCGGGATCGTGCACGACGATGCTGGCGCGCCACTGGGATGATCTCTTCTCGGGCTCTGAGCTGGCCGGGCGGGCCGCAGCGGTATCCGCGCGGGCGCGTGACTTTGCCTCCTTCGTGGTCCGAGACCTCGGGGCCGAGCCGCGAGGGATGCTCGAGCCCTGCGTTGCCGTCTACCACGATTCCTGCCACATGCTGCGGTCGTTGAAAGAACGGGACGAGCCGCGCCGCCTGCTTGCCTCGATCGAGGGTCTCGAGCTGCGCGAGCTGACCGCCCCGGAGCGCTGCTGCGGGTTCGGCGGGACCTTCAGCCTGCGCTACCCCGAGCTCTCGTCGGCCATGGCCGACGAGAAGGTGGACGATGCACTCGAGCGGGGCGCAGAGTTCTTCTGCGCGTCGGACCTGGGCTGCCTCATGCAGATTGCCGGCCGGGCCGGAGAGCGCGGCGTCGGGCTACCCGGCCGCTACATCGCCGAGGTAGTCGACCAGGCACAGGCGTCGGGCGAGAGAGGCGCGGATGACGGGTAGCTACGACTACGCGGGGAGCTTCGCAGGCCGCGCCGGGGTGGCTCTGGCCGATCCCAAGCTGAGAGCGGCCGTGGCCTCTGCGACGAGCCGCGCGGACGGCAACCGCCTGGCGGTTCTCGAGTCGCTTGCCGACGCGGAGAGCCTCAAGGACCTCGCCGCGGAGATACGCGACGCCGTCCTATCTCGGCTCGACGTCCATCTCGACATGCTGGCCGAGACGTGGGAGCACAACGGCGGACGCATCTTCTTTGCCGCTGGAGCGCGCGACGCCTCCGACTACGTCGCGCGGCTCGCTACGGACAGGGGCATCACCAGCGCGATCAAATCCAAATCGATGGTCTCGGAGGAGATCGGCCTCAACGAGACGCTCGAGAGCGCCGGGGTAGACGTCGTCGAGACGGACCTCGGCGAGTACATCATTCAGCTCGCCGGCGACCCGCCGAGTCATATCATCGCCCCGGCCATCCACATGTCCAAGGCCGACGTCGCCGAGTTGTTCTCCCAGTCGGAGGGCAGGGCCCTGCCCGAGGACGCCCCCGCGCTCATGGCCTACGCGCGCGCCAAGCTGCGCGAACGTTTCCTGTCTGCCGGGCTGGGAATCTCGGGCGTCAACTTCGCGGTGTCGGAAGAGGGCGCGCTGTGCATAGTGACCAACGAAGGCAATGCTCGCATGTGCACATCGCTGCCCCCGGTGCACGTAGCGGTAATGGGAATGGAGCGGGTCGTCGGCAACTTCGATGAGCTCGCAGTGATGCTTGCGCTACTCGGCCGCAGCGGCACAGGCCAGAAGCTCACGCAGTACACGACTCTGCTGTTCGGCCCCCGGCGCGCTAGCGAGGCGGACGGCCCCGAAGAATCGCACCTGGTCGTCGTGGATGCAGGCCGCACCAACATTCTCGGGACCGAGTACCAGGAGGCGCTGCGCTGCATTCGCTGCGGCGCCTGTCTCAACGTCTGCCCCGTCTATCGCCAGGTGGGAGGACATGCGTACGACCCGGTCTACTCGGGCCCGATCGGAGCGGTTATCAATCCTCTGCTGCACGACTCTCCGCAGGCGGCCGAGCTGGCTCACGCGTCGACGCTGTGCGGAGCCTGCACGGAGGCGTGTCCGGTGCGGATCCCGCTCGATGACCTCTTGCTTCGACTGCGGCGCGACTACGCGGCTCGTCACGCCTCTGTGACCGAGCGTGCGCTGTATGCGGCCTGGTCGCGGGCGTGGGCCGGACCGCGGCGCTACGGCGCATTCTCGGCACTGGGCTCGCTGGCCGGACGGCTAACGGGAGAGCGCTCTTTCAAACGGTTGCCACTGCCGGTTTTGGGCCGCTGGACGAAGGGCCGCTCGTTCCCCGGTTTTACGCGCTCCGCCTCCTCGAAGGAGAAGCGATGACCTCCAGGGCGGAATTCATCGCGACGGTGCGCGGCCGGCTCGACGACTCGGCCCGAAAAGAGACCCCCGACATCGCCGAGTGGAGCGTGACGGTTCCTAATGGTGCCGAACGTTTCTGCGCGGAGCTGCTCGCCATAGGAGGCCACCCGCGGCTCGTGGGCCCGTCCTCCTCGGAGCTGCGGGCAGTGCTCGACTCCATCCTGGAAGCCGCCGGGCCGGGACCGGTGCTCGTGACCGACGAGGATGCGATCCCGCACGAGCTCGTGCCCGCCTGCGAGGCGGAGGGGCGTGAGGTAATTCGATGGCCGGACGGAAACCGGGGGCGCTGGGCCGCGGCGGCCGTGGGCGTCACCTCCTGCCTGTGGGCGATCGCCGAGACCGGGTCGGTGGTCCTCGCCTCGAGCTTGCCCGGCGGCCGGGCGGTGAGCTTGCTCCCCCCCGTCTTCGTCTGCGCGGCGCCACGAGCGCGCCTCGTCGCAACCACCGCGGAGGCCTTTCGTCTTATCGCTGCCGAGCGCCCCGACTGCTCCAACGTAGTGATCGTGACCGGCCCCTCCAAGAGCGCCGACATAGGGAACGAGCTCGTCCAGGGCGTCCACGGTCCGGGTGAGGTGCACGTCATCCTGATTGACGAAGCGCCCCGCACGATTCGCGTCGCAGGCGACGGCTAGCGTGACCCACGGCGCATCGGGAGACTCACCGGGCTCTGCCCGTAGCGGGCGGTAGCCTGGGCGAGCTCGAGCTGTGGGGGCCGCAACGGCCGCCGCTCGGGCGCCCTTTGGATCACCGCCAAGGCGCCGCGCTGCTGAGTCTCCCTGGACATCCGGCGGGGGCAGGGCGAGGACGGTGCCTAGCGCGCCGTCCATCCCAGGTCCATCGTCACAGGTGCTCCGGAAAAGGAGCGGCCGCCCGGGCCGAGCAGGAACGAGACCGTGTGCGCCACCTCGGACGGCTCGATCAAACGTTTCACTGCGTGCGGCGCCAGGATGACGTCTTTAAGCACTCGGTCTTCGTCCATGTCGTGAGCCCTCGCCTGGGCGGCGATCTGATCCTCGACGAGAGGAGTGCGCACGAAGCCAGGGCAGACGGCCGCGGTGGTGATGCCGTGCTCGGCGCCCTCGAGGGCGAGGGCCTTGACGAGTCCCACGACCCCGTGCTTGGCGGACACATAAGCCGACTTGTAGGGGGATGCGACGAGGCCGTGAGCCGATGCAATGGCGATGAAACGGCCCTCGCCGGACTGCTTGAGGGCCGGCCACGCGTACTTTGCGAGCAGGAACGGGCTCGTGAGCAGCAGGGCGACTATCGAGTCCCAGTGGTCCTCGGGAAAGTCCTCGATCCCCTCCACGTGCTGGACGCCGGCGTTGGCAACGACTGCGTCAAGACGCCCCCAGGCGTCGAGCGCCGCTTGCACAGAGGACTCGTTGCCGCGGCGCGTGGTCAGGTCGGCGGCGTACGCAGCTCCGATTGGATCGCCGGGGATGGCGAGGTCGACCGAGAGGATGTCGAAGCCGTCGCCGGCGAGCCTCTCTGCGATGGCGCGCCCGATTCCGCGCGCGCTCCCGGTCACGAGTGCCACTCGCTTCTCGGTTGCCATTACCGCGCCCTCCTCCCCTCGCCAGCCGGCATCAAACGTTACGTGAAGTATCGTCCCCCGCGTGACTAACAATGAGAGACTTGCCAGGTACGCAGAGCTGGCGGTGCGCGTCGGCGCCAACTTGCAAGAGAACCAAGAGCTGCTGGTAACGGGCTTGGTGGAGCACACGCCGCTCGTCCGCGCCGTTGCAGACGCCGCCTACCGCGCCGGGGCCCGCAGGGTGGACGTGGCTTACACCGACCAGCACGTGCGGCGCGCGATGGTCGAGCACGCCGCCGATGAGGTGCTCTCCTACACGCCTTCTTACGCGCTCAAACGCGCCGAGGACCTCGCCGCCAACCGCGGGGCTCTGGTGTCGATAACGGGCGACCCCGAGCCCGACCTGTTCTCGGACCTGCCGCCGGCGCGGGTTGGGAGGGCGCGCATGCTCGAGCTCTCCGACTTGCACGGTAGGCAAGTGAACGAGGGCGCGGTGGCGTGGACCATCGTCGGCTATCCGAACGACGGCTGGGCCGCGTCGGTTTTCGGCGAGCCGGACGTCGAGCGCCTATGGGAGGCGGTCGGCCGCGCGACGCGCCTCGACCAAGACGACCCCGTGGCGGCCTGGAAGGAGCACATGGCCCGGCTCGTTCGGCGGGCCGAGGGCCTCAACGCGCAGAACCTCGACGCGGTCCATTTCTCCGGCCCGGGAACAGACTTGACGGTCGGCCTCAACCCGCACGGGTTGTTTCGCGCTGCCAACTTCACCACTCGCTGGGGTCAGGAGCACGTTCCGAACCTGCCCACCGAGGAGGTGTTCACGACTCCCGACCCAAGCCGGACGCAGGGGGTGGTGCGGTCCACACGCCAGCTCAGCCTGCCGGCCGAGGGCGTGACTGTCCGGGACCTCGAGGTTCGTTTCGAGGGCGGACGCATCACCGGCGTGAGCGCGTCGGCGGGCCTCGAGGTCATCGAGACTCAAATGGACATCGATGAAGGGGCTCGCTATCTCGGCGAGCTTGCTCTCGTCGATCGCACCTCGGCTGTCGGCAAGACGGGAGTGACTTTCGCCAACACGCTATTTGACGAGAACGCGACCTGCCATATTGCTTTCGGCAACGGGCTGGCGATGTGCCTTCAAGACGTGCACGATCCCGGCTCCGGTGAGGAGCAACGGGCGGGGCTAAACCAGTCGAAAGTGCACACGGACTTCATGATCGGAGGCCCCGAGGTCGACGTCGACGGCGTCAGGGCAGACGGAAGCCGCATCCCGATCATCCGCGGCGACGCGTGGCAGCTCTCCTAGGGTCTCGGCGCGCTCCCGTCACGACAGCAGTCCGTTGAGCGCCCCGCCGTCGATGGTCACCGTTACGCCGTTGACGTAGGAAGCGCGCTCAGACGCGAGGAACGCGACGACCTCGCCGAATTCCTCAGGCTCACCGTAGCGTCCCAGGGGGATTCCCGCCGTGATGTTGGCCCTCACTTGCTCGACGTCGGTACCGGCGCGCTCGGCGGCCGAGTTGTCGAGGGCAACGAGGCGCGGGGTGTGGATGCGCCCGGGGGCCGCGCACAGGACGCGGATTCCGTCCGGAGCCAGCTCCTTGGCGAGTGTCTTTGCCAGCGCGGTGACGGCCGCTCTCATCATGTTCGAAAGCAGCAGCGTCGGGATGATCTCCTTGGTGGAGCCGGACGTGAGAAAGATGAGGCAGCCGGTCTTGCGCTCCTGCATGGAGGGAACTACGGTTTTGGCGAGCCGCCACGCTGATGCCGTCGTGAGAGTGAAGCCCGCGTGCAGATCGTCGTCCCCGAAGTCGGCGAAGCCCCCGGGCGGGGGTCCTCCACCGTTGGCCACGAGGATGTCGACGGGCCCAAGCTCGTCGGCCACACGCCACGCTGCTGTGGCTATCGCTTCCCTGTCGGTGACGTCGAGAGGAACCGCAACAGCGCGCCCGCCTGAGTTCTCGATCTCGCCGGCAAGCGCAGCGAGCTCGTCTTCCCTGCGGGCCGACACCGCGACGAAAGCTCCCTCCGCCGCAAGAGCGGCGGCGGACGCACGACCCAGACCCGAAGAGGCCCCGTTGACCCACGCGACCTTGCCGGCAAGTCCGAGATCCACTTACTCCTCCTCCGCGCTGAGAACTATCTTTCCAAACGTCTCGTTGGCGTTCATGGCGTCGTACCCGTCTTGTGCTTGCGCCAGGGGGATGATGCGGTCGATGACGGGCGCCAGAGCCCCTCGCTTGAGGAGGGGGACCACGCTCTTGGCAAACGCGGCGGTCGCGAGCGCCTTTTCGTGCTCGGGGCGAGATCGCAGCACCGTGCCGGTGATGGTCAGTCGCTTGCGCAGGACGAGGCCGAGGTCCACTTTCGCCGTCCCTCCTGCGATCAGACCGACGAGCACGATCCGGCCTCGTGGCCGGCAGACCTGCACATCGAGCGCCACGTAAGCACCGCCAAGAAGATCGAGCACCACGTCCACTTCGCCGATCTCTGGGGCCATGTCGGCGGACGCCTTTACTCCTTCGTCGAGTCCGAGCTCTGCTGCCCGCTCGAGTTTGGCTGTGGTGCGCGCAGTGCCGATGCTGGTTGCCCCCAGGGCGCGTACGAGCTGGACGGCGGCCGTCCCCACTCCGCTTCCGACGCCGTGAACGAGCACCCGTTCGCCCGCTCGCAGACCGACCTGGGACACGAGGGCATCGTGAGCCGTCAAGAAGACCTCTGGGATGCCGCCCGCGGTGACCAGGTCGAGGTTCTCGGGGACCGGGGCGAGGAGCGACTCACGAGTAAGCACATGGGTTGCATGACCGCCGCCTCCGACGATTCCGAAAACCCGATCGCCCACCTTCACTCTCAGCACCTTGTTCCCGACGGCCGCCACGGTGCCGGCGACCTCGAGCCCGGGGATGTCGTCCGGCCACCCCGGTGGGGCAGGGTAGCCACCCCGGACTTGTAACAGGTCCGCTCGGTTGATGCCGCTGCCCGCGGCCCTCACCAGGACCTCGTCGGCTACGGGCTCGGGCGTCGGCAGCTCCTTAAGGGCCACTTTCTCGTCGCGTACGACGAGTGCTTTCACTTGCGCCTCGGGGCCTCGGCACCGACCCAGGCAGATTCAGCTTTGCCCTCGTAGACCTCTCGCTTCCAGATGGGCACAGATGACTTGATGGCGTTGATGATGTAGCGGCACGCATCGAGAGCGTCGGCCCGGTGCGCTGCGCTGGTTGCCACGACGACGGTGGGCTCGGACAGCTCGCACCGGCCGGTGCGGTGCACTGCCACTACGTGACGTACCTCGAAGCGCCCCGCTGCGTCGTCGGCGACCGCCCTGATCTTTGTGGCTGCCAAGTCAGGGTGCGCGTCATAGTCGAGGTGCTGCACTTCGTCCCCTTCGTGCCCAACAACGGCGCCCGAGGCGCGCACGGTCCCGATGAAGATCGCCACCCCTCCGCATTCCGGCGCGGTGACGCGCGCAATGGCATCGCCTATGTCCAAAGCCGATGGGGAGATTGCGGTGTGGACCGTTGCCCTCACGGCGGAGCGCTAGCCGCCGATCATCGACATCGAGCGAGCAGGCTTGACGAAGTCGGCCTTGCCGATGCGATGTCCGGCCCACTTCTTCGCGACGCAGTCACGAGCCAAGGCGGCGAGATCGTCGTCACTTGCACCGTCGCGCAAGGGGCCGCGCACGTCGGTTTCCTCGAGGGCGAAGAGGCATGCCCTCAACTGACCGTCGGCAGTGAGACGCAGGCGATTGCACGAGTCACAGAACGGCTGGCTCACCGACGGAATGACCCCGATTCGTCCGGGGGCGCCGTCTGCGAAACGATAAGGAGTGGCGGGCTCCGGTTCCTCGTCGGTGTCCGGTTCGAGCGCAAACACCTTAGCCACGCGCTCGAGGACCTCGGCGCCGGGAACGACACCCGCCGCGTCCCAGTTGTCTTGAGCGTCGAGCGGCATGTACTCGATGAAGCGCACCTCATACCCCGTGCGCCGCGCCAGGCGAGCGAACTCCACCACCTCGCTCTCGTTCTTGTCGCGGATCACGACGGTGTTGATCTTCACGGGGGTGAGGCCCTCGGCCGCTGCAACCTCGAGGCCCTCAAGCACCTCTTGCAGCGCGTCGCGCAGAGTCATCTCCTTGAAGCGGTGACGCAAGAGCGAGTCGCATGACACGGTCACCCTGTCGAGGCCTGCTTCCTTGAGCTGCGATGCCGTCCTGCCCAGCAGATACCCGTTGGTCGTAATCGATATGTCGAGGTCATCGCCGAGCGCGCGGAGCATCGCCACGAGCTTGTGCACATCGCGCCGCACGAGCGGTTCTCCACCGGTCACCTTGAGCGAGCGCACCCCGGACTCGACGAGGACGCGGGTGACGCGGGCGAGCTCCTCGAAGGTGAGAAGCTCGTCTTTGGGCAGCCACGGCAATCCCTCGGGGGGCATGCAGTAACGGCAGCGGAAGTTGCAGCGATCCGTCACCGATACGCGAAGGTCGCTCGCCACACGCCCGAATGAGTCGACCAGGGGCGGGCGGCTGGTCCTGCTTTCTTGTCTCATGACCCCCAGTCTCCCATGCCTTTGCCGGCAAGCTCCCGGCTGGACGGGTATCCTGCCCCAACGATGAGAGTCTTGATCCTGGGTGGGGACGGCTATCTGGGGTGGCCGACCGCCATGCATCTGTCGGCCGCGGGTCACGAGATCCTTCTAGTCGACAACTACTTGCGCCGCCATATGTCGATCGAGCTGGGCGCCGGCTCCCTGACCCCGGTGCTTTCCTTGCAGGAACGCGTCACCGCCTATGAAGAGGTTGCCGAGCGGTCCATTGAGGCGCGCATCGGGGATCTCACCGATCCCCAGGTCGTGGAAAGTGCATTCGCCGACTGGCAGCCCCAAGCGATTGTGCATTACGGCGAACAGCCGAGCGCTCCTTACTCGATGATCGATCGTAAGCACGCGGTGGAGACCCAGGTCAACAACGTGGTCGGAACGCTCAACGTCTTGTTTGCGATGCGGGACATCACTCCCGATGCTCATCTTGTGAAGCTCGGCACAATGGGCGAGTACGGCACGCCCGACATCGACATCGAAGAGGGCTACATCGAGATAGATCACAACGGCCGCAAGGACACCCTTCCCTTTCCCAAGCTGCCCGGCTCCCTCTACCACCTGTCCAAGGTGCATGACTCCCACAATCTGCATTTCGCTTGCCGCGTGTGGAAGCTGCGAGCCACAGACCTCAATCAGGGCGTCGTTTACGGAATACACACCGACCAAACGCTCTTGGACGAGCGGCTCTGCACGCGCTTCGACTACGACGAGGTGCTTGGCACCGCCCTCAACCGGTTCTGCGTCCAGGCAGTGGTCGGCTATCCGCTGACGGTCTACGGGACAGGAGGACAAACGCGCGGCTTCCTCAACATCGTGGACACGATGGCATGCGTTCAGCTGGCAGTCGAACACCCCGCGCAAAAAGGTGACTTCCGGGTCTTCAATCAGTTCACCGAGCAGTTCTCGGTCGTCGACCTCGCCTCGCAGGTGCAGCGCGTGGGAGCCGAGCTCGGCTTGAACGTCGAGATCGAGCACCTCGTCGACCCGCGCGTAGAAGCCCAGGAGCACTACTACAACGCGACGCATACCAAGCTGTTGGAGCTGGGCCTGAGGCCGCACTTTCTCACCGACGAGGTGGTCGCCGGGTTGATAGAGACCATCCAGCGCTACAAGGACCGCATTCTGCTCGGGCCGATCGCTCCCAAGACCCGCTGGGACCCGCGGCCCTGACCGTGATCGGTCACTCGACGGCGGCGAGGATTCCCTCGGTTATCTCCTCGGTGCCCGCGGCCTTGCCCTTGGGCTGTAGATCCGCGGGGCGGCGTTCGCTGGTGGCAAGGAAATGGGCGACCGCGCGCTCGAGCCTGTCGCCGTCCCTCTTGTTACCCAGGTGGCGCAGCATGAAGACTGCGGACAGAATCATCGCTATGGGATTTGCGAGCCCCTTGCCCGCGATGTCGGGCGCCGATCCGTGAGTCGCCTCGAAGACCGAGTAGTCGAGGCCGAGGTTCATGCCCGGCGCGACTCCGAGCCCTCCGACGAGACCGGCACACAGGTCCGAGATGATGTCGCCGTAGAGATTGGGAAGGACGACCACATCCATCGTCTCGGGATGCCAGGCGAGCCACATCGCCATCTCGTCGACCTGCATCTCTTCGAACTCTATGTCCGGATAGTCCTGGGCCACGCTGCTGCTCGTCTCCAGCCACAGACCGTCCGAGTACTTCATGATGTTGGCTTTGTGCCCGAGGGTGACCTTCTTTCGCCCATGCTCCCGGGCGTAGTCGAAGGCGTACTTGACGATGGCGAGTGTGGCGGTGATGGAGATGGGTTTGACCGAGACCCCGGCGTCTCGGGCGATCGTGAAGCCGTGCATGTACTTGAGATAGCCGCGCAGCTTCTGGACCTCCGGCGAGCCCATGGCGAACTCGATTCCCTCGTAGAGGTCCTCGGTGTTCTCGCGCACGACGACGACGTCCACGTCCTCGTAGCGGCTGGGCACTCCCTCGTACAACCGGGTGGGCCGCACGCTCGCGAAGAGGCCGAGGTCCTGGCGCAGGGCCACGTTGATGGACCTGAAACCGGTCCCGACCGGCGTTGTGACGGGGCCCTTCAGAGCGATCTTGTTGCGTCGAATGGAATCGATCACATGGGGGGGCAGCGGGGTGCCGTGAGCCGCGAGCGCACCCTGCCCGGCCTCGTGAACCTCCCATTCGATGCCGGCATCGAGGGCATCGACGACCCGCCGCGCCGCGGCAGAGACCTCGGGGCCTATTCCGTCTCCGGGGATGAGCGTGACCCTTGCCATCGCCCAACCCTATGCGGAAGGGACGCGGCGACACTGATCCCCGGGACCCTGGTAACGGGGCTCGTCGCCTGATATGAAGAGCTAATCGTGCGTGGGTGAGGCCTCGGAGCGGGCGACGGGCCCGGCCGGCGCGTGAAGCAAAGTTGAGCAAACAGTCGAGCAAATAGTCGAGCAAAAGGGGAGGGCCGTGTCCGATTCGGTGCTGACTCAGAGGGGCGACCGCGGGCCGCAAGGCGCAGGGGACGGTGGCTTACTCGGCAGGTACTTCAAGTTCGGTGAGCGGGGATCGTCCCTGCGAACCGAGATCATCGGCGGGGTTACTACCTGGTTGACGATGGCCTACATCCTGTTCGTCAATCCCGCCATCCTCGGAGCGGTCAAAGACCACAACGGCGTGCTGCTCGATTTTGCCCAGGTGCTGACGGTGACTGCGCTCGTTGCCGGCGTGATCACTTTGTTCATGGGCCTCTATGCCAACTATCCCTTTGCGCTGGCCGCAGGGCTCGGCCTCAACGCTTTTGTCGCGTTCACGCTCGTGGGGGCAAATCAGTTGTCGTGGCCCGAGGCAATGGGAGTCATCGTCATCGAGGGACTCGCAATTGCCCTGCTCGTGCTAACCGGTTTCAGAGAAGCGGTCCTCAACGCCATCCCCATCGATCTCAAGCGGGGTATCGGCATAGGCATCGGACTCTTCATTGCGCTGATCGGCCTCGTCAACGGGGGGATCGTGGTGCACAATCCGGATTCCGGGACCGTTGTGACTCTCGGCTCGGATCTCACTACCTGGAAGGTGCTCGTCTTCGCGGTGGGCCTGCTCGTCACGGGAGTGCTCGTGTCGCGCCGGGTCAAGGGCGCTCTGCTCATCGGGATTGTCGGCGCGACGATCCTTGCAACCGTCATCAACGAGCTGGACGGGCTCAAGGTCTGGGACAACGGGATTGCGGCGCTGCCACACGATGTCATCGGGAGCCCGGACTTCTCTCTGGTCGGCAACTTCTCCTTCAACGTCTTTCATGTGCTGGGAGTAGCCGGAGCAATTGCCGTGATCATCGCCGTCATGCTGAGCGACTTCTTCGACACGATGGGCACGGTCATCGGCATCGGCGGCGAGGCCAGACTGCTCGACCGGGACGGCAGGCTGCCCGGGATCCGGCGCGTGCTCCTGGTCGACTCGATCGCCGCGGCGGCCGGGGGAGCTGCGTCGGCTTCGTCCAACACGACGTTCATCGAGAGCGCGTCGGGAGTGGGCGAGGGCGCACGCACCGGGCTCGCTTCGGTGGTCACCGCGCTCTTGTTCCTTGCGTGCCTCTTCATCGCACCCATCGCCGGCGTGATCCCCCCCGAGGCGACGGCCCCCATCCTCGTCATCGTCGGCTACTACATGACAACGATCGTCAAGGACATCAACTGGACGGATCCGCTGATCGGCATTCCGGTCCTTTTGACCATCGTGATGATGCCCTTCACCTACTCGATCACCAACGGTGTCGGCTTCGGCTTCGTGAGCTATACGGTCATCGCCGGGCTCAGCGGCAGATGGCGCAAGGTCCACCCGTTGATGCTGTTGATAGCGGCGGTCTTCGTGTGGTACTTCGTGCACGGCGTCCTCGCCTGACCCCAACTTTTCTCACACAGCGTCGTTTTTCGTGGCCTGGTGAGAAAAGTTGGGTGGAGGGGCGGGTTGGAGGGGGACGAGGGCGAAGGCGTCGACGTCCACGAGGCCTCTATCCGTCAACTTGAGGGTTGGGATTACCGACAGGGCGAGGAAGCTGAGGGTCATGAAGGGGGACTCGAGCGTCACGCCGAGCCCTGCGAGGGCCTCGTGAAGCCGGTCGAGAGACTCCACCACGCGCTCGAAGGGCAGGTCGGACAGCAGGCCAGCGACGGGCAGCGGGAGCTCGGCAATGCGCTCGCCGCCGGCGACCGCGACGATGCCTCCCCCGATGGCGGTGAGGCGCGCAACACACAGCGCCATGTCCTCGTCCGCCACCCCGACCACCACGATGTTGTGCGCGTCGTGAGCCACGGTGGTGGCGAAGGCGCCGCGTCTCAAGCCGAACCCCGTAACGAGGCCCTTGCCGACACGCCCCGTGGCGTGGTGACGCTCGATCACGGCGATCTTTGCGACATCCGCTTCGGGGTCTGCGACGATAGCGCCGCTTTCGACGCGCGGGGCGAGCAGCTTCTGGTTCGTCAGGAGCTGTCCCGGCACCACCTCGATCACGCGCGCGGGACCACCCTCGTCCTCGATGCGCAGAGAGCGCGCGCTCACCGGCGCGGGCCTGACGCTGCGTCTTACCCACAGCGGAACATCGCGCGCGGCAACCGGCTCGGCGACTCCGTTCGAAGCTACGAGACGCCCCTCCTTGTAGACGCGAACGGGCCGGAACTCGCTGAGGTCCCCGAGCAGCAGGAAGTCTGCCTTGTAACCCGGCGCTATAGCGCCCATGTCGGTAAGGCCGTGATAGGAGGCGGGGTTGTGGGTGGCGAGCAAGATCGCGTCTTCGGGAGACACCCCGTTTGCCACCGCCACACGGCACATGTGGTTGATGTGGCCCCGGCGCACCAGGAGATCCGGCTCCCTGTCGTCGGTGCAAAAGGCGCAGTGTCCCGGCCCGAAATCCTTCACGAGCGGCACGAGATCTACGAGATTGCGCGCGTTGGATGCTTCGCGAATGAGGACCCACATGCCCTTGCGGCGCTTCTCGAGTGCCTCTGCGTAGGTTGTCGCCTCGTGGTCGGAGCGGATGCCCGCTGCCAGGTAAGCGTCGAGGGAGCGGCCCGTAACGCCGGGGGCGTGGCCGTCCACGTGCGTGGCGCCGGTTACGGACAGCTTGTCGAGCTCGGATGGATCGCCCGCGATCACCGCGGGAAAGTTCATCATCTCCGCGACCCCGAGGGCGTGACTGCGCCGGAGTATCGACTCCATGTCGCCGGTAGTGAGCGGACGACGCGGCGACTCGAAGGGGCTTGCCGGCACACACGAGGAAGCCATGACGAAGATCTCGACCGGGAGGTCCTCGCACACATCGAGGAGCCAGTGCACACCGTCGGTCCCCAGCACGTTGGCTATCTCGTGTGGATCCGTTACGGCCGCCGTCGTTCCGTGTGGCAAGACTGCGCGCGCGAACTCGTCGACCATTAGCTTTGACGATTCGACGTGCATGTGCGCGTCTATGAATCCGGGAACGAGCCACATGCCGGCCGCGTCGACGCGTGCTCCACCGGTGAACTCGCCCAAGCCCGCAAAGCGGCCCTCGGCGATCGCGACGTCGAGCTCGAGCCATTCCTTGGTGAAGACGCTGAAGACCCGCGCTCCGCTTACTACAAGGTCCGGCGCCTCGTCGCCGCGCGCCACTGCAACGAGGCGCGCCTTGTCGGCAATCACAGCCCGGCCAGCTCGTCGGAGTGCACCGGAACACGCATGAGCTCGCGTCCGGTTGCGTCCCTCAGGGCGGCAACTATGGCCGGAGTCGAGGAGATCGTGGGCGGCTCGCCGACACCCTTGAGCCCGTACGGAGCATCAGGGTCCCCCAGCTCCAGCACGTCTGCTCTCACTGCCGGCATGTCCAGCACGGTAGGTATCAGATAGTCGGTGAAGGAGGGGTTCTTGACGATCCCGTCTTGCACCTGGATCTCTTCCATCAGCGCGAGCCCGAGGCCCTGGGCGATGCCTCCCTCGATCTGACCTTCGACGGCCTGAGGGTTTATGGCCTTGCCGACGTCCTGGGCGGTTGCGATCTCGACAACCCGAACCAGGCCGAGCTCGACGTCGACGTCGACGACGGCTCGGTGTGCGGCAAAGGCAAAAGCTACGTGCGCGTCGCCTTGCCCCGTGGTGGGATCGAGCGGGTAAGTCTTGCGGTGGCGGTATGCGCGCGTCTCCTCGACTATCTCGTCGCCCAGCAGCTCTGCAAGCGGCGCGATGGGCGAACCCGCGCTTGACACTACGGACTCTTGGCCGAGGGACAGGTCGGCGGGGTCTTCGCCGAGCCGGCGAGCGGCCATGGCGAGGACGCGTTCGCGCACCGCGGCGCATGCGATCTTGACCGCGCCACCGGTCATCCACGTCTGGCGGGAAGCAGACGAGGACCCGGCCGATCCGATCGAGGTGTCCGCCGGCAGCAGCACGACCCTGGCGACGCCGAGCTCGGTGCGCGCTATCTGCACCTGCACGGTGGCGATCCCCTGGCCCAGCTCTGCGGCGGCCGACTGCACTTCGACCAGCGCGTGGCCCGCGGGAGCCGACAGCCGCACGAGCGCGGTGGCGTAGTCATCGAAGCCCTCCGAATAGCAGACGTTCTTGAAGCCGAGCGCGAAGCCGACGCCGCGCCGTACCCCCTCGCCGTGGGTGGTGTTCGACACTCCTCCGGGCCTGGTACGCAGGTCCTGCGCAGCGGGCTCCGGAAGGGGCATGTTTTCCACACGCGTCAGTAGCTCGGTCACCGGCGCGGGACCGTGCACGCGCTGGCCGATGGGCAATAAGGATCCCTCGCGCAGCGCGTTGACAAGGCGCAGACGTACCGGTTCCATGCCCAGCTTGGCGGCGAGTCGGTCCATCTGGGACTCGTAGGCGAAGCACGTCTGCACCGCGCCGAAGCCCCGCATCGCGCCGCACGGGGGGTTGTTCGTGTACACCGCGTACGCGTCGACATGCGCATTCGGCACCTCATAGGGACCGCAGCAGAAGCTTGAGGCATTGGACAGGACGGCGGTAGAGCTCGACGCGTAAGCCCCTCCGTCGAAGACTAGGCGCGCCCTCACGTAGACGAGGCGACCGTCGCGCGTCGCACCGTGCTCGTAGGTCAGCTTGCACGGATGACGGTGCACGTGGCCGAAGAACGACTCCTCGCGCGAGTACATCATCTTGACCGGCCGCCGGGTCCGCAGCGCGAGCATGCAGCAGTGGATTTGCATCGACAGGTCCTCACGCGCGCCGAAGGCCCCACCCACTCCGGACAGGGTGACGCGTACCTTCTCTGGTGGCAGGGACAGGCTTGCTGCGATCTGATCGCGGTCGACGTGGAGCCATTGCGTGGATACGAAGAGGTCGATGCCCCCATCCTCGGCCGGTATCGCGAGCCCCGATTCGGGGCCGAGGAAAGCCTGATCCTGCATGCCGACCTCATAGGTGCCGGTCACCACTACATCGGCGGTCGCATGCGGGTGGCCGTGGCGCACGGCGATGTTGCGGATGACGTTGCCGCCGGAATGCAGTCGCGGCGCGTCGTCGCCGAGCGCGTCCTCGGGGTCCGTGAGCGGGTCGAGGATGTCGTAGCCAACCTGTATCGCGGCGGCTGCGCGCCGTGCAGTCTCGGGATGGTCGGCGGCGATCACCGCGATTGCCTCCCCCTGATAACGAACGTCGTCCCAGGCGAGAACGGGCTGGTCGTGGATCTCGAGGCCGTAGGCCTTGCGCCCGGGCACGTCGTCGTGGTCGAGGACCGCCCAGACGCCCTGCATGCCGGCAGCCTCGGACGCGTTGATGTGGCGGATGCGGGCGCGCGGATGAGGACTGCGCACGGTTGCTCCCCACAACATCCCCTCTGCGAACAGGTCGGACGAGTAGGCGAACTCACCGGTCACTTTCGGTACTCCGTCGGGTCTGGCGGCGCTGATTCCCACCCCCCCGCGCGTCTGACGGCCGGGAACGATGCGCACCTGGGTGCCGGTGGCGCTCATTGGTGCACCCTCCTTGGAAATCCACTGTGAACGGAGGGGCGCTCAGGAGACTCCCAGATGAACCCCCGGTGACCGTCGGGGCACCGCCACTGTCGCTCGTTGGTCGACAACCAGCATGAGATCTGCGGGCCCCGACGGGCCGGGGCGCCCAGACCGGCTCTAGGGATACGCGACTGAGATCGCCACGCAATGAGCATCCGGCCAGGCGTCCCGACACCGACGGTGCCCTGATGTTCGCAGAAAGGAGGATGGAGGTGAAGGAGATCCAAAGATTCGCCGGTGTCGACTGGGCAACCAGAAGCCATGCCGTCTGCGTGATCGATCCCGATGGTTCGATCCGCGCCCGCTTCGAGGTCGCCAACACCGGGAAGTCGTTCAACGGGCTGATCAAGCGCCTGGTGAAGCTGCGGGTGCAAGCGGTCGCGATCGAACGCCCAGATGGGCCCTTCGTTGAGGCGCTGCTCGACGCGGGGCTCGAGGTCTACGTGATCCCGCCGCGCCAGCTCAAGGCCTTGCGCACCCGCTACGGGGCGGCCGGTGCGAAATCCGATCCCGGCGATGCCTACGTGCTCGCCGACGTATTGCGCACCGATCGGCAACGGCTCAAGCCGCTGACGTCGGACTCGGCTGAGACCAAGGCGCTGCGGGCTCTGACCCGCACCCGCAAGGACCTGATCAAGGCGCGCGTGGCGTTGATGAACCAGCTCCGGGCCCAGCTCGAGCTGTGCTTTCCTGGAGCGGTCGGGCTTTTCTACGAGCTCGACTCGCCGATGTCGATCGCCTTCTTGCGCCGCTATCCGACCGCGCTCAAGGCGGCACGACTCACCGAAGCTCGCCTCGCCGCGTTCCTGAGGCGTCTCGGATATTCCGGCAAGAAGCCGGTTGCGGAGCTCCTCGTTCGGGTCAAACAAGCTCCCGAGGCCGGCATCACCGACGTCGAGGCCGAGGCGCGCGGTGCCTGCGTGCTGGCCCTCCTCGACGCCATCGAGAAGCTCAACACCCGCTCCAGGGAACTCCAGGGCGACATCGTCGAACGCCTGGAGTTGCATCGGGAGGCCCACATCTTCACCTCGTTGCCCAAGGCGGGCCGCGGGGTGCGTGCCGCTTCGCTGCTGGCCGAGATCGGCGACGCTCGGGAACGCTTCCCAGATGAGGAGAGCCTCGCTGCCCTCGCCGGCGTCGCTCCCGTCACCCGCGCTTCGGGAAAGTCCCACTCTGTCGGGTTCCGCTGGGCCTGCGATAAGAAGCTCCGCAACGCGCTCATCGACTTCGCCGACGACTCCCGGCACAAGTCGCCTTGGGCGGCCCGCGTCTACGCCGATGCGATCGCCCGCGGCAAGAGACATCCGCACGCGATCCGCATCCTGGCCCGTGCCTGGGTGCGCGTGATCTGGCGCATGTGGCAGGACGGCAAGCCCTACGACGTCACTCGACATGGAGGTGCAGCGATGCTCCAAGCCGCGTGAGCTTGACCTAGGGAATCTCATGCCCCCGCCTCCAGGTGCAGCCTGTGGGCGGCGCGTGCAGCATCGCGCGCGATCGTCTCTTCGTCGGCGGTCACCAGGTGCCCCGAAGCGACGAGCGCCACGCCGCCGACGATTACCGTGTCGGGCTTGCGCGGAGGGCCCAGAACGAGCGCGGCGACGGGGTCCTCGATACCCGCATGGCCGAGGTCGTCGAGCCGCCACAACGCGAGATCGGCGAGCTTGCCCGCCTCGAGCGAGCCGATCTCGTCTGCGCGGCCGAGGCAGCGTGCGCCTCCGATGGTCGCCAGAGCGAGCGCCTCGCGCGTCGTCATCGCACCTGCACCGCCGCGCGCTCGCGCCATTAGGAGCGCGGCGCGCAACTCCACGTTGAGATCGCCGGACTCGTTAGACGCGGCGCCGTCAACGCCCAGGCCGACGCGAGCACCGGCATCGAGAAGCTCGCGCACGGGAGCGACTCCGGCCCCCAGACGGCAATTCGAGCTGGGGCAATGCGCGGCGCCGGTGCCGCTGTGTGCGAGGAACCCGGCCTCGTCGGCGTTCAGGTGAACACAGTGAGCGAGCCACACGTCGTCGCCGAGCCAGCCCAGCTCGGCCATGAGCTCGAGCGGGCGCATCCCGAAGTGCTCGAGGCAGTAGGCGCCTTCGTCGAGGGTCTCCGCAAGATGAGTGTGCAGCCGCACGCCCATGGCACGCGCCAGCTCGGCGCTCGTGGCCATGAGGTCCCCCGACGCGGAGAAAGGCGAGCAGGGGGCGACCGCGACGCGCAGCATGGAACCGAAGCTCGGATCGTGGAACCTGTCTATCGCGTCCTCGGTTGCCGCGAGGATGTCGCCGAGCTCCTCGGTGACCTCGTCGGGTGGCAGCCCGCCTTTGGAGTGGCCGAGGTCCATCGAGCCGCGCGCCGGGTGAAAGCGAAGCCCTATCGATCGCGCCGCCTCGACTGCGACCCCGAAGAGATCGCCGGCGCCGCGCGGAAACAGGTAGTGGTGATCGGACGAGGTGGTGCAGCCCGACAGCACGAGCGATGCGAGCCCGGCGCGCGCCGCCGCCCACTCGATGGTCTCGTCGATGAGCGCCCACACCGGATAGAGGGCGGTGAGCCAGGCAAAGAGGCCCTCGTCTGGCGCCCAGCCGCGCGTCGTCGACTGGTAGAGGTGATGATGCGTGTTGACGAGGCCGGGGGTCAGCAGGCAGCCGGCCGCGTCGATGACCGTGGCGCCGTCACGCGCGGCGGCGGGGGCCGGCCCCTCGCCGAGCGCCACGACGACTCCGTCTTGCGCGATGAGATGACCGGATGCGATCTCGGTCCCTTCGGGGTCGACGGCTGCGATGGCGCAGCCCTCAACGATCAGGCGCGCGCCCGTCACCCGGCGGCCTTTGCCGCAGCCGCGCGCACCGCGTCGAGGATCTTGACATAGCCGGTGCAGCGGCACAGGTTGCCCGCAAGCGCCTCGCGGATCTCGGCGTCGCCGGGCGCGGGATTGCGGGCCAGAAGATCGTGCGCCGCCACGATGAGTCCGGGGGTGCAGAAACCGCACTGGACGGCCCCCGCGTCGACGAAGGCCTGCTGGATGGGGTGCAGCTCGGCTCCGTGTGCGAGGCCCTCGACCGTCACGACGTCGCGTCCGCCGGCCTGGCCTGCAAGCACGAGACAGGCGCACACGAGCTCGCCGTCGAGGTACACCGAGCAGGATCCGCACTCGCCCTGCTCGCATGCGTTCTTGGAGCCGGGAAGGCCGAGCCGCTCACGCAGCACGAAGAGCAGGCTCTCTCCCTCCCACACGTCGTCGGCGACGAGCTCCTTGCCGTTGACGGTCAGCTCGACTCTCACGAGGTCACCCCGCCCCCCGGTACTCGTCCCACGCCCAGGAAAGCGTGCGCTGCGCCAGCACGGTCAGGGCGTGGCGCCGGTAGCGGGCCGTACCGCGCACGTCGTCGATGGGGCTTGCTGCATCTGCGACAAGCTTGCCGAAGCGGCGGGCCAGGTCGTCGCTCAGCTCGTGTCCCGAGTCCCACGGGAGCTCGGCGGCGAGCAGGGCTTCGGCTGCCGGGGCCGTGAGCGGGCGTGGCCCGGCCGAGCCGATGGCGCTGCCGGCCCGCCGGTTGCCGGCGTCGAGCGCGAGCGCAAACGAGCACACCGCGATCACCATGGCGTTGCGCGTGCCTACCTTTGCGAACTGCTGCGGGCCACTCGCTACCGGGACGACGAGCGCGGTGATCAGCTCGTCGCGTCGCAGTGCGTTCTTCTTGGGCTCGGTGATGAAGTCGGCGGCGGGGATCGTGCGAGCTCCACTCTGCGATGCGACCTCGACCTGCGCGCCGCATGCGATTAGCGGCGGGATGCCGTCTCCGGCGGGCGAGGCGGTTCCGAAGTTGCCCCCGAGCGTCCCGCGATTGCGGATCTGAGGCGACCCCACGGTGCGGGCCGCAAGGGCGAGGCCGGGAAGCGCATCCGCCAGGGTGGCCAGCCGCGAGTAAGTGACCCCTGCGCCGATGCGCACGCTGCCGTCGACGCGCTCGAGCTCCCTTAGCTCTGCGACACGGGTGAGATCGAGGATCATGTCGGGACGGCGCCTGTCGAAGTTGAGCTCGACCATGAGATCGGTTCCTCCGGCGAGCGGAACGGCGCCGGCATGCTGCGCTTTGGCGGCCAGGGCTTCGGATAGGTTGCGCGGCCGGAGGAGTTCCATGGCTCCTAATCCTATGATTCGCCGGGCGGGCCAAACAACGGAGCCCACGAGGAGAGAAGTGACGGGTAACTCGACGGTGATTCGCGGGGGCGATGTGATTGCCGATTCAGGACGCCGGCGCGCCGACGTCTTGATCGAGGGAGAACACATCGCACTCGTGGGCGAGGTCCCCGCAGAAATCGAGGCAGACCTCGTCGTCGATGCCGCGGGTTGCTATGTCATTCCCGGCGGTGTCGACGTGCACACGCACCTCGACATGGAGCTGGGCGTCACTCGTTCGGCGGACGACTTCTTCAGCGGGACGCGCGCGGCTGCTTGCGGGGGCACCACTACGGTGGTCGACTTCGCCACCGCCTACAGAGGCCAGACCGCCGCCGGCGCGCTGGCGCGCTGGCACGCCAAGGCGGGCGGCAACTCCTTCATCGACTATGCCTTCCACCTCACCGTGTGCGACTTGCCGGTGGACGCCGGCGACCTCGTTCACGAGACGGCAGCCGCGGGGGTAACGAGCTTCAAGCTGTACATGACCTATCCGGAGCGTCTCATGGTGCCCGACGAGGTGATCGAGCGGGTGATGCAGGCCGCAGCACAGACCGGAACGCTCGTGTGTCTTCACTGTGAGGACGACTCCGTCGTGTCGGCGCGCCGCGACTGGGCGCTGAGCGAGGGGCACAGGGCGGCCAGATGGCATGCGTGGAGCCGCCCACCGGAGGCCGAGTCGGCGGCGGTCGAGCGTGCAGTGCGAATGGCCGAGTCGACCGGCGCCGCGCTGTACGTAGTCCATCTAAGCAGTGGGGACGCGCTCGAGCGAGTGC
>JBBSGD010000018.1:0-36761 GCA_038254435.1 Actinomycetota bacterium
CTGCGCGCCCGTCGAGACGGCCGGCGCCCGGTTCTGCGCGCCCGTCGAGACGGCCGGCGCCCGGTTCTGCGCGCCCGTCGAGACGGCCGGCGCCCGGTTCTGCGCGCCCGTCGAGACGGCCGGCGCCCGGTTCTGCGCGCCGTTCGGGGACCGGCACGTCTTCGGCGGCGATGCGCTCCGCCGCGCGCAGCTTGGCGGCCACCGCGCGCGGGTTCGCGGCGACCTCCGCGCGCGGCGGGCGCACCGGCCGGCGCGTGAGAATGCGCACGCGCGCGCTGACGCCACAACGGCACACCGGAAAACCGGGAGGGCAAACGCAGCCGCGGGCTTCGGATACAAAGGTTTGCTTCACGACCCGGTCTTCGAGCGAGTGGTAGGCCAGCACGGCGACACGGCCACCCGTCTCGAGCGCGTCGATCGCGTCGGGCAAGGCGCGCTCGAGGGCATCAAGCTCGCCGTTCACCTCCATGCGAATCGCCTGGAAGGTGCGGCGCGCGGGGTGGGGGCCGGTTCGCCGCGCCGGAGCGGGAATCGCCCCGGCTATGACCTCCGCGAGGGCCTTGGTCCCGACGACGGGGCGGGCCCTCAGGATCGCGCCGGCGATTCGCCCGGCAAAGCGCTCCTCTCCGTAGCGGCGGATGACGGATGCGAGGGCCGCGCGGTCGTAACCGTTCACGACGTCCTCCGCCGATAGCCGCTGATGCGGATCCATCCGCATGTCAAGGGGCCCGTCGCCTCGAAAGCTGAACCCGCGCTCGGGCCGGTCGAGCTGGGGAGAGGAAACTCCAAGGTCGAGTAGGACTCCGCGAAGCGACGAAAGCCCGAGTCGTTCCAGTACGGACGCGAGGTTTTGGAAGTCGTCTCTGACGAGAGTGACCCGGTCCGCATACGGCTCGAGGACGGACCGGGACGCTTCCAGCGCGTCGGGGTCGCGATCGATGCCGATGAGACGCGAGCGCGGCGCGGCTTCGAGGATGAGGCGTGCGTGGCCGGCACGTCCGAGCGTCGCGTCGAGGCAGGCTCCTCCGCCTTGAAGTGCAGGAGAGAGGAGCTCGACGACGGGCCCGGCGAGGACGGGTCGGTGTTCCACAACACCTCTTTCATCGCTAGCGGCCGAGGGCTCGGGTTGCGAGAGCGACCATTCCGAGCACGCCGCCCACCGAGGATCCGGCCAGGGCGAGCATGACGATGCTCTGCGACAGCTCTCTCACCATTCCACGCCGCTTCGGCTCCATCCGTGCCTCGCTCATACGTCCCTCCCCACTAGAAGCTGAGTCCTTGGGCAAGCTCCTCGAGCCGCCCCTCTGCGCCCTGCGCCTGCTCCTGCTCCCAGCCCTGCGGGCTCCAGATCTCGCCGTGGTCGAGCGCGCCGATGACCACGACATCGCGCTCTATCCCCGCGTAGTCGCGCAGGTGCACCGGCACAGTGATGCGGCCTTGTCTGTCGATGTCGTCCGCGTAGGCGCTGGCCGCGATCAGGCGCACGACGGCGCGCGCGCTGCGGTCGCTGCGTCCCTGTGCCCTGAGGCTCGCTTCCATTCCCGTCCACTCCTGCACCGACCACAGGGCGACGCATGCATCCATCCAGCGAGTCAGCACGAGGCGATCGCCGCTCAGTCCCTCGCGCATGCGCGCCGGCACGATCAAGCGCCCCTTGGCGTCGATCGTGTGGCGAAACTCCCCGGTGAATGACAACCGTCTCCCCTGTCGAGCTATGACCCCGGCAACCGCGCCGTCGTCGGCGGAGGCGGCGAGGGGTTCCCCACTTCACTCCACTTTCCACCACTTGGCGGCAAACCTACGCCCCGTTCCCCCACAAAGTCAACGTCTCGGCGCGCAATTACAAGCGCGTAATTCGAGCGCGCAAGCCAAGGGGCACGTGCGAATTGGCTAAGGCGGCGCGGGCCGTCTCGCGGGGCGCGCAGGCACCGCGCGGGCCGTCTCGCGGGGCGCGCAGGCACCGCGCGGGCCGTCTCGCGGGGCGCGCAGGCACCGCGCGGGCCGTCTCGCGGGGCGCGCAGGCACCGCGCGGGCCGTTTCGACGGGCGCGCAAGATAGCGCGCGGCCGGAAGCTAAGAGGAGGCTAGAAGGGCTGCGGCCATTGCCGCCGGCAGCTTGAGGTACTGCGCCCAGGAGGGGTCGACGCGCTCAACCGCCACGAGGATCCACACACTCTCGTGCGGAGGCACCGGAGCATGGCGCAGGCGAAGCCCGACGTCCTGAGGCTTCCTGTTCTCCTTGCGCGAGTTGCAGGGACGACAGGACGCCACGACGTTGTCCCACGTGTGCCGTCCTCCCCTGCTCTTGGGCACTATGTGATCGACGTTCTCCGCGGGGCGCCCGCAGTACTGACATTCGAAGTTGTCGCGAATGAGGACGGCGCGCCGCGACAGCGAGCCTCGCACCCGGTAGGGCACGCGCACAAAATAGTTGAGGCGCACGACGCTCGGGGAAGGGATGGCCAGAGCCTCGGAATGCCACACGACGCCGTTGTGGTGCAGTACCTCGGCCTTGCCCTTGAGGGCGAGGACGAGCGCCCGCCGCACCGGTACCGCGCACAGCGGCTGGTAACTAACATTCAAAACCAGCGCTCTTCCCAAGACAAGCCGAAGTATATCGGCGGCTATTGCGCTCTTTGCGCCTTCGGCCTCAGGGATTGACGCCGATCGTTCCCCTGCCGGAGAAGTCGAGCCTCGCAGCGGTCTTGCGCGTCAGGTCCCAGTCGGCGCTGCTGTAAGGGCCTCTGTCCACTACCGGCACGGTCACGGTGCGCCCCCGGTAGAGGATCGCCACCTTCGTGCCGCACGGAAGGTGGCGATTGGCGACCCCCAGCGTTTTGCGGCTGAGGATCTGGCCGCACGCGGTCCGGTGCCCGTAGAAACCGGGACCGTACCAAGTGGCTGGATCAGGCCTGTAGACGTGCACGCGCCCATGCTCGGCGGCCTTGGAGTTCAGGCGGTCGCCGCGGAACTTCACCCGTACGCGCTTGTTGCCGGTGTGACGAGCACGCATCCACGCAGCGAAGGAACCATCCCCGACCGAGGCCTTGCGCACGGTTCGCCAATCGTGATGGGCCCTCTTCTGCACGAGGACCGTGCGCCCGGCGACATCCGGGGACACGTGCCCGCTGAGCTTCACCCACTTGTTCTTGTAGACGTGCAGCGGGGTCACGTCGAGAGCGAGCCGCGGGCGCACCCCTATCCGGCGGGAGTCGCTGGCGGCGGAGCTCGAGGAGCCATCCCGAACGAGACGAACGGTCGCCGAGCGACCGAGAGAGTCGAGCACATAGCGAACGCGCCCGGATGCATCGGTGGTGTCGTGAGCAATTGTGCGCCACGACGCGCCGCCCCGACTCAGCTGGAGCGATACGTCTTTGCCGACCGGCCTCGAGATGACGTGACCCGTGACTACTGCGTGCCCGTGGTATCCGACGTGCCTGGGCGCCCAGTCCATGACTGCCTGCGCAGAGGCGCTATGGGCGCCGGCAACAGGAGCGAGGGCAACGATGGTGACGCACGCGAGCAGCCCGGCAAGTGCGCGGTGCGGCCCGGAAACAAAACGTGGCACGGCAGTCTCCTTGGTGTCGGCAACAGGGTCTGCGTCCCGCCGTGAGCGAACGCCCACCACTCGCAATCCCCGCGTGGAATCGCCGCAGCAGACGCCGTGCACGCGCAGGTGGCCGCGAACCACCGACGGGACGCATCAGTCCTGAACGGCGCGAGATGTCCCGCTCTCCGCCGTCACGATGATGGGGGCATCTTGCCAACGGTTCTATGCAGCGCGCCACTCTCCTGCACGCGGCGCGCGATCACCCCACCCTGGGGAGGGGTGGACAGATACCTACTACTGGTGTAGGAGAGAGATCAGGATTGCTCTTCCCGAAGGTATTCGACGTAGCGATGGAAGGCGAGATGATCAGAGGTGCACTCGGCCGCGTCGCCGTCTTTGCCGAGCTTCACGGTGTCGGACGGCCCTCCCGGCGCCTTGGGGTCCTCGGTGATGGCGAGGACCTTCCAGCCGTCTTCGATGAGGCCCCTCAGCCTGTCGAGCTCGGGGTCGTCTCCCCAACCGGCCATGCAGCTCCTTCCTCAGATGAAACGCGCGAGCCTCAGGTGAAACGCGTAGCCCTCACACTACCCGCAGAGAGATGGCCACGAGATGAACCCGGCTAGAGGTAAGGACGTAGTGACTGATAACCTCATCGCACCCATTGCCCTCAGGAGGACAGCCGGAATGAGCGCCAGCAGCCCCTCGGAGTTTGCCCATTTTCAGAGCGCTTTCGAGTCGATCGCGGTGAACGTCGAGCGGACCATTCAGGGCAAGGGAGGGATCGTCCGTCTGGCGATCGTTGCTCTGCTCGCCGAGGGTCACCTGCTGATCGAAGACGTGCCCGGCGTCGGCAAGACGATGCTCGCCAAGTCGCTCGCCAAGTCGATCAATTGCACGTGGCGGCGTATCCAGTTCACCCCCGACCTCCTGCCATCGGACGTAACGGGAGTGAACGTGTGGAACTCGCGGGCCGAAGAGTTCCACTTCCGGCCCGGCGCGGTGTTCGCCAACATCTGCCTGGGCGACGAGATCAACCGGGCCTCGCCCAAGACCCAGTCGGCGCTGCTCGAGTGCATGGAGGAGCGTCAGGTGACGGTCGACGGAGAGACCCACCGCCTGCAGGAGCCGTTCATGGTGATCGCCACGCAGAACCCGATCGAGCACGAAGGCACCTATCCGCTCCCCGAGTCCCAGCTCGACCGCTTCATGATGCGACTGTCGATGGGTTACCCGAGCCGCAGCTCCGAGCTCGAGATACTCGAGCGGCACGGGGACACACCGCTGCTCGACGACCTCGATCCGGTGGCGGACGCGGCAGACGTCAGCGCGCTCGTCAGACTCGCCCGCGACGTGCACGTCGCCTCGTCCCTCAAACGCTACATCGTGGCCATCACCGAGGCGACTCGTGGGCACTCCGACGTCTACCTCGGCGCCAGCCCCCGCTCCTCTCTCTACCTGCTGAAGGCCGCTCGCGCCCTGGCCGCCAGCCGGGGTCGCGACTACGTGGTCCCCGACGACGTGCAGGACCTCGTGGGACCGGTCATCGCGCACAGGATCCTGCTCTCTCCTGAGGCCCAGATGCGGGGTTCGTCCGCAGAGGAAGTGCTCGGCGAGATCTCCGGCGTGGTTCCGATCCCGGTGCGCGAACAGGCGTAATGCCCACCGCCCGCGGCTGGCTCGTCGCATTCAGCGGGCTCGTCGCCTGGGTGGTGGGCCGGGGCTTCGGCGCCGGGCCCGTCGAGCAAATCGGCATAGCGCTTGTCGTCTTAGTCGCCATCGCCAGCGCGGTAGTGCGCCTGGGCCGCTACGAGCTGACCCTCACCCGGCGCCTGCAGCCCGCCAGGTGCAGGGCGGGGCAGAAGGTCACGGTGGCCATCGAGGTCTTCAACGCCGGGGCGGGCCCGGCCCCCCTGGTGCTGCTGGAGGATGCGCTCCCCGCGGTGCTCTCGACGCGGGCCCGCTTCGCCCTGCACGGGATCGAGACGCAGGGTAAGAGAGCCGTGGCCTACGACGTGGTGCCGTCGCGCCGGGGGCGCTACGCCCTGGGCCCCACCGAAGTGATCTACCTGGATCCCTTCGGCCTCGCCAGGGTGGTACGTCCCAGCGCGGCGCGCTCGGACCTGCTGGTCCACCCGCGGGTCGAGGAGCTGTCGCTGCCGCGCGACTTCGGACGGCAGCGGAGCCTCGTGGTCTCGGCCCTGCGCAGCCCGAGCGGACCGCGGGGGGAAGACTTCTACACGCTGCGCGAGTACGCGGAGGGGGACGACCTGCGCAAGGTGCACTGGCCGTCGACGGCTCGCCTCGGCAAGTACATGATCCGCCAGGAGGAAACCTCGTGGCGGACTCGCTCGACCATCCTTGTAGACGACCGCTCCGAAGCACACGAGGGCCTCGGAGAGTCGTCTTCGTTCGAGCGGGCGGTCGAGGCCGCAGCCTCTCTGGCGGCCCTCTACCAGCGGGCGAGCTTCACCTACCGGCTGCTGTCCGCCAACCACGACGGTCTCCTGCCGGGGCGCGGCTCCCGCCACTTCACCCAGTGCCTCGATCTCTTGGCCACGCTCGAACCGAAACCCGGGCCCGCACCCGGGGAGGACCCGCTGGCCGTGCGGCTTGCGCAGCTCCAGTCCGGAACCGTTGCCGAGGGAACGCTTGTGGCGGTGCTAGGGGGGTCGGTGTCCGCCGGGGTGGCAACCGGCCTGGGCCTGTGCGGGCGGCGATTCTCCCAGGTCATTGCAATCATCTATCCATCGCACCGCTTCGGAGGCGGCGACACGCGCGATCGGTGGGACGGCGAGCGCAGAACCATGGAGGTCGTGCGCCTGTTGACTCGCACGGGGGTCGGAACCGTCGTCCTCGGGCCCGGCGACCGGCTGGGCGCGGGTTGGGACGTGCTGTCGGGAGGCGCACGCAGGGGGGGTGAACGGACGTGGGCACCGAAGCCCGAGCTCGCCTAGGGCTCATCGCGCTGCTCTTCGTGGCGTTTCTGTCGTTCTCCCAGGTCTTCGGGGACGGCGGCTACCAGGGCCCGGCGCTCCTCGGAATGCTCCTTGCGGGCGGAATATCGGTAGCCTCGCGCCGGCTCCGGCTACCGGCGCCGGCTGCGGTCGGGATCTCCATCGCCGCCCTTGCCTGGTACGTGGCGCTCGTGTTCGAGCCGAGTGCGACTCTGCACGGGCTGCCTACCCCCGCGGCCTACGGGAACCTCGGCAGCGATCTCGCCGACGCCCTGAGGCACTCCAACGTCGACTATGCCCCCGTCCCGCTGCGCACCGGCTACGTGGCGCTGACGGTTATCGGATTGTGGCTCGTCACCGCGGCGGCGGAGACGGCAACCTTTCGCTGGCGGCGGCCGCTCGCCGCCAGCCTGCCGGTGCTTGCGCTGTTCACGTTCGCCCTCGTCGTCGGCACACGCGCCATAGCCCCGGTCTACGTGGTGCTGTTCCTCGTGACGCTGCTCGCCTACTGGGGGTTCGAGTGGACGCACCGCCTGCGGTCGTGGGGGCGGTGGGTGCCAACCTGGGAGCACCAGAAAGAAGAGCAGCCGAGCTCCATGTCAGGGATCACCGCGTCCCTCGCTCGCAAGATGGGGGCGGGATGCGTCGCGGCCGCGCTGTTCGCCCCGATCCTGTTGCCCGGGGGAGACGGGATCTTCGCGTGGCGCGACGGTGGGAACGGCAACGGTCCGGCCGTCGGCGCCGGGGGGCGCATCGACCCGCTCGTGTCGATAGCCCCGCAGATAATCAGCCAGTCCGGCAGCGTGCTCTTCACCGTCACTGCAGACCAGGCCTCGTACTGGCGGCTGACGACCCTCGGGCACTTCGACGGCACCAGCTGGACGCAGGTCGGCGGCGAGGACAGTGGCCTGAGCGGAGATTCGATCCCTGCAAGCGCCCCCGACGAGGCAGTCTCCGCCGTCGCCCAGACCTATTCGATCAAGGCGCTCAACGCCGACTACCTGCCCGCCGCCCCAACGCCCACCTCTCTGCACTTCGTGGGCTTCGATCAACGCTCTCAGATCAAGACAAACCCCGGGACCGGCGATCTGCTCTTCGAGGGCTTCGTGCAGAACCTCGACTACGACGTGACCTCGGTAGTGTCCGAGCCCACCTACAAGCAGCTGAGCAAGGCTGCCGTGGGTGACCCCGGGGCCGTCTACATCGAGCATCCCAAGCTGTCACCCGAGGTGCTGCGCCTCCTCGGAAGGTGGACATCCGGATCGTCGACAGCCCTGGCGAAGCTCGTCGCGGTGCAGTCTCACCTCAGGCACTTCCGCTACAGCCTGACGTCGCGCCAGGTCGTGGGCGGTCAGCTTGCGTCCACGGACTACCTCACCAAGTTCCTCACCAAGACGCGCCGCGGCTACTGCCAGCAGTTCGCTACGGCTTTCGCCCTTCTTGGGAGGGAGCTCGGCTATCCGACGCGTGTCGTGGTGGGATTCCTGCCGGGCACGCGCACCGGGGGCAACGGGACGAGGAGCGCTTTCCAGGTCAAGGGAACCGACGCGCACGCGTGGCCGGAGGTTTACTTCCGCGGCTACGGGTGGGTACAGTTCGAGCCCACGCCGCGCGCCGACGTTCCGGCCACTCCCCCGACCTACACGAAGATTCCCAAGAGTCAGCTGGCCATCGGCACCGGCACGCAGGTCGGCGGGCCTACAGGGGGCAAGAATGGTGCCGGAGGCCCGGGTGGCGCCGCAGGGGCGGGCCAAAGGAAGAACATCAGCGCCGCCTTCGAAGGGCGCCTCAGCGCGGGTCGCAAGAGCGGCACCCGGTCCCAGCCCTCCGCCGGGGCGCCCCAGTGGCAGGCTGCCTTTGCGAGGCTGGCGATCGGGCTCGGTGCGCTCGCCCTGCTCGTGCTCGTGGTCATCCCGCTGCTGAAGCTCGGGCGCGCGCGGCGTCGCTACGCTCACGCGTCGGGGCCGCGCGACAAGACGGTGGCGGCGTTCATGGACTTCCAGGACGAGGCAACCGACATGATCTCGCCGCGTGGGCACTCGGAGTCCGCCCCGGTCTACGTGCGCAGGGTCACCGAGCGGCGCCGCGTGCCGGGCAGGGACGCTCTGCGGCTGGCGACCCTCTACGAAGTTGCCGAATACGGTCCCGGCGGCGTCGGCGAGGACATCGCCACCGAAGCCAGGCGCCTGGCAGGCACCCTCAAGTCCGGACTGTGGCGCTCGGCAAGCTGGTGGGAGCGCGTATTGCGCCTCTTCTCGCCGCGCGGCTTGACACGCTCCTGAGAGCCGGCTCTGCGGGAAGGCACCCCGGCAACAAAGGCGGCGGCTAACGCGTTGCGCGCGCCCTTACCGTCTGCAGTGGCTCCAGCTCGCGCTCGAGATCTGATTCGATGCGCCGCAGCGCGCTGATGAACTCGTCGCGATCGTAGAGGTACTGCGTAACTCGCCCGTCGACGCTTGCAACCACGTCATCAAGCGCCAGGAAGAAGGCCATCTGACCCTCCTTGAGGGCGTCCAGCACCTCGCCGTCGGAGTGGCAGATCTTGAAGATGCTCTTGCCGTCGGTCACCAGCTTGACCTCGGACAGGTGCTCGTCCAGCTCGGCCTTCTTGCGCAGATACTCGTAGGCGCGCCTCACTCGTTGCAGGCTCATACCCCCGTCGAGCAGCGAGCGGACCACGCGCAGAGCTACGAGATCCCGAAACGAGTAGAGCCGCCGGACGCCCGGACGGCCACCGGTCGACTGGACTCCCGGCTTTACAAGTCCTATGCGATCCCAGTAGCGCAGTTGGTGTGCGGTGCAACCGGTGAAACGTGAAGCCTGATAAGCCGTGAATCCCTCCATAAGAGCGCGCGAACCTCCACAAGTGTCGACGCAGCGCGTCGTTGTCGTTACATGCTCAAACAACAAAGAAGTACCGATGCGGAAAAGCCCGCCGGCCAGCCCGCATCGCGATGCCCCGTTCCGGAATCTAGCGCGTCGCATCGCGGCGCGGCAAGTGAAAGAGCGTAGTTAGTTCGAGGAACGCGAATCTTTGTTCTTCAGGAACGCTTGTAGCGGTTCCGAAATCGTTCCTGCCAATCAGAGATTCGTTGTTGCAAACGATCCTTGGCCTCGGCTTGTGCACCCGGGCGGCGCTCCGCGAACGCCCGCACGGCGCCGGCCGCAAGCACGATGCCGCCCACCATAGCCCCGAAAGCAAGGGCCCCGAAGACGAGGGCGCTCTTGAAGAAGAAGAGGAGCAACATCAGAAAGCCGGCTGCGAACAAGAGCAAACCGGCTTTGAGGCGCTGCCATCCGTGCCAGCGCGGCACACGCTGTCTGACA
This sequence comes from Actinomycetota bacterium, assembly GCA_038254435.1. Lineage (GTDB taxonomy): Bacteria > Actinomycetota > CADDZG01 > CADDZG01 > WHSQ01 > JBBSGD01. Next base: position 9,831 of record JBBSGD010000018.1, read on the forward strand.
TGGCGCGCGAACTTCGGGTCCTCGTCGTAGAGGCTCTTCTCGATATCTTCGAGGATGCGCTGCTCACGTTCCGAGAGAGGCACGGTCATTCAAGTATAGAAACGCTGGTGGCTAGTGGGATCGCGAATTCGCGCACCGCGTGCTTCCGGCTCACTCCTCGAGCCCGTCGAGCAGCGTGGCGGGGCCCACCGAGCCCTCTCCGAAGCGGTTCCTTATGGAGTCGATTGCACGGGCCGCCTCGTGCTGGCCCGGGCGGCCCGAGTCCTCAAGCAGGTCCAGCTGGCGCCGCGCCGGCCCCCGGGCGAGCCCCCCCACCGCGACGCCCAGCAGGCGGATTCTCACCGCGCCCCCGCCCAGGCGCTCGAACAGGGACCGGGCGACCTCGTATATCTCGGCGGCCGTGTCCACCTCGTGGTCGAGCGTCTTGGCCCGGGTGATGGTGGTGAAGTTCGAGTAGCGAACCTTGAGGGTGATGCTGCGCCCACACAGGCCCTTGGCTCGCAGCCGCGCCGCGCTCCGATCGGCCAGGCGCAGGACCTCCCGCAGCATCTCGGCGGTGGAGTCGAGGTCGCGCGGGTAGGTTTCCTCCGAGCCGACCTGCTTGACGGTCCCGTCGGGCACAACGCGGCGATCGTCGAGGCCCCGGGCCAGGCGGCTGAGATGGTTGCCCAAGGCGTCGCCCACCGCCCGCTCGAGGGAGCGGCGCGGGATTGCCCCGACATCTCTCACCGTCTTGAGGCCCAGCTTGCGCAGGGTCTCGCCCGTCTGCCGCCCCACTCCCCACAGCGCGGTTACCGGGAGCGGGTCGAGGAAGGCCTGCTCGGCGCCCGCTTCGACCACGAGGAGGCCGTCGGGCTTGGCCCGGGCGGAAGCCAGCTTGGCAAGGAACTTGTTGGGGGCCACCCCCACAGTGCAGGCAAGCCCGAGATCCCGGATGCGCCCCTTGATCAGCCGCGCGATGGCGACCGGCGGTCCAAAGAGCTTTACCGAGCCGGATACGTCAATGAACGCCTCGTCGAGCGACAGCGACTCGACCAGCGGACTGAAGGACGAGAACACCTCCTTGATGCGCACTGCGAAGTCCTGGTAGCTCGAGAAGTCGTTGGCCCGCCACAGCGCATGCGGGCACAGGCGCCCGGCGGTCACCGCCGGCATGGCCGAGTGCACTCCGAAGGCCCTGGCCTCGTACGAAGCCGAGGTCACCACTCCCCGGCCCCCGAGACCTCCCACGATCACCGGCTTGCCCCTCAGCGACGGATCCTTCACGGCCTCCACCGAGGCGTAGAAGGCGTCCATGTCCACGTGGAGGATCGGCTCGCCGGCGGTCACGGGCTCACTTTACGACCGGTTGCGGGTGGCTGCGGGTGGTGCGGGGTTCCGTCGCGGTCCTCCACCCCGCATCCCTCCTCGCCGGCCGGTAGCTCCAGGCGAGCGTAGGCTCCAGCTTTGGATCTGCGGCACATGGAGAAGGGGAGAGATGGAATATCGTGCTCTCGGCACTACCGGAGTGAGGGTGTCAACGCATTGTCTCGGGGCAATGATGTTCGGCCCCTGGGGCAACGATGACACCGGCGACTGCGTGCGCATCATCAATGCCGCCATCGACTCGGGCATCAATTTCATCGACACCGCCGACGTCTACTCGGCCGGGCGATCCGAGGAGATAGTCGGCAAGGCGCTGGCGACGAGGCGCGACGAGGTGGTGCTCGCCAGCAAGGTGCACGGCCCCATGGGCGAGGGCATCAACGAGAGGGGTAACTCGCGGCTGTGGATCATGCGGGCCGTCGAGGCGAGCCTGCGGCGCCTCGACACCGACCACATCGACCTCTATCAGATCCATCGCCCCGACACCGCCATCGACCTGCAGGAGACCCTCGCGGCGCTCGATGCCCTGGTGCAGCAGGGCAAGGTCCGCTATGCGGGGTGTTCGACCTTCCCCGCCTGGCACATCGTCGAGTCTCAGTACATCAGCGAGTCTGCAGGCCTCACCCGCTTCGTGTGCGAGCAGCCGCCCTACTCGATCTTCGTGCGGGCGATCGAGCGCGACGTGCTCAAGGTGGCGTCCGACTATGGGATGGGCGTGATCGTGTGGAGCCCGCTGGCCGGCGGATGGCTCACCGGCAAGTACAGGCGGGACGCAGACGCACCGGCGGACTCGCGGGCTGTGAGGTCCAAGGACCGCGGCCCGCGCATCGCCGATCGCTTCGACCTGAGCCGCCCCGCGAACCAGCGCAAGCTCGACATCGTCGAGGACCTCGCCCGCGTCGCCGACAAGGCAGGCGTGAGCATGACTCACCTCGCCATCGCCTTTGCGCTGGCGCACCCCTCGGTGACCTCGGCCATCATCGGTCCGCGCACGATGGAGCAGCTCGAGGACCTCGTCGCCGGAGCAGACATTCGTTTGAGCGACGACGTGCTCGATGCCATAGACGGGCTGGTCGAGCCCGGCGCCGTGATCGAAGAGTCCGACCGGGGCTTCGACGAGCCGTGGATGGAACCGGGGTGGCGCCGCCGCTGAATGCCGGGCCCGGCACGATCATTGCCGCTCGCCTGCTGCTCGTCCCGCTCACCGAGCGCGATGCGCAGGAGATGGTGCAGGTGCTGGCGGATGAGAGTCTCTACGAGTTCACGGGAGGGCGGCCGCCGATGCTCGAGGAGCTGCAGGCTCGCTATCGGCGCTGGGCCGGCGGCGGGTCTGACGACGGAAAGGAGCGGTGGCACAACTTCGCAATGCGAACCAAGCAGGGGCAGAGTGCCGTCGGCACCGTGCAGGCAACCGTGATGGAGCACGGGGCAGTGGCGGAGGTCGCCTGGATCGTGGGCGCGCCGTGGCAGGGCAACGGTTACGCGAGCGAGGCCGCTGCCGCGCTGGTCGAGTGGCTGGCACAAGGGGGTGTGCGCTCGGTGCTCGCCCACGTCCATCCCGCGCATCTTGCTTCCGCCGAAGTGGCGAAGCGGGCGGGCCTGGCGCCCACCGGCGAGTGGAGTGAGGGGGAGCGTGTCTGGCGAGGCCCCGTTACCTCGACTTGAAGAGCCCTGTGCGCAGCTCGCATGTTTGCGGGAGCCCATAGGCGGCGACGTCACGGGCCGGTGCTGCCACCGCTGGCATGCCACGGGCGGCCGCTGACGCGTGGCTGGTCCGCGCGCGCGGGAGCACTTGCTGCACCGAGCGCCTGCTTGCGCCGCTGGCGCCCCAGCGCCGCCGCCAGCGAGTGGCCGCCGCGCCGATCGGCCGCCAGCTCGGCGAGGTCGAAGACCTCGCTCACGACCACGGTGACACCCACCGCCTTCGGGTCGGTGGGATGCCTGAGCGACGCCCCGCCGCGCTTGCGCACGATCCCTCGCACGGCCAGCAGCCAGGAGTGAAAGACGGTGCGGGCACAGCGCGCCTGCGCTCGCTCGAACACGGTGACGTCGATGGGCCCGCTCGCATCATCGAGCGTCACGAAGATGATCCTCTGCCCCGACCGGATCGCCGGCGTCTGCGACGCCACCTTTACCCCGCTCACCCACACCTCGGAGTTGTTGCGGCGGCTCCCGAGGTCGCAGGCCAAGGTGCAGCCCAGCTCGGCTGCGAGCCCCTCGTAGAGGACCATCACATGACGGGTTGCGTCGATGCCGGTTACCTCGAGCTCGGCCTCGGTCTCCTCGAAGTGCGAGTAAGCGGCCAGCCCGGGCAGCGCCTCGCCGATCGGCTCGTCGAGCTCCAGCGACAGTTGCGCGGGCCGCAGGGACCGGAGTGCCCGCTTCTCGGGGGCGAGGTCGGCAGCTCGCCACAACAGCTCGCGCCGCGACCGCCCGCCGGAGATCGAATCGAGCGCTCCGAGGTGCACGAGGTTCGCCAGCACCGGCTGCGACAGCTCGGTGCGCCGCCACAGGTCCTCGAGCGAGGTGAAGGCATGGCCGGGGCGTTGTTCTGCGCGCCCGGCGCGCTGTTCTGAGCGGATGGAGTCGATCTCTGCCTGGGAGATGTCCTTGACCTCGCCGAGCGCCAGCCTGACGCCGTAGACGTAGCCGGCCTCGGTCTGTCCGTCGCAGGGCGAGGAGCAGGTCACCGGCTCGACGTGATAGGCGGCAGCCGAGCGGTTCACGTCCACCGGCAGGATGGGGACGCCGAAGTGGCGTGCATCGGCCACGATGAGCCGGCGCGGGTACATGCCCGGGTCGTGGGTCAGCAGCCCTGCGAAGAGCTCGGCAGGATAGTGAGCCTTGAGCCACGACGACAGGTACGTCGGCAGCGCAAAGGCCGCGGCGTGCGACTTGCAGAACCCGAACGAGGCGAACGCCAGGACCTCGCGCCACAGCGCGGCGGCCTCGTCCGGAGCGAACCCTTGCCCTTCGGCGCGTGTTACGAACCACGCACCCATGTCGTTGTCGGCGCCTGCTCCGCGGTCCGGCCCGTCGAGCTCCCGACGAGCCGGGCGCGAGCTCGGGTCCCCTTGCATCACGGGACGGTCCGAGTCGAGGTGGCGGCGCACGAAGTCGGCGTCTGCGAGCGAGCAACCGGTGACCGCTGCGATCACCCGGATGACCTGCTCGTGGTAGACGATTACGCCGCCGGTCTCCTTCAGGATCGGCATCAGCGATTCGTGCGGGTAGACCGGCTCGGCAAAGCCGTGACGGCGGTTGAGGAACGGCGTCACCATGTCGGACTTGACGGGGCCGGGACGAAACAGCGAGATATCAACGATCAGGTCCTCGAAGCGCTGCGGCTGCAGCCGGGCAAGAAGCTCGCGCTGACCGGGCGACTCAATCTGAAAGCAGCCGAGCGTTCGCGAGCTGCGAATCAAGCGCCATGTCGAATCGTCGTCGCGGGGCAGCGAGTCGAGGTCGACCGAGGTCTCCCGTACGCGCTCGATCTCGTCGCAGGCGTGGGTCATGGCGCTCAGCATGCGCACCCCGAGCACGTCGAGCTTTACGAGGCCGAGGTCTTCGACGTCGTGCTTGTCCGCCTGCAGCATCGCGAAGCCCCCGAAGGATTCCTGCACGGGAACGCGGTCTTTGAGGTCGGGCGATGACAGGATCACCCCCGAGGGGTGCAGCGCCAGGTGACGGGGCCAGCCGTCGACGGCGAGGCACAGCTCGAACAGCTGCTCGAGGGACCCTGCCGCGAGGTTGCTGCCGGCGAGCTCGGGCAGACGCTCTATCGCCTGAGGTATGGCGCGCGCCGCGATGCGCGGGAACGCCTTGGCCACGAGGTCGATTTCCCCAGCGGGCAGCCCGAGCGCCTTGCCTACCTCGCGGATGGCCATGCGCGCCCTGAAGGTGTCGACCATGCAGCACACCGCGGTTTGCTCGGGCCCGTAGGTGTCGAGGATATAGGCGAGGACCTCCTCGCGCCGGTGGGACTCGACGTCGAGGTCGATGTCCGGCAGGCCCTCGCGCCGCTCGTTGAGGAAGCGCTCGAACAGGAGGTCGTAGCGCACGGGGTCGACGTCCGAGATCCCGAGGGCGTAGCAGACCAGCGACGCCGCCGCGCTCCCCCGGCAGGCGCAGCGCACCTCGAGCTTGTAGCGCACGTGCTCGACGATCTCGGCGACGAGAAGGAAGTAGGAGGCGAAACCGAGCTTGTTGATGAGCCTCAGCTCGTGCTGGAGACGGTCCTCGATCTCCTTGGTGACGCGCCCGAAGCGCCGGGTCGCGCCCGACCAGCAGCGCCGGGCGAGGCAGCCGGTCGCGCTCTCGCCCAGGTCGTGGATCCACGGCATCGCCGGGAGGTGCCGGCCCCCCAGGTCGAGGTCGTAGTCACACTCCCTCGCGATGCTCGAGCTGGCGGCAAGCACCTCGGGGCAGTCCTCGAACAGCTCGGCCATGTCGGGAAGGGGTTTGAGGTAGTACTCGGAAGTGGCTCGCAGGGAGCGTGCCGCCGACAGAGGAACGATGTCCTTGATTGCGTGGAGCACCTCGTGCGCGGCCGCACCGGCGGGGGCGGTGTAGTGCACGTCGTTGGTGGCGACCGCAGGAACGCCCGCAGCGCGCGCCACCTCGAGCAAACGGTCGCGCAGAGCCCTATGCCCGTAGTCGCGAAAATCAAAGACCTCGATCCGGTAGCCCTCGCCCAGCGCTGCGCGCCAGCGCCGTGCCGTCGCCACCGCCTGGGGGAGGCGGCCCGCTGCGGCGAGCTGCGCAACCTCGCCGCGCGCGCATCCGGACAGGACGAAGAGGCCCTCGGAGCGCTCTATCAGGGTGTGCCGGGCGGTGGCGGGATGCCCGCGCTCGTTGTGCAGGTGGGCCTCGGTGATGAGCCGGCAGAGGTTGCCGTAGCCGGTAGCGTCGCGCGCCAGGACGGTGACGTGCGAGCCTCCCACCATCGTCAGCTCGGCCCCATAGAGGGGTTTGACCCCCGCAGCCTTGCACGCCTTGGAGAACCGCACGGCTCCGGTCAGCGCGTCGTGGTCGGTGAGGGCGACGGCGTCGTAGCCGGCGGCGGCCGCCGCACGCGGCAGGTCCTCGGCCCGGATTGTGCCGTCGAGCAGCGACCACGTCGAGTGGCAATGCAGGTGGACGAACCCGCTCGCCGTCACGGCACCCCCACCGAACTTTTCTCAAAAAGCGACGGAAATCGTGGGGTGGGAAGAATAGTTGACGGGGTCACGGTCAGTCCCATATCCGGGCGAGGCGCCAGCCGCCGGTACGGCGCTCGCAGTAGACGTCGTACACGGCTCCGATTGGGGGCATGAACCCGTCCTTGTCGAGGTCGCCCGAGGCCAGCGTCCCTGCCGGGCGGGCCAGCAACCGGAAGTAGTCGCGGTCGCGCGCCCGAGCTCCGTCCCACCATTGCCCTCCCTCGCGCCACGCCATCAAGGACTGGTCGACCTCGTAACGGCGGCCTCGCCACGCGAACGACAGAGGGGCGCGCCCGGCGGTGGAGTCGGACGTTACCTCGATCGGCTCGTCGTACCGCTTCGTCACGCTTCCTGCCGTCTGTTCGACCGCTGCTCGAACCGCCACTCGCTTGCCCTCCAAAGAGCAAGAGACCGGGAAAGAAGGGGGACCCGGCGCGCCCTGCTGCCGGGTCCCCTTCCTGCGGCTTCCTACGTCCGGCTCCGGCCGGGGGGCCGGGGGTGAACCCCCCGATGTGCCGGGGCAGCCGGGGAGCTGGGTGGGCCGGCGGATCTCCGCCGGCGGCATCTCCGGAGTCGAACGTATGTTCGATACTAGGCAGCCGGGCCGCGCCTGTCAAGACCGCTCTTGCGGCGCGAGACAATGGGCCTTTAGGCCCCTGCAGCTCGCACGCGAAAGGCACAGCCATCACCGACGACCACCCAAGAGCAGCCACAGACGAACGCTCCGAATCAGCGCCCCCACAGCCGCCGCGCACGGTGCCCAACCGGCGCGCCGCGATGGTCGCCGTGATCATCGCCATAGTCCTGACGATCGGCTCGCTCTACACCCTCTACGAGGGCCGCAAGGTAGTCACGCCCGAGGACCAGCGCATCAGGAACCACCCGACGGTGCTGACTCCCAGCCCGCGCTAGCACGGCCTGCCGGCGCCTAGAGGTCCTCCAGCATCGCCAGGTACTTGCCTGCCGCACCGGTGTTGTAGAGGACGACGGGGCCGGCGAGCTTGCCCGCACGCGCCAGCCTCTCTGCCCCGACGACGGTCACCGCGCCCTCGGGGCAGGCCGCGATCCCCTCACTCGATGCGAGTGTGCGCAGGGCAACGATCATCTCTTCTTCGCCGGCCGCCAGCATCACGCCCCCCGACGCCCTCACCGCGGCGAGAACGAGGTCACCCTCGGACGGGGCCGGAACGCGCAAACCCGCCGCTATAGTGCTCGTCGCGTGCGGCCACGGGGCGGCCGCGGCGGCGCCACGCTCGAAAGCGGCAACGAGGGGGGCGCAGCCGGCGCTCTGCACCCCGACGATGACCGGGGCCCGCCCGCTCGCCCATCCCATCGCCAGCACCTCGTCCGCCGCCTTGGCCGCCGCGACGGCGCCGACCCCACCGCCCACCGGCACGATCACGGTAGCGGGCATCACCATGCCCGCATCGCCCGACTCGGCACCGAGCTGATCGAAGACCTCCAGCCACGCGGTCTTCTTGCCCTCGACGCGATACGGCTCGGCAAAGGTAGCAACGAGGAAGGCTCCGGTGGCGTCCGCCAGAGAGCGCGCCCGCGCCGCGGCGTCGCTGATCGAACCGTCCACGAGCACGAGCTGGCCACCGGCGAGGCGTACCTCGTCCTTGTTGACCGCGGGCGCGCTCGCCGCCATCGTCACCGTGAGGGGAACGCCTGCCCGCGCTGCGTAGAGCGACCATGCCCCGCCCGCGTTGCCGGCGCTCGGCATGACGAGGGAGGCTGCTCCGAGCTCGAGCGCCCGGCTGAGACCCACCGCCGCGCCGCGCGCCTTGAAGGTGCCGCCGGGCAGTGGGCCCTCATCCTTGAGGTAGGCGCTAACGCCCCACCGCTCGGACAGGCGCTCGAGGCGCAGGAGTGGCGTGGCTACCTCGCCGAGCGATACCGGGCCGGCGTGGAGCGGCAGCAGCTCCTGGTAGCGCCACGGCCCGGCGGGCCGCGCCCGCAACGCCTCTACCGAGGGCCCTTTAGTCCGGTAACGAGCCAGCAGCGCGCCTCCGCAGGCGCACCGGTTGACGAGGGCGCCCGCGTCGCGCATCCGCCCGCAGCGAGCGCACTCCAGGTGAGCCAGGCCGGTCGGGATCAGACCAGGCCGAGGGCGGAACGGGCGAGCGGAGACATCTTCTCGGGCGACCACGGCGGGTACATGACCAGCTCGGTGGTCACATCCCCTATACCTTCTATGTACGCAGTCGCCTGCTTGATCTGCTCGTCGATGAGGGGGGCGATCGGGCAGCCCATGGTGGTCAGGGTGAACTCGACCTTGACGTCGCCGTCGTCCTCCACGTCGACCGTGTAGACGAGGCCCAGGTTGACGATGTCGATGCCGAGCTCGGGATCGTCGACGGTCTTGAGAGCCTCGGTGACCTGCTCCTTGATCTCTTCTGTTGTGGGCATGACCCCATGGTAGCCGCCCCGGCAAGACTTCTAGAGACGGCCGGCGGCTGTTCTGCGCGCCCGTTCAAAGCTGCAGGTGCAAGAGCCGGGCCGCGTTGTTCTTGAGGACGTCGTCGCGCGCCCGGCCCAGCTCGAGGTCGTCGACCTCGGCCAGCAGCCGGCCGGGATCGAGCAGCGGGTAGTCGCTGCCCCACAGGAAGCGGTCGGACAGGTGCCCTGCCGCGGCCCTCTTCACCTCGGCGGGGACGTAACGGGGTCGCCAGCCCGAGAGATCCACCCACACGTTGGTCTTGTGCATGGCGCTGGCGAGGACCTCCAGGTGCCACGGGTAGCCGAAGTGAGCCATGACCACGGTCAGCCCGGGATGATTCGCCGCCACCTTGTCCATGAGCATCGGACGCCCGTAGTCGAAGGCGATGCCGAAGCCGCCCGGCACACCGGCCCCCACTCCGGTCTGCCCGACGTGCACGACGATCGGCAGGGACAGCTCCTCGCATTTGTCCCACAGCGGCTCGAAGCTCGGGTCGTCGGGATAGAACCGCTGCACCTCGGGGTGGAGCTTGAGGCCCTTGAGGCCGAGCTCGGTGATCGCCCTGTCAAGCTCTTGCACCGCGTCCGGCTTGTGCGGATCCACTCCGGCGAAACCGACGAACTGCTCGGGATAGGCGTCCACGATCTCCGCAACGCGGTCGTTGGTCAGGGGCGGCAAGCCGGTCGCGGTCTCGGCGTCCCAGCCGAGCAGGACCCCGAGAAGGTCCCAGTCCCTGTACTCCGCCGCCATCTGCTCGGCGGTCCGCACGCGCACCTCGGTGCGAAAGAACTTGGCGGTGGTGGCGAGCATCGGACCTATCGAACCCTCGAGCCACTCGGCGGTCGAGGCGTGGACGTGAAAGTCGATTGCGCGCGGCACGCTAACTCCCTTCCGGTTCCCTGCGGCGGTTCCCCTCTACCGGCCCGGTGCACGGCTCGGGCATCCTACGGCAGCGGACTTGTCTCGAGCAGGGCGCGCAGCCGCGCCGCGGCGCTCGGCGGGTCGGGGGACTCCGTGATCGCCCGCACGACGACGGCACGGCGCGCCCCGGCGGCGACCACCTCCTCGAGGTTGTCTTCGGAGAGGCCGCCGATGGCGAACCACGGGGGCTTCGCGAGGCTCGCAGCATGACGCACGAGGTCGAGCCCGACGCCTCGCCGCCCCGGCTTGGTGGGGGTTACGTAGACGGGCCCAACCGCTACGTAGTCGATGACTTCCTCGGAGCCGACCTCGGCGTCCAGCTGTTGGGCCGAGTGCGTTGAGCGTCCGACGATGGCATCGCCGAGGATGCGGCGCGCGACCCAGGCCGGCACGTCGTTCTGTCCCAGATGGACGCCATCGGCTCCGAGGGCGAGCGCTACGTCGGGACGGTCGTTGACTATGAACGACACGTCTGCATCCCTGCACGCCTGCGCGATCGGCTCCCCGACTCGCAGCAAATCGCCCGCCTCCATGTCCTTCTCGCGCAGCTGGACGAGATCCACCCCGGCAGCGGCCAGCTCGGGAATGAGCTCGGCAAGGTCCCCTGCAGCCAGCCCGGCCCGAGCCACGAGGTAGAGACGGGCGTCGAGCAGGCTCACCGCGCTGCCGCCGAGGGAGGATCTTCTTGCTCCTCGTCGGCGGACTCCTTTTCCTTGTCCTCGGCGTCGGGGCCCTCGCCCGAGAGCTGCTCGTAGCCGCGCATCCGGGCGCCCACGGCGGCCATCGCCGAGGGCAGGCGCAGCAGGGCGATAAGGACGAATGCGTACGGCAGCACGCCCAGCGCAATCTCGTACCAGCGCCGCTTGAGCAGGCCGCCTCCGAATAACCACGCAACGACCAAGGCGATCAGGACGAGGGCGACCAGATGGGGTGCCTTGCGGGCTGCAACCTCTTCGTAGCGTCTGCGCATGGTGCGCACCGACGAGCGGCCGCGCGCCCGGCGCAGCCGGCGCCACGTCTCCGCCGACGGATAGAAGCGCCTGAGTGACTCGGCGAAGCCAAGTGCCAGAGCCGCAAGGAGGGCCGCAATTGTCGCGCTGGTCATTGTCTCAGGGTAACCACCACGGGCAAAGGCCGGTCAGCGGACCTCCGACCACCAGGCGAGCCACAACCTGCGCGACGTGCGCAAGTGCTCACGTTCGCGCGAGAAGACCTCGAGCGTGACCGTCCCGTCGTAGCCCGCATCCCTCAGCCACCCGGCCGCCGTTCGCCAGTCGATGGCGCCCGCGCCGAGCGGCAGGTGCAGGTCCTCCGCGCCGCCGCGGTTGTCCGAGACGTGAACGTGCGCGAGCCGCTCGCCAAAGGCCTCCAGCAGGCGCGGGGTGCGGTTGCGCTCGCCGTGTCCCAGCCCCAGGTTGGCGTGGCCGATGTCGAGATGAAAACCGAGGCCGGCGTCGGCTTTCAGGACCGGAGCCAAATCCTCGACGCGCGCGAACAGGCGGTCGAGGTTCTCGACCATCAGGCGAATGCCGCGTTCCTTCGCGTCGCCCGCAAGCGCGGCTATCGCCTCTGCATTCATGGTGCGCACTTTCTCGAGCGAGTGCAGCGGCACCCGCTGGTCCGGATGCACGTTGACCAGCGTCACGCCTGCCTCGGCAAAGGTATCGAGACAGCGGCAGAACAGGTCACGCGCCGCAGATCGCAGCTCGGGCCACGGCGAGGCGATCGGCAGGTAGTAGGCGGTGTGGCCCACCGCTTGCAAGCCGAGATCCGACATGAGGCTTCCCACCGCACCCCCGTCGGGCAGCCACACCGCCGGCGGCTCGAGCGTGAGGTCGACGAAATCAAAACCGTCGTCGGCGATCCGATGTATCTCTTTGAGCACGGAGCGGCCGGGGAAGTTCATCGATCCGATGAGCATCGCTCGATACTACGTGGCCCTATATCCTCGGCTGCATGCAGCTTCCCAGAAGAGGTGCCTTCTTCGACCTCGACAAAACGCTGATCCCGGGCTCGAGCCTCTTTCTCCTCGCTCGGGGCTTGTACGACCGCGACATCTTTCGCGTGCGCGATATCCTGCGCTTTGGCTGGGGCCAGGCGATGTTCCGCCTATGGGGCGAGGACCGCGCCGGCATGGCCATGTCGCGCGGCTCCACGCTCGACTTCGTAGCAGGACGCAGCCAGCAAGAGCTGATCGCGTGGGGCCGCGAGATTGCCGAAGAGAAGGTGCTGCCACGCGTATACAGAGACATCGTCGCGGTAATCGAAGGGCACAAGTCCCATGGCGACGCTACCTTCCTCGTCACCGCGGCCCCCATCGAGCTCGCGCAAACGATTGCAGACGAGCTCGGCATGACCGGAGCAATCGGAACGGTGTCCGAGGTGGACGCTGCCGGCAACTATACGGGGAGGCTGGCCGGCGAGCTCATGCACGGGCCCGAGAAGGCCAAGGCCGCGGCGCAGATGGCGGACCGGCGGGGCCTTGACCTTGCCGAGTGCGCCGCCTATTCCGACTCGGTCAACGACTTGCCCCTTCTGGAATCGGTGGGCTACCCGCACGCGGTCAACCCAGAGTGGGAGCTGCGCCGCATGGCTCTCGTCAAGGGCTGGCCCATTCACGAGCTCCGCACGCGCCGCAGAGCCCTTCTCATCGGCGTCCCTGCAGGGCTCGGAGGGGTGTCGCTGCTGGGCGCCGGAATGGCCGCGGGAATGGCGATCGAACGGCGCCGCCACGTCACGCCCCCGGGACGGCTGCGACGCCTCGAGCGTGCCGCGCGCGACTACCTGGCCGACACGTGGAGCAAGGTGGGGGGCCTGGCTTAGCCTGCCGCCCTCAGCAGCTCGGCGAGCTCGCGTGCATTGCGCTGCGCGTAGTCCCCGTGACAGTTGTTCATCAGCACATGCGTGTCCTTCGACTCCGATTCCAGCCGGGCCACGCGCGGGACCCATTCCCGCAGCTCGCTCTCTTCGTACAGGTACTTGAAACGTTTCTGCACCGAACCGCTCTCCCAGTCCTTCGCGTTACGGCCGTGAAAACGAACCACCGAGACGTCTGCGGTCGCCGCAACCACCGGGGGTATGGAGCTCGCAAAGCCCTGCGGCATGTCCACGCACACGTACGGCAAACCGTGCCCCTCGAGGAGCTCGAGCGTCTCGTGCCGGTTGGCATCGTTCATCCAGCTCTTGTTGCGCAGCTCAACTGCAATCACATCCGGGGCCGCGCGCTGCGCGCACTCGAGCACGTATTGCTTCGCCCGGCGCGAGATCGTGAACCACGGGGGGAACTGAAACAAGAGGAGGCCGAGCTTGCCCGCCTCGCGCAGCGGTTCGAGAGAGGTCAGAAAGGACTCCCATACCGAATCGATGAGCGCGTCGTCGAGGTCCGCCACATAGACGTTCTTATTCCCGTCTTCGGGCACGTGGAAGTCCTTGAGCGCGCGTGGCTTGGTCGGATGCTGGGTAAGAAGGGAAAAGGCCTTGATGTTGAAGGTGAAATCCGCCGGCGTTCGCTCGGCCCACAGCTGTGCGTTCTTTGCCCCCGGCAAAAAGTAGTAGGAGGAGTCGACCTCCACGAGGGGGAACTGCGAGGCGTAGAACCTCAGGCGGGACTCTGCGCTGCTCGCCTCCTGTGGGTACCAGCCCGATTGAACGAGCGAGCGATCGGTCCACGACGCCGTGCCCACCAGTACCGACATGCCCCTCCTCCTGTTGCAGCTCGACTCTCAGTTACCCACGCGTATCACCTCGGGCGGCACGCGCGTGACGTCGTGCCCTGCGCGCATTGCGGCGCGGGCGAAGACGCGCGCGTCCCTCGGAGCGCAGGCGTGGGCGTCGTTGTTGAAATACACGTAGGCGTCCTCATCGCGCCCGAACCCGCGGCGCAGACGCTCGGCCCAGTGCTCGAGCGCCGCCCGCCCGTAGCAAGGCTGAGGCGCCGCGGTCCCGGCGTGAAGCCGCACATAGGTGAAGGGGGCGGTGCGCCACAACGGCGTCACGGGCCGCGAGCCGCGGTCGGCAAGGCACAGAGCTGCGCCGGCCTCCTCGAGCAGGCTGCGCACCTCGGGCACGAACCACGAGTCGTGGCGAAACTCGACGGCGACCCGGGCTCGCGAGGCGAAGCAGGCGAGCGTTGCCTCGAGAGCGTCGGAGTCCTTTTGAAGAGTGGGAGGAAGCTGCAGCAGGATGGGCCCGAGCTTAGGGCCGAGGTGGACTGCCGCGCTCAGCAGACGCTGAACCGGCTCCTGGGGGTGAGCCAAGCGCTTGACGTGCGTCAGGTAGCGGCTCGCCTTGACCGCGATCACGAAGTCGTCCGGCGTGCGCCGCGCCCACGCCGCGAACGTCTCGGCTTTAGGTAACCGGTAGAAGGCGGCGTTCGATTCAACCGTGGCCAAGCGCGACGCGTAGTGCTCGAGCCAGCGCACCTGCGCTACCCCTTGCGGGTAAAAGGCCCCCCGCCAGTCGTGGTACTGCCATCCGGAGGTTCCGAGAATCACTCTCATTGCCCTGACTCCCCCATCGGGCGACTCAGCCGGATAGATCCGGCAAACCCTCGAAGGTGGTCGACGCCTCCGCGTACAAGCGACGGGGGATGCGCCCCGCCCGGCGCGCCAGGCGGCCCGCCTCGACTGCCTTTTTCATCGCCTCCCCCATCGCCGCGGGCTCCTGGGCGCGCGTCACCGCGCTGGCCACGAGGACCGCGTCGCAGCCCAGCTCCATGGCCAGGGCGGCGTCGGACGCCGTCCCGATCCCGGCATCCAGGACGATGGGCGCAGATGCCCTCTCCACCATGATGGCGATGTTGTACGGGTTGCGTATGCCCATGCCGCTTCCGATCGGAGACCCCAGCGGCATCACCGCCGCACAGCCGGCGTCGGCCAGCCTGCGGGCGAGCACCGGGTCGTCGTTCGTATAGGCGAGCACGACGAAGTTGTCGTCCACGAGCGTCTCGGCAGCGTCGATCAGTTCGACCGGGTCGGGAAGCAGCGTGCGCTCATCTCCGATGACCTCGAGTTTTATCCAGTTCGTCTCGAACGCCTCGCGCGCAAGACGCGCCGTGGTGACCGCATCGTGCGCGGTGAAGCACCCTGCCGTATTGGGAAGGATCCGGCACCCCCGACGCTCCAGCACTTCGACAAGCGAGCCGTGTGCGCCCGGATCGATTCGTCGCAGAGCCACGGTCGCCATCTCGGCCCCCGTTGCGATCAAGGCATTCTCGAGCGAGTCGAGGCTCGCCGCGCCGCCCGTGCCCATGATGAGCCGGCTCGTGAAGCTCTCGCCGCCGATGATGAGGGGGTCGTCCATCTCTTATTCCTACCCCCCTTGCGTCGCGGCCAGAACCTCGATTCGCTCCCCGCCCCCGAGTGTCACCTCACTCCACTGCGCGCGCGGCACCACCTCGCCGTCGACGGCCACGGCCACCCCCCGGCCCAACTCGTCACCGCGCGCGGCGCGCACGACCTTGGCGAGCGAGCTTCCATCGGTTAGCTCGCGCTCGCGCCCGTTGACGAGGACCTTCACCCCGCCCCCAGCCCCACGCCCGAGAAGCGCGCCGGGTCAAAGGGGGCCGCGTAGTCAGGGAACTTCGCCGCGGTCACGCGCTCCTTAACGGCGTCTGCCGTGGCGGGAGCTTGCAGGATTCCGTTGCGGAAGTGTCCGGTTGCGACCATGAGGCCCTCCGCGCCGGTGTCGCCGATGAGGGGGGCATTGTCCGGAGTTCCCGGCCGCAGCCCCACTGCAACCTCGACGAGCTCGGACTCGGCGCTGCCGGGGACGATCTCGTACGCAGCGCGCAGCAGCTCGTAGACGGCGCCGGCACGTACGCGCATGTCAAAACCCCGCTCTTCGACGGTCGCTCCCACCACGATGCGGCCGTCGGGACGGGCCACGAGATAGGCGTCGAGGCCGCGCAGGTTGCTGCCGAATGGAGGCGAGCCCGAAGGGTCTCTAAGGTGGAGAAGCTGCCCCTTGACGGGCCGGATGGGAAGGTGCACTCCGGGGGGCAGACCTCCTATGCCTCCGCTCCAGCAACCTGCCGCGAGCAGAACGGTGTCCGCGTCGTGCACGTCTGCGTCGTCCGTCACGACTCCCGTGACACGGTCACCCGAGGCGGCGAGGCGAGCTCGTGCTCTCACCACTCCCACACCCGCCCTCGTGCAGGCAATGAGGAGAGCCTGAAGGAGAGCTCTGTTGTCGACCTGGTGATCGCCGGCGACGAGAATTCCACCCCTGATTGCCGGAGCGAGGGAGGGCTCCAGCGCACGGCATTCCTTGCTGCTCAGGCGCGCGGCCGGCAAGCCGAGCCGTCGCTGGAGCTCGTAGACGTCCTCGAGAGAGAGGTTCTCGTCCCGGTCGCGCGCAACGAGCAGCGTGCCGCACTCCCGGTAGCCGGTGTCGCGACCCGAGGCCTGGGCGAGCTCGGCAGCAAAGCTCGCCCAGCGCTTGCCCGACTCGAGGTTGAAGGCGAGCAGCGGCTCTTCTCCATAGTGCACTTCGGTCACGGGTGCGAGCATGCCCGCCGCGGCCCACGACGCCCCGCGCGCAGGCTTTTCGTCGAAGACCCTTACCGACAGGCCGGCGCCGGCGGCGCGCCACGCGCAGGCGAGCCCGATGACCCCCCCACCTACGACGGCTAGATCGACACGTGACATTCCAGCTCCTGGGATGGCGCGGCACCACTCTTACGCCTCGTCCGCATAAGAGGATGATAGGAGCTGCCGACCGACTGCTCAGGCGCTGCCGATCTTCGGCCAGGCCGCCGCGATTGGCGCCGGCTGCCCGGCAGCGGAGAGCCTTGCTTGATCACTCAATCTCCGCAGCGCGGAGCCGGGCTCCAGCTCGAGCTTCTTTGCAAGGTGCACTACGGTGCCGACCTGAGACTCCGACACGAAACGCAGCTCGTCGACGAGCGCCCTCATCAGCTGGATGCCCCGGCCCCCCTCGGAGTCGGGGCCGGCATCCTGGAGGCCCAGCGCATGGTGATCGAACCCCGCTCCGCCGTCCACCACGCGAATATCACAGCGCGACTCGCTGATCCCAATAGTCACCTCGTACTCACGGTCTATTCCCGCGTGTTTGAGGACGTTGGTGCATGCCTCGGTCAAAGCGACCTCGATGTCGGCGATGCAACCTTCCTTCACGCCGAGCTTCGTGAGAGTGGTTCCGCACAACGCTCGGACGATGGAGACTGTGCTTGCGTCACGCGGCAGAACGAGCGCGTACTTGAACTCCATGATGGCCTCTTTCCCGCGCCGCCAGCACTCAAACTATCCGTACCCCCGCGCGTGAGCTCACAGCCCCGCGAAGAAGGCAGCGAGGTCGCGCGCCAGGAGCTCGGGCTCTTCTGCCGGGGCGAAGTGCCCGCCCCGGGGCATCGCCGTCCACCTACCGACGTTGTAAAGGCTCGGCCCACTCGCCTTGTCTCGTCCCAGAGGCGGGCGGCCACCTTGAAAACGGGTTCTAAGCGAGGAAGCTCCTTAACACCACAAGCGTCTTGTCGATGTCCTCCGAGGTGACGTCGCGGTGGGTGACGAGACGCATGGAGCATCCCGCACCGATGGCAACTATCCCCTGAGCGCGCAGGGCAAGCACGAGGTCCTCAGCTGCGACGCCGCTCGAGGCGAGATCGAGATAGACCATGTTCGTTTCGACGGCGTCGAGATCCACGAGTCGCTCGTCGGCATCGGCCAGACCCTGTGCCAGCCTGCGCGCGTTTGCGTGGTCTTCTGCGAGACGTTCGACACCATCGCGCAGCGCGACGCGCGCGGCCGCCGCGATGACACCGACCTGCCTCATCCCTCCGCCCAGTCGCTTCCTCAACTTGCGCCCTGCTTCGATGCGCTCCTTCGAGGAGCACACCATAGAACCGATCGGAGCACCCAGGCCTTTGGAGAAACAGAAGGTGAGGGAATCGGTAGTCGCGGCCCACTCACGCGCAGGGATCCCCGTTGCAGCCTGCGCGTTGAAGAGGCGAGCACCGTCCAGGTGGAGCGAGACCTCGGCGTCGCGGCACACTTTGGCGATCGCCTGCGCTTCGTCGAGGGGAAAGACGCGGCCGCCGGCGGCATTGTGCGTGTTCTCGATCGCGACCACCGCGCTGCGAGGCGCGTGATCGTCACCCGTCCTCACCGCCCCCGCCACCTGGTCCGCGCTGATCACGCCGCGCCGTCCCGGCAGCGCGCGCACCATGAGGCCGAGGTGAGCGGCGACCGAGCCGCCTTCGTAATGCAGGAAGTGGGCACCGGACTCGCAGATCACCTCTTCGCCCGGGCGTGTAAGCGCTCCGAGCGATACTTGATTGCCCATCGAGCCCGTCGGAACGAACAGGCCCGCTTCTTTGCCGAGAAGTGCGGCGGCCTCCTCCTGCAAGGCATTAACGGTCGGGTCGTCTCCGAACACATCGTCTCCGACCTCGGCCTCTGCCATCGACTTGCGCATCTGGCGCGTCGGCCGCGTCACGGTGTCCGAACGTAGGTCGATGACTCCGTCGTAGCTCACCTATCTCAATCCTTTCGTCGCACTCTCAGCGCATGCGCGCCCATCCTCAGCCAAAGAAGACCTCCGCCGTTGCATAGAGATCCGGATCCAGCGTCTTGAGGCTCCCCACCGCTTCGCTGAGCGGCACGCGCTCTATGTCCGGACCGGCGAGAGCAACCATCATTCCGTAATCGCCCTCGCTCACCGCATCGACCGCCTCGATACCGAAACGGGTGGCCAGCACTCGGTCGTAAGCCGTCGGAGTTCCGCCGCGCTGCACGTGCCCGAGGATGGTCACGCGCGTCTCGTACCCGGTGCGCTCCTCGATCTGATGCTCGAGCTCGACACCAATGCCGCCGAGACGAGTGTGGCCGAACGAATCCTTCGGCCCGTCCCGGCTCGTGCCGCCGTCACTCGGAGTGGCTCCTTCGGCCACAACCACAATCGAAAACGTCCGCCCGCGCGCGTGCCGACGACGGATGTGCTCGCAGACGTTCTCCAAATCGAAGGGGCGCTCGGGAACGAGAATCGCGTCGGCCCCTCCGGCGATTCCCGAGTAAGCGGCTATCCATCCTGCGTGCCGGCCCATCACCTCGACCACCATGACGCGGTTGTGCGACTCGGCCGTCGTGTGCAGCCTATCGATGGCGTCGGTGCAGATCTGCACTGCGGTGTTGAAGCCGAAGGTAAAGTCGGTAGCCGCGAGGTCGTTGTCAATGGTCTTGGGGATGCCCACCACGTTTACGCCTTCCGAGAACAACTTGTGAGCAACCCCCAGTGTGTCCTCTCCTCCTACGGCAATGAGCGCATCGACCCCGGCCTTTGCAAGGCTCTCCTTGACACGCGCCGCTCCGTCCTGCGCGCCCGTCGAGACGGCCACCGCTCCATCCTGCGCGCCCGTCGAGACGGCCGCCGCTCCATCCTGCGCGCCCGTCGAGACGGCCGCCGCTCCATCCTGCGCGCCCTCCTTGAAGGGGTTGGTGCGGGACGAGCCGAGAATCGTGCCGCCGCGATGAAGGATTCCCGAGGTGTTGTCCGGCGTCAGCACGCGCGTGTTGCCGTCGAGCACCCCTCTGTAGCCGTCGCGGTAACCGAGGACGGAGTGGCCGTGCTCGTTGACTGCCTTGCGGACGACGGCGCGGATCACTGCATTGAGACCCGGACAGTCTCCCCCGCCAGTCAGGATTCCGATTTTCGCCACTCGCCAGCTCCTTCTTGATCGTGGCCCTCAGCCTCGTGGTCCCGAGCGTATCTCCGGCGGCCGTCCTCAACTCGCCGCTCCCGGCAGCCGACATCATCTAGGTGAGAAAGATCATCTGTGGGACTGCGGCGGTAGCTACCGTCAGCGCTCTCGCTCTCGGGGGGAGCACGCGGCCCGCGGCGGCGACAAGCCTGCCCGCGTTGCAACAGCGGGCGCAGGCGGTGGCCGACCGCGTCACGGGGCTCGAGCACCACCTCGCGAGTCTCGAGCGAACCCGGCGCCGCCTCGACGCCGCCATCACCGCGACGAGTCAACGCCTCGCCGGCGACCGGCTCGCCGCCGGCAGGGCGGCCACCGCCTACGTCGCGGCGCGCCGTGTCCTCATCGAGCGTGCCATCGAGTCCTACAAGTCGAGCCCGCAGGGCTCGCTGAGCCTGCTGCTGTCGGCGCGCAGCATCCAGGACGCCACTGCGGTCGAGGAAGCGGCGGCGGCAGCGGCCCGCTCCAACGAGGCGGCCCTGGATGAGCTGCTCGCTGCCAAGCGGCGCGCCGCGAGGCTGTCGGCCGCTACCGAGAACCGCAAGGCCGTGCTGCTGACGCGGCGCGCCCGCGTCGCCCGAATCCATGCCTCGATACGGAGCACGCTCGACGCGCGCAAGACGACTCTCGAGGATCTCGGAGCCAAGATCACGCGGTTGAAGCGCGCCGCCCGGCGCGAGGCGCGGCAGGCTCGCATGGCTGCCGCTGCTGCGGCTGTCGTCGCGCCCGGGGCCGCCTCGCCGCCAGGCAAGGACGTTTTCGGCCGGCTCGCAACCGATGGTCCCTCGAACGGGATACCGGGCAGCTACCTCGCTACGGGCGTCAGCTTCGAGGGCCTGGCGTCGTGGTACGGGCCCGGGTTCGAAGGTCACACGACCGCCGACGGCGACGTCTTCAACTCGAACCTCTACACCGCGGCCAGTAAGAGCCTTCCGTTGCCGACATGGTTGTACGTCAGCCGGGGGGGACGGGGCGTGGTGGTGCTCGTGAACGACAGAGGCCCCTACGCGGGAGATCGCGTGCTCGACCTCAGCCGCGCGGCCGCCCAGGCGCTAATCATCGGCGGAGTCGGCTGGGTGAGGGCCGAGATCCTGGTCACGCGCGCTCCGTAGCCCAGATTCCACCCTGCGCGGCGGTGCGCTCGCCGGCACCTCGTCAAAGGCGCTTGTAGAGGCTTACCGTTGTGCCGTTCGAGCCGACATCCACCGCGACCTCGTCCATGAGGCTGCGCATGATCTCGAGGCCGAGGCCCCCTGCCCTGCGATCGACCTCCTCGGGACTGAGGGGGTCCGCGTCGCGCGATGGGTGGGCGGCCCTGGAAGTCCATTCGCGCCGCGAGTAATCGCGCACGTAGAACCGTGCCGCGCCCCCCTCTATCTCCCAGCGAATCTCGGGTGAGGGAGCGTCTCCGTCGGCGACCTCGTAGCCGTGAATAAGGGCGTTCGTGCACGCCTCTGTTACTGCGACCAGGCAGTCGAAGGAGAAGGCCGGGTCTGCACCGGCACCGGCCAGCTCCGCTCTTATCTTCTTGCGAATACCCGACAGGCTCGCCCTGTTTGCAACGGGCTGATTACGCACTACGCCCGTTCTGAGCCCGGCACAAAGCACCGTTGGTGCACGGGGGACAGACTCAGCCCGCGAGGACTTCGTCCGAGAGGTCGTCGTCATCGTCAGCCTGCGCCCGGGCTGCGTCTGGGAGCGGCAGCTCGGCGCGGCGCGACGCGTAATCGTCGCGGTACTCCTGACCGGACAGCTCGATGATCTCGTGCATGATCTCGTCGGTCACCGACCGCAGCACGTGGCGGTCTTTCTCCTTACCGGCGTAGCGAGAAAAGTCGAGCGGGCGCCCGAAGCGAATGCGTACCTCGATGCGGCCGCGCAGACGCGGGAACTTGGCGGACTTGGGCATGACCTCTTCGGTACCAGCGATCCCGCACGGCACGACCACGGCTCCGCTCTCGACCGCGAGCCTGGCCACCCCTGTACGGCCCTTGTGCAGATAGCCGTCCGGGGAACGCGTGCCTTCGGGATAGATGCCCAGGGTTCCGCCTGCAGCAAGGACCTCGGATGCAATGGCCAGCGACTGCTGCGATTTCTTGCCGCCCTGGCGCTCGCACGAGATCTGCCCTACCGACCGAAAGAACCATGCGGTCCTCCAGTTCTTGAAGTAATCGGCTTTGGCGAGATAAGTGACCTTGCGACGCCTAATGATGAGTGGAATGAAGAAAGAGTCGAGGAAGGAGATGTGATTTGCCGCGACGATGACGGCGCCCTTCCTCGGGACGTTGTCGAGCCCGTCCACCCGGATACGGTAGACGCCGTGAAGGGTGGGCTTCAAGATGGTCTTGATGAGCCAGTACATCATGCGCGCTGGAACCCTCTTTTCGTGTTCACCGGGCAGTTCCCCGCCCGTCATATCCGCGCCACGCGAGGAGAGTCTAGCCGTGTCTGAGCCACCGATAATCGAGGGGGCCGAGGCTTTCGAGCTCGGCGAGGGACCCAGAGCGGTCCTGCTGATCCACGGCTTCACGAGCTCGCCGCAGGCCCTGCGCGGGCTCGGCGAACACCTTGCGAGCCGGGGCCTGGCGGTTATCGCCCCGCGTCTTGCCGGTCACGGAACGACGTGGCAGGACCTCAACGACAAGGGCGCGGCAGATTGGCGCCACGGGGTCCAGCTCGCTTACGACGAGGCAATCGGCGGACGGGACGAGGTATTCATGGTCGGGCTTTCGTTTGGGGCGGCCCTGGCGCTCGACTTCGTAGAGCGACATCCGGGGCGAGTGGCGGGACTCGTGACACTGGCCGGCATGGTCCACAGCAACGATCCGCGCCGCGTGCTCGCGCCGATCATCTCCCATTTGGTGCCGTCGGTATCCGGCGTAGGCAATGACATCGCCGAGGCCGGCCGGCACGAGATCGCATACGACCGGTTGCCCACGCTGGCGACGCGCCGGATGCTGCGTCTGCTCAGGGAGGTTCGAGGCGGCCTCGATTATGTGCGCTGCCCCGTCTTGATAATGCATTCGAGAAACGACCACACGGTGCATCCGGGCAACGCGCAAATGATCTACGACCGGGTGTCATCCGGCGACAGGGAGATCACGTGGCTCGAGCGTCCTTACCATGTGCTTACGCTCGACTACGACCGAGACAAAGTCTTTGCCGCCACCTTCGAGTTCATAAAGGAGCACTCTCGCCATGCCTTCTGAGATCGTGACGATCGAGGGTCACATCATCGACGCCCTCATCCTGCCCAAGGTGCTCGACGAGGTTATCGATGCCGGGGCCAGCTACCGGATCGTGGATCTGCGAATCGGCAGAAGCAACGAGGACGCCTCCTTTGCCAGGCTGGAGATAGCTGCTCCAGGTGACGACGTGCTGTCCGCTCTCATCGAGCGCGTGAGGCAGATCGGGGCAAACTCCGAGGCCATCGACGACGCGACCCTGGAAACGGCGGACCTCGCAGGAGCCTTTCCCCCCGGCTTCTACTCGACCACAAATCTCGTTACCGCCGTGCGGATCGACGGCGACTGGATACCGGTTACACATCCCGAGATGGACTGCGGAATCGTGGTGCAGAACGGCGCCGCCCGGACTATTCCGATGGGCGAGGTCACCACCGGGATGTCCATCGTCATGCGGGGGCCGGGGGTGCGCGTGACGCCACCGCAGAAGCCTCGCCCCGAGGAATCGCGTGGATCGTTTGTCTTCATGTCCTCGGACGTGTCCTCGGAGAAACCCAAGGGGCTCCTGGTCGACCAGGTTGCGGCCCAGATGCGCGCGATTAAGGAGTCCGGGCGGCGCATCCTGTGGGTCGCGGGGCCGGCCGTCGTCCACACCGGCTCGGCCCCCGACGTGTGCGCGCTCATTCGCGCCGGCTACGTAGACGCGCTCTTCGCGGGCAATGGGGTCGCCGCGCACGACATCGAGTCCAACATGTTCGGCACCTCGTTGGGCGTCTCACTCGCCGAGGGAACCGCCGCCGAGTATGGCCACGAGCATCACATCCGCGCCATCAACGAGATCCGGCGACACGGGTCCTTCAAGGCGGCCATCGATGCCGGCGTCTTCTCGGACGGCATCGTCTATCACCTCGTCACACGTGGAGCCGATTACATCTTCGGCGGAAGCGTGCGAGACGACGGGCCCCTGCCGGAAACTGAGTTCGACATGATCAAGGTGCAGGCTCGCCTGCGCGACATCATCTGGGGCAAGGGGGGCGACGACCTCGTCGGCTATTGCATCGTCGTGGGCACGATGCTGCACGGTATTGCGACGGGCAACTGCCTGCCGGCGTCGGTGCCCCTTGTGTGCGTCGACATCAATCAGGCAACTGTGACCAAGCTAATGGATCGAGGCTCGTTCCAGTCGATGGGCATCATCACCGACGTTGGCCTGTTTATTCACGAGCTGGCGGAGCGGCTCTGCTGAGCGCGAGCACATGCAACCCGTCGGACCGGCGCAAAGCTCGTGACAGCCCGCGCGTGACCGGCTCGTGGCGCGTCCGGCTCGCGGTGGAAGACGACGCCGAGCGCGTCGGCACCATCTACGCGCCTTTCTGCCGCGACGGAGCAGCATCCTTCGAAATCCAGGCTCCGGGGACACCGGAGATAGCCGGCCGCATCAACGCAACGCTCGCCCACTATCCGTGGCTCGTGTGCGAGGGAAAGGAAAGCATCGCCGGATTCGCCTACGCGGGGCGGCACCGCGAGCGGGCCGCCTACCGGTGGTCGACAGACGTCACCGTCTACGTGGACCGGAGCTATCGCCGCGCGGGCATCGGCAAGGCGCTTTACACGTCCCTCCTCGCACTCTTGCAAGCACAACGCTTCCACACGGCGCTTGCGGGCATCGCCCTTCCCAATCCCGCCAGCGTCGGCTTGCACGCCGCCATGGGCTTCGTTCCCGTCGGAATCTACCGGGAGGCAGGCTACAAGCTCGGCGCGTGGCACGACGTCGGCTGGTGGCAGCGCCCGCTGGCTCCGGCGACTGCGGAGCCTCAGGAGCCGCTCCCCCTCACCGCCATCGCAAGCAGCCTGCAAGCCGCCGCGCTTGCCAGGGGGTCGGCGCTCATTGCCCGCTAGAGATCGAGGCGCTTGGTCAAGATGTCCTTGAGACTCGGGCTCGAGGTGACATCGAGCTCATAGAAGGCGCGCAGCGCAGGCTTGTCCAGGTCGCAGACCTTGCGCAAATCGATGGGCGTCGCAATGAGGACCACTTCTGCGTCCGAGGCGTTGATGGTCTCGGTCAGGTCGCGCCGCTGCGCGTCCGAGTAGCCCATGGCGGGAAGCAGCTCACCAATGTGCGGATAACGCTCGTAGACGGCTTTGATCGATCCCGCCGCCCACGGGCGCGGGTCCACGAGCGTCGCTCCTGCGTCCCTGGCTGCGACGACCCCGGCCCCGTAGGTCATCTCGCCGTGAGTCAGCGTCGGACCGTCTTCTACAACCAGCACCCTCTTGCCGGCCAGCGACTCTGCTCCTTCTTCAACGGTCACCGGAGAGCGGGCCTCCACGACTTCGGCGTCCGGGTTGGCAACTGCTATCGACTTGCGCAAGGTAGCGACGTCCTCCGGCGAGGCTGAGTCGACCTTGTTGATGACGATCACGTCCGCCATGCGAAAGTTGGTTTCGCCGGGGTGATAGGCGGTCTCGT
The DNA here is from genome assembly GCA_038254435.1 of Actinomycetota bacterium. Taxonomy (GTDB): domain Bacteria; phylum Actinomycetota; class CADDZG01; order CADDZG01; family WHSQ01; genus JBBSGD01. Next base: position 35,128 of record JBBSGD010000018.1, read on the forward strand.
GACCGAGGCGAAGAGGATCGGCCACGGTGATATGAATGTCCGGCTGGTAGAAGGGGATGTCGTTGTTGCCCCCGTCCCATACCACGACGTCGGCTTCGGCTTGTGCCGACTCGAGAATCGCGGCGTAGTCGACACCTGCGTAGACGATAGAGCCGGCCGCCAAATGGGGCTCGTACTCCTCACGCTCCTCGATCGTGCAGTCCGCCGCGAGCAGATCTTCGTAGGTGGCAAACCGCTGCACGCGCTGCGCTGCGAGGTCACCGTAGGGCATCGGGTGCCGCACCACGGCTATTTTCTTGCCGCCCTGCTTGAGGATCGCCGAGACGGCCCGCGTCGTCTGGGACTTGCCGCAACCGGTGCGCACCGCGCATATGGCAACCACCGGCTTGGTCGAGGCGACCATCGTCGAGCGAGGGCCGAGCAACGTGTAGTCGGCTCCGGCCGCCATCGCGCGCGACCCCAGATGCATGACGGTGTTGTGCGACACGTCGGAGTAAGAGAAGACCACCTCGTCAACCTCCAGGCTCCGGATGAGATCCTCAAGACATGCCTCGGGTTCGATGGGAATGCCGTGTCGATACAGCGGGCCGGCCAGCTCGGCGGGGTAACGACGGTCCTCGATGCCCGGGATCTGAGTGGCCGTGAACGCCACGACCTCGACGCGATCATGGCTGCGGTAGCGGACGTTGAAGTTATGGAAGTCGCGCCCCGCGGCCCCCAAGATGAGGACCCGCCTCCTGCTGCCCCTGACTGCCATCGCCACTCCCCTCTGCTGGACGCTCTGAGCGGATGCCGAGCCTACCCCGCCGACCGGGGCTAGGCTTGGGTTCATGGCACCGGCTACCACACAGCGCAAGCTCACCAAGCGCGGTACCAAGAGGCGGGAGCAAGTGCTCGAGGTTTCCTCGCGTCTCTTTGCTGAACAGGGCTATCACGGCACTACCGTCGGCGACGTCTGCGACGCTCTCGGCGTCGGCAAGGGCGTCTTCTACTGGTACTTCCCTTCCAAGGAAGCCCTCTTCAGCGAGCTGCTTCAAAGGACCTTGCTCGAGCTGCGGCGCGCCCAGCAACAGGCAATCGAGAACGTCCCCGACCCGGTCGAGAGGATCGAGCAGGGCATTCGCGCCACGATCCGATTCTTTCGCGCCGACCCAAAGTTCCTCGGTCTGATCCGCATCGCCGCGCGTTACGAGGAGTTCGCCTTGTTCGTGCAGCAGGGGCAGCACATCGTCGTGGCCGACACGGCGACGCACATCAAAGAGGGCATGGCGGCCGGTCGCATCCGCCGGGGCGATCCCGAGCTGATGGCCCACGGCGTCACCGGGGCGATCTTTCACTTCGTCGAGACCTACTTCGGCACCGACGGCGAGGACGTATCGAGCCGCCCGCAGCTCGCCGACGAAGCGGCCGCCTTCTGCCTGAGGGGCGTGCTCCGCTAACCCCCCCCAACTTTTCTCAAATCCGTGCGTATTTCGCTCGCTGCTGAGAAAAGTTGGGAGCGTCCAGTTTCGTGGGTCCAGTAGGAGGGAACCTGGAGCCCTCTGCACGTCGCCGCCTCATCACCTATCCAGGAGGAACGACAACCAGTCGCGGCCGGTGAGATCGGCTCCGGCGAGCTCCAAGGGAGCGCTGCC
>JBBSGD010000019.1:0-35771 GCA_038254435.1 Actinomycetota bacterium
GGGCGGCCAGATGGCATGCGTGGAGCCGCCCACCGGAGGCCGAGTCGGCGGCGGTCGAGCGTGCAGTGCGAATGGCCGAGTCGACCGGCGCCGCGCTGTACGTAGTCCATCTAAGCAGTGGGGACGCGCTCGAGCGAGTGCGCCTGGCGCGCGCACGCGCTTTGCCCGTGTACGCGGAGACGTGCCCGCAGTACCTGTATCTGTCGGACGAGCACTACGAGGGCCGGGATGCGGCGCGGTTCGTGTGCGCCCCGCCCCTGCGCGGTGGCAAGCACCGCGAGGAGCTGTGGGAGGGGCTCGAACAGGGCCATATCCAAGTGGTGTCGACCGACCACTGCCCGTTCGGCTCGACGGCCAAGAACGCGGGAGTGAACGGAGGAGGGTGGGAGGATTTCACCCAGATTCCCGGCGGCCTGCCGGGCATCGAGACGCGCGTCGCGCTCGTTTACCAGCGCGTCGCCGGCGGGGACATGACTGTCGAGCAGTGGGTCGACGTGGTAGCGACCGCGCCTGCCCGCCTCTTCGGCCTCGCCCCCGCCAAGGGGGCGATCGCCCCCGGCGCCGACGCCGACGTGGTGGTGTTCGATCCGCTCCTGGAACGGCAGCTGGTGCCCGAGAGGCTGCATATGAACGTCGACTATTCGCCGTACGAGGACATCACGGTAACCGGGTGGCCCGCCTGGGTTCTGGCGCGCGGGCGCGTGGTGGCGCGCGGCGGCGAGCCGGTAGGTGCGCTCCCGCGGGGCCGTTTCGTTGCCCGCGGCCCGAGCGGAGGCCCCGGGGGATGAGACTGTGACGAGCTGGTGGCTGAGCCCCGGCGGCCACGCCGTAGGCGAGATGGTGTCCGGGGATGCGCGTGCCTTTCACACCAAGCTGACCGGGTACGAACCGACCCTGCTTCGTGACTGCCCCGCCCTGGCGAAGGGCCTCGGGCTCGGTGAGCTGTGGGTCAAGGACGAGTCGAGCCGTCTCGGCTTGCAATCGTTCAAGGTGCTCGGCGCGTCCTGGGGCATCTATCGCGCTCTCGAAAAGCACCTCGGGGGCTTCACCGAGTGGGCGAGCATCGAGGAGCTGGCCGTCCAGCTCGAACCGGCCTTGCCCTTTGCGCTCGCCGCCGCGACCGACGGCAACCATGGACGAGCCGTCGCCTCCATGGCGCGCCGGCTCGGGCTCGAGGCTCGCATCTTCGTTCCCCAAGGCACCGCCACGGCGCGCATAGAGGCCATCACGGGCGAGGGGGCGTTTTGCGACATAGTCGATGGGAGCTACGACGACGCCGTCGCTCGTTCGGCTCGGGAGGCGGGGGAGCGCTGCCTCGTCATCAGTGACACGTCGTGGCCCGGCTACGCAGATGTGCCGCGCTGGGTAATCGAAGGCTACGAGACGATCTTTTCCGAGGTGGCGGACGAGATGGGGGATGACGCCGTCGACCTCGTGCTGGTGCAGGCAGGTGTTGGAGCGCTCGCGGCGGCGGCCGCGCGCCATTACGGCGCGGCGCGAGGAATGGGCGCGGCGCTGGTCGGGGTCGAGCCGACGAGCGCGGCATGCATCCTCGCGTCGCTCGAGGCGGGCCGCATCGTGAGCGTCCCCGGTCCCCACAACTCCATCATGGCCGGCCTCAATTGCGGCGCGCCGTCGATTGTCGCGTGGCCCTACGTGGCGGGCGGCTTCAGGGCGTTCATGGCGATCTCCGACGACGCGGCGCGGGGCGCGATGCGGGACCTTGCCGTGCAGGGAATCGCCGCAGGGGAGACGGGGGCGGCGGGGCTGGCGGGGCTCACACAGCTAATGACCGCGGGCGAGACCCGGCCCTTGAGGGAGGCGCTTGGGGTGGACGCCGCGACGCGCGCCCTCGTGCTGTGCACGGAGGGACCTACCGACCCCGAGGCGTACGCGCGCATCGTGCAAGGCGTTAAAGGGACGCCGTGAGCGACGCCACCTGGGACCAGCTGACGCTGCGCATCCACGCCCTCTACCGCGCGGGTCGCTACGACGAGGCCCGCGAGGCTGGTGCACGGCTCGATGAGCTTGGCGCAAGCTGGCAGGAGGTAGAGCCCACAAGAAACGTGCGCCGAGTCGCTCGCCGCTTATTGCGAGCGCACCGTATGCTGGCGGTGGATGCGCTGCAGCTTGGCGCCGCCATCGTCGCGGCCGGTGTTCGGGCCGTCCTTCCCTTCTTGGCACTCGATGAAAGGCTCAACGACGCCGCGCAGCGCGAAGGCTTCGTGCTCGTCTCAGTAGTCGAGTGAGTTCCGAAGAGAACTACCACCGTGTGAGAGCCGACAATACCAATGCCGGCTCTAGGTTCGGTTTCCTCCTATCGATAATGCTCGTCGCGTCTGTCGCCGTCGTGGTCGTCGTGGGAGCCTCGTTCGCCATCATCCGCTACCAGCAGGCGCACGATCCCGCCTATTTCGGAGCCGAGCAGCTTTGTCGGAGCGCGGGCCATGGTGACTCGGATGCGTACGTCAGATGCTTTCATGCCGAGGTGCTGAAAACGCCCCTTGACCGGGCTCTGCTGCTGTCTCGCTGGAGTCTTATACCCCTCGGCGTAGCAATTCTGGCCGGGCTCCTCGCGACCCACGAGGTTCGCCGGGAGGGCCGCCTCAACCAGGGCGCCGATGCGCGGGCCCTAAGGGCGCGTCTGTTCTTGTCCGGCGCCGTGATCATCGCGGGCGTCGTATTGATAGCTGTCGTTTGGGTTGCCGGTGCAATCTTGTCGAATTCCGTTTCGGGCAACTCCCAGAGGCCCGGGTGACGGAGAGCTCGGGCCGGGCAGGTCTTACGGCGAGCTCGGCAGCAATCCCCACTGCTAGACGCGTTGACGAGTGTGGACGCCGGCGCGGAGCTTCCCGAACTCCCTTGCGAGGTCGTCGATCTGGTAGTGCGCGTTGAGGCCACTCGGGTTGGGAAGGAGCCATACCCTCGCCGGGCCCAGCGTGTTCGGCTGCTCACCGACGACGGCATTCGGTCTGCTGAACGCCGTGCGGTAGGCGCCGAGGCCGAGGACCGCCACCCAGCGCGGGCGATAGCGCCGCAGCTTGCGCTCGAGCCCCGGCAGGCCGTCGCGCAGCTCTTGTGGCGTCACCTTGTCGGCCGTTGAGGTCGCCCGCGCAACGAGGTTGGTGATGCCGCAGCCGGCCTCGAGCAACTCGTGCTCCTCGGCGGGTAACAGCACGCGCTCGGTAAAGCCGGAGCGATGAAGCGCCGGCCACAGACGGTTCCCGGGACGGGCGAAGTGATGCCCTACCGCGCCCGAGTAGAGGCCGGGATTGATGCCGCAGAAAAGGACGTTCAGACCGCGCGCGATGACATCCGGCACCCTCGCCCCTTCCGCTGCGGCGACCTGCCGGCGTGTGGGCCGCGACGGTCTGCCGCTCAGGAGTAGCCACCCATCGTCAGGGCCATGAGCGCTTTGCCCGTGTGCAGTCGGTTCGCGGCCTGCTCGAAGACTACCGACTGGGGGCCGTCGATGACCTCGTCGGTCACCTCGTTGCCGCGGTCGGCGGGGAGGCAGTGCATGTAGACGGCGTCGCGCGCGGCCAACGCCATGCGGGGTGCGTCGCAGATCCAGTCGTGGTGCCTTGCGTTCAGGGCCAGCGCCTCCGCTTCGTTCCCAAACAGATGCTCGGCCCCCCACGACTTTGGATAGAGGACGTGCGCTCCGGAAAAGCCTTCGGCCATGTCCTGCACCTCTGTGATGCTGCCGCCGCCCGCCTCCGCCAGGGAGCGCGCCCGCTCCATCACGTGCGGCATGAGGCGGAAGTCCGGGGGGCGGGCGACTACCAGCTCCGCGCCGAAGCGCGGGAGGAGCAGCGCAAGTCCCTGTGGAACGCTCATGGGTTTGGCGTAGCTCGAGGCAAAGGCCCACGACACGCACACCTTCATCCCACTGAGATCGCGAGTGCCGAACACTTCCTCGATCGTCATGAGGTCGGCGAGCTGCTGGGTAGGATGGTCCTCGTCGCACTGCAGGTTGATGACCGGCGCTCGCGCCGCGTCCGCGACTATCCGCATGTAGGCGTTGCCCTCACCGGGGACCTTGTCGTGACGAATGGCGATGCCGTGCCCATAGGACGACAGGATGATGCCCATGTCGCGTGGATCTTCGCCGTGAGCGATCTGCGATGTCTGCGCGTCGATGAAGTGCGCATGACCTCCGAGCTGTGTCATCCCCGCTTCGAACGCGTTGCGCGTCCTCGTCGAGAGATCGAGGAAGATCATGAACAGCGTCTTGTCGGTGAGGAGGCGATGGGCTGTCCCGTCGCGAAACGCAGCCTTCAGCTCGTGCGCGGTGTCGAGCGCGCTGCCGAGCTCATCGGTGCTCCAGTCCGCAGTGGAGATGAAGTCCCTGCCGGCCAGGTCGCCGGCCGTCATCCGGCGCGCACCGGGCTCTCGGCCATGCGCGCCCACAGGAGTGGTGCAGCCGCGCGGCAGCGTGCCGCCAGCTCGTCCTCGTCCACGAGCAGATGCTTTCTGTCCCGCACGATCCACCGCCCCGCCACCATGACGTCCCGGACGTTAGCGGCGCCGGCGCCAAAGAGAAGGTGTCCGGCGACGTTGGCGGGCTTCAGCGGCGTAGGGGGCCGGTAGTCGAGAACCATTAGATCTGCGGGTGCGCCCGGGGCGAGCGTTCCGAGTGCAGGCTCAGAGAAGAGTGAACCGGCAAGGTCTGCGCCGGAGCAGAGCCGGGCCAGCGCGAAACGATCAGACCCGGCCCCCCCGGCCTGCTGAGCTGCGAGATAACAGGCGCGGGCTTCGGCGAAGAGATCCCCGTCGAGCCCATCGGTGCCGAGGGCGACCCGCTCGCCGAGCTCTTGCGGGCGCGCGTATCCCACGGCGTTGTTCATGTTCGAACGAGGGTTGTGAGCGAGCCACGCGCCCGAGGTCGCCACCAGTCTGCGCTCGGCGGCGTCGAGGTGCACCCCATGGGCGATGAGGTCGCCCTCGAGGAGCGCCCCGGCTCGCTCGAGCCGCACCGCGGTGCGGCACCCGTAGCGGGTCAGCGAGTCACGCTCGTCGCAGCCGTCCTCGGCCACGTGGATGTGTATCGGCGCGCCGAGGTCGCGAGCCACGCCGACGAGATTGGCCAGCGTCTGTTCGCCGATCGTGAACGACGCGTGTGCACCGACCATGGCCCTTACCAGCGGGCGGGCGTTGTCCCTCAGAAAGCGCTTGTTCTCGACGATGCCGGCGCGTGCCCCTGCCGCCCCGTGCCGGTCGCTCACCTCATAGCACACGACTCCCCGAGCACCCGCCGCCGTGATGCCGTTGGCCACCCCGTCGAGCGAGCCCTCTATGGCATTGGGCGAAGCGTGATGGTCGACGATGGTCGTCGTCCCGGAGCGCACCGCCTCGACCGCTCCCAGCGTCGCCGCCAGCCCAATCAGGTCCGCGTCGAGAGCCGCGTCGAGCCGCCACCAAACGCGCTCGAGGATCTCGGGGAAGCTGCGCGCCGGTGAAGATGCAGGCGGCATTCCGCGCGCCAGAGCGGCGTACAGATGATGGTGGGCGCAGACGTGGCCGGGCATGACGATGCAGCCCGACGCGTCTATGCGTTGCACGCGCTCGCCGGTTCCGGGCGGTGACAACCTCCTGCCGGTGACGGTCACGTCGGCAGGCTCGACGGTGCGCCGTAGCGGATCGACTGCCAGGCCCCCCGAGATGAGGGTAGTCAACTCGACGCGGCACCCGGCTTGCGGACCGCCCTCGGATGCGCTGCTTTGGCCGCGGCGGTGTCCTTCATGGGAAGGCGCGTGCGCCACTTGCCGTCGAAGCGGTAGCTCGCCGACGCCACCGCTGCGGCCGTGGGGATGAGCCCGATCTCGCCGACCCCCTTGGCGCCGTAGGGGCCCTCGGGTTGAGGCTCCTCGATGAATATGCAGTGCACTTCCGGCATGCCCTTGGCAGGAATGATGCCCTGTGACTTGAGGGTCGGGGTCGTGATGTGGCCGTCCTCCACCACGAGCTCCTCGGTGAGCGAGTGACCCAGGCCCATGTGCACTGCGCCTTCGATCTGGCCCTCGAGAAGATTGCGGTTCATGACCCTGCCCACATCGTGCGCGGCTATCACCTTGGCGAGCCGCCCGGCGTCGTCGAGGAGCACCACCTGGGCGCCCCATCCGTAGCAGATGTGGGATCGCTGGAGGTTGGGATCGTCCATCGGCTGGGTGATGTCGAAGGTGATCTCGGCGGTGAACTCGCGGCCGGCCAGCTCGACCAGCGAGGATCCGTTGAGCTCGGCGCGCAGCTTGTCGCACGCCTCCTTCACCGCCAGACCTCCGAGAAACGTGCCGCGCGAGGCCGTAGTTTGGCCGCTCTGGAAGTCACGTTCGGTGTCGACGCTGACGCTCACATTCTTCAGCTCGACACCCGCCGAGGCGAGCTCCTCGCATGCGATCTGCTGGAGGACCGTGTGCACTCCTTGACCCATCTCCGTCCACGAGTGACGGACCTTTATCGACCCGTCGTCGAAGACCTCGATCGACGCGCGCCCGTGCTCGGGCAGGCCGTTGCCGACCCCTGTGTTCTTGGCCGCGCACGCGATCCCCGCATAACGAGCGCCCTTGTAGTAACCCTTGAGCGCGCTCAGACACTGCTTGAGGCCGACGCCTTCGCCCAGCACCTGGCCGGTGGCGAAGACACCGCCCACGTCGAGCGCGTTGAGGAAGCGAATGTCCCAGCCGTCGATCCCCACCTTCTCGGCAAGGCGGTCGAGGCACCCCTCCATGGCGAAGTTCGCCTGGTTGCTGCCGAACCCTCGCATTGCCCCGCAGGGTGGGTTGTTGGTGAAAACGGCCCGCGCCTGCGCCCACACGTTGGGAACCTCGTAGGCGCTGGCGCAGTGCCCGCAGGCGCGCTGCAAGACCTTGTCTCCGACGCTCGAGTAGGCGCCGGTGTCGCCGACGATGTCGGCCTTCAGCGCGGTGAGCTTGCCGCTCTGGTCGCAGCCGAGCGTGTAGCTCATCGTCAGCGGGTGGCGCTTGGCATGCATCCGGATGGACTCTGCGCGCGTGAGGGTGACCTTCACCGGCGAGCCCGTGAGCTGAGCCAGGAGGGCGGCTTGTCCGTTGACGCCGAGGTCTTCCTTGGCCCCGAACGCTCCCCCGTTCGATACGAGCGTGACCCGTACCTTGTCCTCGGGGAGGCCGAGCACGAGTGCGATCTGGCGGCGGTCGTCCCAGATTCCTTGACCTCCTGAGAACACTCGCATGCCATCGCCCTCGGGGCAGGCGAGAGCGGCTTCCGGCTCAAGAAATGCGTGCTCGATGAACTGCGTCGAGAAGGTTTCGGTCACCACGTGCGCGCTCGTCGCCAGAGCATCGTCGGCGTTGCCGCGATCAATCGTGTAGGTCTTGAGAAGGTTGCCCTCGCCGGGGTGCACTTGCGGCGCCTCGGGAGCGAGCGCGGCGTGCGGGTCGGTTACGGGTTGCAGAACCTCGTACTCGACTTCGACCGCGGCGGCCCCGCGGCGGGCGGCGTCGCGCGTTGTGGCTGCTACGCAGGCGAGGACATCGCCCACGTAGCAGGTTGTCTCGCCCTCGCCGACAAGGACGGGCCAGTCGTCGTATATGCACCCGACGGCGCGTCGCCCCAGGACGTCTGGGGCCAGCACGACGCGCACCACTCCTTCGATGGCCTGTGCGTGCGTAGTGTCTATTCTCGTGACCACAGCACGAGGGTGATCGGCGAAACGCAGCGCTCCGAACAGCATCCCGTCGACGCTTAGGTCATCGATGAAGGGCTTCTCGCCGAGCGCCAGCTCGAACGCCTCGTATTTCGGAGTGCGGCTGCCGATGCGTCCGCTGAAGTCGAGCTCCGGCTGCTCCTCGCCGGCAAGAAGGCGTGCCGCGGTGGCGACTGCGTCGATCACCTTCACGTACCCGGTGCAGCGGCACAGGTTGCCGGCAAGCGCCTGCGCGATCTGGGGGCGGCTTGGTGCGGGGTTGCGCTCGAGGAGAGCCGCAGCCTTGACGATGATGCCCGGCGAGCAGAAACCGCACTGCGAAGCGCCCGATGACGCGAAGGCAAGTGCGAAGGCCTCGCGAGTCGGCCCGTCGAACCCCTCGAGCGTTATCACCTCTTTCCCGTCGAACTTGTGGGCAGGCTGCGAGCACGCGACGCGTGCGTGCCCGTCGACAAGCACGGTGCAGCATCCGCAGTAGCCCTCCGGCTGGCAGCCGTCCTTGGCTGCGAGCAGGCCGAGCGGTCCGCGCAGCACGTCGAGAAGCGTGTCGTCGTCGCCAGCCTCGATCGTCGCGGGCTTGCCGTTGACTGTGAGGCGCACTTGGGGGCTCACTTGCCGCCTGCTCCGGCGTCAACCAACGCGTGGGGCAGAGCCGCGTAGAAAGCGATCGATGCTACGAGGTCGTCGACGGGGCACTGGTCCAGGGCGGTGTGCGCCCATCTCTCCTCGCTGGGCCCGAAGCCGATCGTTGGGATCCCAAGCCGTCCGGCAGAGGCCACGCCGTTGGTGGAGAACGTCCACTTCCCGGTTGCCGGACGGTGGGCGAGCGCGGCCACGCCCGCGCTCACACCCGCACGCACGAGGGGATGATCGTCTTCCAGCACCCATGTCGGGTAGTACTTGTCGGCGGTGAGCGTCAGCCCGGTATACGAGGGCTCGGCGTACGTGAGGACATCGATGGCCGCCCCCGCCGCGGAGGGCAGCTCGCCGATCTCCTTCACCGCTCCGTCGCGCGTTTCGCCCGTCGTGAGCCTTCGATCGAGATAGATGCGGCAGCCGTCGGGGACCGCGTTGAGAGAGGCGGTGTCGCATTCGATCTTGGTCACTGCGACGGTGCCCTTGCCGAGGAAGTCGTCACGCGCCAGCCGTTCGTTCAAGGCGGTGACCTCCCCGACGATCGGCGCCATGGCCGCGACTGCGTTGGTGCCGCGCTCGGGTGCGCTTGCGTGAGAGGACACACCGCTCGTCTCAATCTTCATCTCCATGCGTCCGCGGTGTCCCCTGTGCACGGCAAGGCCGGTGCACTCGCCGAGGCACACTGCATCAACGCCCGGCACAACCTCGGTGAGAACGTAGCCGAGCGCAAGGCCGTCGCAATCCTCCTCCATCACCGTTCCCACCATGTAGCAGGTGACGTCCGATCCATCGAGGCCACGCCGGGCCATGAGTGCGCCCGCGTAGACTTGGGCTGCAACGGCTCCCTTGTTGTCGGACGCGCCACGACCGAAGACGATGCCGTCCTGCAGCTTGCCGGCGTAGGGATCGTGCCGCCACGACGCGGGATTACCTGCCCCCACGGTGTCCATGTGCGCGTCGAACACGAGCTTGGTGGCGCCGGTGCCGATCCTGCCCACGACGTTGCCCATCGGATCGGTGCCCGCCTCGTCGTAGCCGAGCCGCGACATCTCTTCGACAATGCGCCCGGCTACCTCCTTCTCGCCGCCCGACGGAGACGGGATTGCCACGATGTCGCGCAAGAAGCGCGTCACCTCGTCGCGGTAGCCTTCGGCCTGCTCGTAGTAGCTCGTCAAGTCGATCCTCCGCCGATCGCGGGCTCCGGCACCGGGGCGCCGTGCGCCGAAAACGCGTCGATCATCGCGGCCACGTCGTCGCCCAGCGGATAGAGAACGGGGCACGTGGCTCCGTGCGCCAGGTACTCGTCCACCTTGCCCCGGCACTCTTGGGGAGTACCCGATGCGCTCACCATCTGCACCACCTCATCGGGAACGAGCTCCGCCGCCCGCTCGATGTCCGCGGCGCTTGCCGGCCAGGACACGACGGAGTTGATCTCTTCGATGATCGACTCGTCGACGCCCGACGCTTTCATTATGTGCGGCTGCTGGCCAAGGTACTGCGTCAGGAGAAGTCGGGCCGCGTCCAGCGCCTTGGTGTGGTCGTCATCGAGCGAGCACACGACGAGCTGCGGCCGGTCGATGTCTTTGAGATCCCTGCTCGCGGCGGCGGCGCCCGCCGCGATGTGCTCCATGGCCGAGTCGCTGTACGCAGGCGACACCATGTAGTTGAGCAGCACCCCGTCTGCCACGCGGCCCGCGAGCTCGAGCATCTTGGGCCCGGTCGCTCCGACGTAGATGGGAATCGCGCGCGGGGACGAGTCACCGTGCACGACGTCGATCCGCACGCCGTCGAGATGAACGAAGTCGCCCTCGTAGGTCACCTCTTCGAGAGTGAACAGCGCCCTTACGGCCTCGATGGTCTCGCGCATGCACTGGAGCGGCTTGCGGCGCTCGATACCGACCTTGCGCGCCAGAGGATCCCACCATGCCCCCAGCCCGAGGATCACGCGTCCCGGCGCGAGATCGTCGAGCGTGACGAACGTCGCAGCCAGAAGCGCCGCGTTGCGCGTCCAGGTGTTGACTACCCCCGAGCCGATCTTGATGCGCTCGGTAGTCGCGGCAAAGGCCGACATCGGGACGGTTGCCTCTCGCACGAGTCTTGATTCCGCCTGCCACACGGCCTCGAAGCCGGCCGACTCTGCGAGCGCCGCATAGCGCATTCCGTCGCGCAGAGGGTGCTTGTCTTGCAGGTAGAGGGCGACCCTGTCCATGAGCACATCTTGGTGCCTTTGCCCGCGGCGCGCCAGCGCGCTCGGTCCCGGTGTGGGGCAGCGGAGTGGTCCGGCCCACTGACGCGCGCGGCATGGAGCCTCAGTCTGAGTAAATGCCAGTCCTCAAGGCGCCCGCGTTCGTTCTCGTAGTGTGCACGCTGCTGGGGCTCCCGCAGGTCGCCGCCGCGCGGCCGGGAGTGGTATTGATTCCCCCCGTCGATGGGCCCATAGTGCGCCATTTCGATCCTCCTCAGGGCGCCTACGGGCCCGGGCATCGCGGGATCGACTACGCGGTCGAGGTTGGAACACCCGTGCGTGCGGCGGCCGCCGGCGTGGTCACCTTCGCCGGGCCCGTGGCGGGGCTGCGGGCGGTGACGGTGCAGCATGCCGGAGCCTTGAAGAGCACCTACTCGTCGCTGGGGGCCGTGCTCGTCCGCAGGGGCCAGGAGGTCGAGCCCGGAACGATAGTAGGACGCGCGCTAAGCCCCCACCCGGACGCCGAGCCGGGACTGCATTTCGGAGTCAAGCTCAATGAGCGCTATGTCGACCCCGAGGCTTACCTCGGCGCGGTCGACGTCGCAGACGCCATTCATCTAGCGCCCCTCGGCGAGCCGTCCGGGCGCGATGACCTCGCGCGTCCGTGCCGGCCGGTTGCTCCCGTCGCGCGGGCGCGGCGCCCCCCCAACGACAACATCGCGGTTGCCGTCGCGGGGATCGGGAGCCGCACGAAGAACGGTCTGTCTGCAGAGATCTACGAGGCGGGGCCCGACCTTCTCGGGTATCCCCTCGCAGATGTGTACTGGTACTCGTACGCGGGCCCCGATGGACGCCACCTCCATCGGCCCTACGGTCCCACCGCAACCTTCGGCGACATCCGCAAGGCTGCGGCCCGCCTCGGGGATCTGCTGCGCCGGATCCATCGCCGGCATCCCCACCGGGACGTCGATCTGATCGCCCATTCGCAGGGCGGGATAGTCGCCCGCTACTACCTTGAATCGCGGGCGCGACCCTGGGCCCGTTCGATGCCGCGCGTCGACCACCTCGTGACGTTCGCAAGCCCACACTCCGGTGCGCCGCTCGCGGCCCTCGTTCCCGAGCTCGCGCGCACCGACACGGGGCTCTCGCTCCTCGCTCACCTGTCGCGAGCCGCCCGCCTGGGAAGCCCCATTCCCGATCCGCTGTCGCGCGCCGTGGCTCAGCTCGCTCCGGGCTCCTTGTTGCTGAGACGCCTGGCGCGCCGGGATGTGGTGTTCGGAACGAGGGTGCTTGCGCTCGGTATGCCTACCGACCTGGTTGTGCCGGCCGACTCGGCTCGGTATCCAGACAAGGAGAGCCGGACCCTGCCGCCCGTCATGGGATGGGCTCACGACGCCATCGTGCACGATGCCGCAGCGCGCGGCCTCGCCTATGCGTTCCTTCGCGACGCCCCCCTTGACTGTCCGGACGGCTGGGATCGCTATGGGCCTGCCGTTGGGTCGGGGATCTCGTGGTTCGAGAGCAAGGGCGGAGCCCTCTACCGGGGGGCCGAGCGTACGGCCGACGCCCTGCGCTTCCTGGGCCGGCTCGGCGCGACGGTGTCGCAGCCGGGTAAGGCGGTTCTGGCCGGAGCGCGTTTAGGCGTGAGGGGGCTTATGACCGGGCTGCGCGGCGTCATAAGGGCCGAGGGATGGGTCGGGGGCCGCGTGGTCGATGCGGCACGTTGGACGGGGGGCAGGGCCGCGGCAGGAGCGTCGGCCCTGTGGCGCGGAGCGGGCGCGGCGGCCGGCTGGGTGGGCTCGGGCCTCACTCAGCTATGGCCGTAGGACGATCTGCGCCCATAAGGAAGCCCCCTCCGGGGGGTGGGATCGGAGGGGGCTTCGCTTTTTTAGGGAACTTTCTCCGCCGGGGGGGTGGGCGGATCGGCGGAGAAAGCTCGATGGGGTGGTCTCGGTTGGGTGGGCACTGCTTTTGTCTATGAGATCGATTGTGAACCGTTTCACAAAGTTGTGCAAGGGGAACTGGCACGGAGAAAGTGGGCACCTTTTGTGGCCGACGCACAAACCGAGCAGCATCCGGCTCCCACCCCTAGGATTGATTCGTGCAGCCAAATCGCCTCCCCGTAGACGTCCCCGGCCTCGAGGGGGAGTTCCGCCGGGTCGAGGTGCGCCGGAGCGCCCGGCGCCGCAAGACGGTGGCAGCCGAGATCGTCGACGGGGCCCTCGTGGTGTCCGTGCCGGCACGCATGTCGCGCGCGGAGGAGCAGGAGTGGGTCACGACAATGGCTCGCCGCGTGGCGCAGCGGCGACGGCGCGACCGCCTCAACTCCGACGGCGATCTCGTGCGCAAGGCCCGGGTAATGAGCGACCGCTATCTCGACGGGGTTCGCTGCAACGACATTGCCTGGACCGGCGTGCAGAGGTCACGCTGGGGCTCTTGTGACACCCAGGCGCGTTCGATCCGGCTGTCGCTTACGCTCGCCTCTTACCCGTCCTGGGTACGCGACTACGTGATCGTGCACGAGCTGGCCCACCTGCGCGAGGCAGGCCACTCCGAAGCCTTCTGGCGCCTCGTCAATCGTTACCCGCTGACCGAAAGGGCGCGCGGCTTCCTCATAGCGAAGTCACACGACCCGGGCGAGGACTCAGGCGAGGGCCGATGGGAGTGCGGTTGAGCGAACGGACGGAACAAGCGGCTCACATGATCGCGGGGTGCCCGTGGCGTCCGGACCGGGCGCCCAAAAGCGTGTCCCTGCGCGTCTTGAACAGCAGGACCTCCTGCACCCCAGCACGCTCCAGCATGCCGACGGCAAGCGCGGCCCTTACCCCATAGCCGGCCGTCACCACGACGGGGCCTTTGCCGGCAAACTCGCCGGCCCGGTCCCAGAGCAACTCGACGGGAACTCGCCGTGCCCCCCCTTGGTGGGAAGCGCCCGAGTCCCCGACATCGAGCAGCAAGCCCTCGGGCTGTTCCCCGGGGCGGACTACATCGGTCGAGGTGGGAGCGCCCCGTGCGCGCGCCCACCCGTTGATCCCGTCTGCGACGGTGCCGGCGACCTCGAAGCCCTTGCCACGCAGGGCGCCGGTGACGTTGCGCATGTCGATGTCGTCGCGCTCGAGTAGCACCAGGCCCAGGTGGAGCGGGAGGCAGTCGCGCGCCCTGCCGGCCATACCCGGGCCGAATTCATAGATGAGAGCGAGAGAGCCGGGGATGTGCACCTCGAGGTACGAGTCGAGAGGGCGAAGGTCGACGAAAACGGCGCCGGCATCCACGTGCGCGAGGGCGCGGGCGAAGTCGAGGCGCTTGATTGTCGTGATGGGAGGCATTGTGGCTCCGTTTCTGCTTGCGGCGCGGAGGCTCGATAATGTCCTCAATGATTGCAGCTTTGTTCCTGCTTCTGCTGGCGCTGCCCATCGTCGAGCTGTGGGTCATCGTCAAAGTCGCCGGCGCCTTCGGCGTCCTCAACACGTTGGTGGTGTTGTTCCTCGTTTCGGCCCTGGGCGCGTGGCTCCTCAAGCGTCAGGGAATGAGCACATGGAGGCGTCTGCGCCGCGCGCTCGAGTCCGGACGCATGCCGGCTGAGGAAGCCTCTGACGGCGCGCTGATTCTGCTCGGAGGAGCGTTCTTGCTGACGCCCGGGTTCGTGACTGATGCAGCCGGCCTGTTGCTCCTTTTCCCGCCGGCCCGCGCCGTGATGAAACGGACCTCACGCCGGTTCCTTGCGCGCTGGGTGAAGCGGCGCGCAGGATCGCAGAGGCCTGCTCGCATATACAGCACGCGCGTTGTGAACGAGCCGCCGCGCGATGGCCCCGGCGTCACTCGGCAGCCGGACGCTCTTCCCCCCCGGACGACTCACGAGTCGGACTCGCCCTGAGGTTGCGCGGGCGGTTCTCCGGATATGGCTTGACCGGCCCGACGCCGCCCTGCTCCGGATAGGCGCCTGCGGCGAAGTCCTCGGCGGTGCGCGGCCGCGAGCTCATGCGCAGCCTGGTCTTCTCGGGGTACTTGCCCACGTTGACGGCAACCCCCAGCGACTCCGCAACCTCCCGAGCTTCCTCGAGGGAGCGGTAGACCCAGCGATCCCACGCGCCGTCCCCGTCCACGAGCACCAGCTGCGCGTCGTTCATGCCGATGCGGATGACGATGGCTTCGGTGTCGCCGCTGGCGGCGCCGACGAACTCGAAGGGACCGCGTAGCCCGGCAGCGAGTCTCTCTTTCCTATTCTCGAACGGCCACGCGCGCGTCATGCTTGCCTTCTCCCTTCGGCCACCAGATGTGGACAGGATCTTGCCGCGCTCAACCTACCGCTCTAGATCACCAGCCCGCCGTCCACACATAGGACCTGTCCGGTGATGTAGTTGGACTCGTCGCTTGCGAGGAAGACGAACGCGGGCGCGATCTCCTCGGGAGATCCGTATCGTCCGAGCGCAAAACGGGCGAGCCGGCGCGTCGCTGCTTCTTCGTCCTGCAGAAGCGGTTCCGTCATCGCCGTGAGGGCGGCCGGGGCGATCGCGTTGACGTTTATCGACAGGGCGCCAAGCTCTTTTGCCCATGACTTGGTGAGCCCGACGATTCCCATCTTGGCCGCCGCGTAGTTCGACTGACCGGGGGCGCCCATCAGTCCTGAAGCAGAGGTCACGTTGATGATCTTGCGGTGCACCGCGTTGCCCGATTCCTTCTCCTTCTTGGCGAGCGGCCGCCACTGCCTTACGAGGGCTTGGCTGCAAGCCCACGTGCCCTTGAGGTGAACGCGGATGACTGCGTCGAAGTCATCCTCGGACATGTTGTGGAACATACGATCGCGCAGGATCCCCGCGTTGTTGACAAGCACATCTACTCGTCCGAACGCGTCAAGCGCATCTGTCAGCAGGGACGCGGCGGCTTGCGTTGTGCCTATGGGCGCGGCGTTGTGGGCGGCCTCCCCTCCGTTCGAGCGGATGTCTTGCGCCACCTGTTCGGCGACGTCCTCGTCGACGTCGTTGACGAGGACTCGTGCGCCTTCGGCGGCAAAAGCCAGGGCGATCGCACGCCCGATGCCGCGCCCGGCCCCCGTAACGATGCACGACTTGGACTGCAGTCTGTTTGTCATGGGCGCATGGTACGACGCTTGCGTTGAGCGGGGCGCGTGAACACGCGCGTAGGATGAGGCGCAATGAGTGATGACAAGAAGGTTCCTTTGACACAGGAGGCCCACGACCGGATCGCCGAAGAGCTTGCGTACCTCGAGGGCGAGGGTCGCCAGAAGGCGGTCGACGCCATTGCCGCCGCGCGCGCACACGGCGACCTTTCCGAGAACGCGGAATACCACGCCGCGAAGGAAGAGCAGGGCATGCAGGAAGCGCGCGTGCGCCAGATACGCGAGATGCTCGAGAATGCCGCGATCATCCAGTCTGACGACGACGACACCGTCAAGCCGGGTAAGCTCGTGACCATTCGCCACGAGGGGGAGCAGGACGGCGAAACTTATCTTCTCGGACTGCGCGAGGAGAAGAGCTCGGACGAGTACGAGGTGCTCACCCCCGAATCACCGCTCGGCAAAGCGCTGGTCGGTCGTTCTGCAGGCGAGAAGGTAACCGCACAGGTTCCGGCGGGAGCGCTTCAGGTTGAGATAATGAAAGTCCGCTCGCTCTAGACGCGTGAGGCGTACGCGTACGTCCGACGCCTGTCACAGCACTCTGCTGCCCGCGCGCCACACGCCCTCTACCTTTGTGAGGTCGCCCGCACGCTCGAGAGGATTGCCCCCCACTGCGACGAGGTCGGCCACCTTGCCCGGAGCTATGCTGCCTCGTTCGGCCAGCCCCATCCACGCGGCCGCGTCGACGGTGGCCGCCCGCACGATGTCTTGGCCCGAGTAGCCGGCCTTGTGCATCGCGTTTACCTCCCGCCGGTCTATGCCCGGCCTCGGCCCCTGGTTGCCGAGGTCCGTTCCATAAATGGCCCTGCCCCCGGCCTCTCGCAAGCGCGCGAGGTTGGCGATGGCGCGCAATCGCCTGCGTCCGAAGAAGCACGACAGCGTCGGCACGACCCCCATCCCTGCCTCGACCATTCGAGCGATGATCTCGCCGGGTATGGGCTCGCCGCTCAGGAGCATGTGCGCCAGCTCGTCCATTCCCGCGTCGAGCGCCTTGACGAGCTCCCCGAGGCCGTGGACGTGACCCGTGACCTTGAGCTCCAGTGAGTGCGCACGCTCGACGATGGCGCCAAGGAGCTCCGGCGAGAGCGTCGGCCCGACGGCGTCGTTAAGCGCAACCTTGATGACGCATGCTCCCTCTGCGGCCGTGCGCTCGACCGCGGTTCGGGCGGCGGCGGGGGAGTCGATGACGAGGCCCGTGCGCGGCGGCGCCCACCCTGCCCTCGTCGGGTAGCCGCCCGTAACAGTGAGCATGGGACCGGCCGCGAGGATGAGCGGTCCGTTGAAGCCCGGCCGGCGCGAGGCGCGCGCGAGGGGATGGATTACGTCCGGCGGCCACGCGAGATCGCGCACCGTGGTGACCCCGCCCGCGAGCACCTTGGCCGGAGGATAAAAACCGATGTGGACGTGGGCGTCGATGAAGCCCGGTAGAAGCGTGAGGCCGGTGGCGTCCACGACCTCGGCGCCGGTGGGGAGCTCGACCTCGGAGCGAGGCCCGGCGCCGGCTATCGCATCCTTGTGCAGGAGCACTACCGAGTCCCGCACCGGCTCCAAGCGGTCGCCGAGAAGTGCGGTCGCCCCGTCGATGACGGTGAGCTGGTCCGGGATCTTGGCTCCTTTGGCTCGGCGGGAGCACAAAGCCGTCCCGCTCCGATAACGTAAGGGAGATTCACGCTAATCGAACCCCGGAGTCCGTGACGGACTCTCCCGCACCCGGCTGAAGATCCCGGCGGTCGTAGGGCAGCAAGCCACACGCGAGCCAGAGCGCGCGAGCCACAACGCGAGCCGAGAGGTCGTGTCGCTGTCACAGTTGCGGGTTGTCAACGAGCCGAGAGGGGCTGCGCTGTGGAGTCAAGCGAAGTCATTTGGGAAGGGCGGGTCGGCGGCACGCCGCTCCGGGTAGGCGTGCCCCACGCCGGTCGCATCATCGCCGAGTGGGACACGCCTCAGGGATCGCGGCACAAGGTGGCGGATTCCATGGAGGAGTTCGAGCGCGCGGTGCTCTTCCAGCTCCTCTTGGCCGCGGGCGAGCAAGATCATTCCTCCGACACCGAGGCAGTCGTGGCTGCAATTCGCAAGGCGCAGGAGGAGCGGCCGCGCCCGACCAGCGATCCCGGCGCGCAGAGGCGGCGGCGCAAGCCCAAGGCGCGCCAGCACCGGCGCTCCCGCCGACCTCCCCGCCGCCGCTGACTCCAACTTTTCTCACATGCCGGCGGAAAACGTCGTTTGGTGAGAGAAGTTGGGGGGGTTGGAGCCACTAGGCTTTCGATCATGCTCGAGCCCGCAGTCGAAGAGCTGCTCGAGGCCGTCGATCTCAACGCGCTGCTGCGCGTCGTCGACGCGATGTGCGCGGCCCGCTCGTGGGACGATCTCGTGGAGCTTGCCAACCGGTGCGAGGAGGCCCTCGAGCGCGGCAAGCAGCTATGGCCCATCGCCAACCACATCGACTACCGCATGGCTCTTGAGGCCCCGGGGGAGTACGCCGGGGAGGTGCTGCGGCCACAGAGCTCTCGCTTCTCGCACGGCCCTCTCACCGAGGTGGCGGCATCGACGCACGAGTGGGCCGAGCTCGCCGGCCACATGGAGTTCCCACAGGTCGCCGCATACGTGGCCCAGGAACGCGTCTTGCGCGGAGAGGTGCTCGAGGGCGACGAGCGCGCCCACCCCGAGGCGCTCGGTCTCCCGCTGCGGCTCGAGCAGTGGGAGCCCACCTACGCGCTGGCGACGTACAAGGCCACGTTCGTCGAGGTCGCCGAGCCGTGGGAGCCGCGCGTCCCGCTCGAAAGAGTGTCGCTCGCGGCCGGCGAGCCGACCGAGGACGCCGAGGTGCACGAGGCTCTGCTGGGCCTCGTCACCCCGTGGACGACGGAGTCCAACGGGGCCGCACGGGTGGCCATGGTGAAGGGAGACGCCCGTGCCGCGGCGTCCCTGCTGACCTACGGAACGCTGCGCATGGGCCGGCTGGAACCGGCCGAGGCGCTCCAGCGGCTGGCCTGGGCGGCGGCCAGCGGCGGCGCCCACGGGCGTCGGCGGGGAGCGGCCCTGGGACGCTTCCTCGCGTGGCACACGGCCGCTCTCGTGGCCGGCTTCGATGCCTTGCCGGCCCCACAGGAGCTTGGCGCGGCCGCGGCGGAGCTTCACTGGTATCGCTTCGACGAGGGTCAACCAGAGCAGGGCTGGGTGCTGCGCCTCGCGATCGAGGATCCGGGACAAGGCTGGGCCGCGGCCCTCTCGGCCACCGACCTGTTGGCCGAGTCAGAACCTCCTCCGTAGGGCCTCCCACGAGGCGATTCGCCGCCCGGGTATCAGCTCCCGAAGGTGCCCCCCGGCTCGAGGTCGATGACCTCGAGGTCCGCCACGTCGGATGCATGTTTGCGCAGGTCGTCGGGTGTCCCGGTCAACACCGGAAACGTCCCGAAGTGCATCGGCACGACGGTCTTGACTCCGAGCAGGCGGATCGCCTCCGCGGCCGAGCGCGGCCCCATGGTGTAGAAGTCGCCGATCGGCAGCAGGGCGATGTCGGGCTCGAGGAGCTTGGCGATGAGCGCCATGTCCGAGAAGACCGCGGTGTCGCCCGCGTGGTAGAGCTTGAACCCGTCCTCCAGCTCGATGACGTAGCCGGCGGCTTCGCCTCCGTAGATGATCTGATCGCCGTCGGTGATGCCGCAGGAGTGGACTGCGTGCGTCATGTGGACCTTGATGCCGGCAACCTCGGTCGTACCGCCCTTGTTGATGCCGACCACCTCTTCGAGGCCCTTGGAGCCCAGCCACGTTCCCGTCTCGGCTATGGCCACGATCGGCGCGCCGGTCTTCTTGCCCAGCTCGACGGCATCCCCGATGTGGTCGAAGTGGGCGTGTGTGATTAGCATCGCATCGAGAGGGCCCGGATCTTTGAGCTCATCGGGGCAGCTTGGGTTGTTCATCACCCAGGGGTCGATCAGCACGCGCGTGCCGGTCGTCGTTTCGAGGATAAAGGTGGAGTGTCCGAGCCAGGTCAGCTTCACCTGCGCGGGAAGGGCGGTCATCGTTGCCTCCTTGGAGTCGGGAGCTTGGGCCGAGGCTATCGCGCGCCGGTTGCGCCGAGGTCATTGGGCCGGCCGCTTGCTTCGCCTGTCGCGCATAGGCGACCCGGCCGCCCCGTCGGGTTCACTTCCCACCCGAAAAGGGTGGGGTAAGTCGGGGGGCGGGGGGTAAGTCGCGCGGGTTGTATTCGCGAGCCGGCGCCCGGAGCATGCCGGGCAGGGTTCAAGAGCTTGAAGGGCAGACAATGTTTAAGCCGAAGCTGCTTGCGGCACTCGTCGCGGTGGCAACCGCCGCTGCACTGGTAATCGGGCCTGCAGCGTTTGTTACCGCGCGCACGACGACGGCGACCGACACTAACTTCACTAATATTCCGATCCACGGGCACGTCCCCGACGGCAGCGGCAAGCGTTTTGCCGGGACCATGGACATCAAGCGCTTCGTCAAGGACAACGGCAAGCTGAAGGCCGTGGCTCGAATCACCGGCGTTATGAAGAACTCGAATGGCAAGGTGATCGGGCACGTCAGCGACGCCAAGAGGACGCTGAAGGTAGCCGAGATCGGCACCGGCGACGGGAGCACGACGCTGTCCGCCGCGTCGGCGTCGGCAGCTACTTGCAAGGTGCTTCATCTCGTGCTCGGACCGCTGGATCTGAACCTTCTCGGGCTGACGGTACACCTCAACAAGGTTGTGCTCAACATCGACGCGCACTCAGGCCCGGGGAACCTGCTCGGCAACCTGATCTGCGCGATCGCTCATCTCCTCGACCCGCCAACACTGTCGGGCCAGCAGCTGGCCGCAATCAAGGACATCCTGAACACGGTAGTCGGGATACTCAAGCTGTAAGCAACAACGGCTGAGAAGCAAACGGGCGCTGGGTTCTTCCGGCGCCCGTTTGCGTCCCCTGTGCCCGAGCGGGCCCGAGCCGACTCGCCGGCTACATGCGGCTGAGAAGGTCCGACTTCTTGGCTTCGAACTCTTCGCTCGAGAGCACGCCACGCTCCTTGAGGCGAGCCAGAGCCTCTATCTGCTCGGGGATCGATTGCTCTCTGCCGCTCTGTTGCGCCTGGATGGCCCCGTACCCGGCCGACACGACCCGCGCCCCGTTTGTCTCCATGGCCTTGTAGATCTGGAGCTGTACCTGCTCGGGCTTGCGGATGTTCGAGATGGTCGACTGCCCGCGTTCGCCGGCCGACTCGACGAGCAGGTCCCCAGCCCCCAGCGCGCGCTCGAGGATGGTTTGGTGAAAGGCGACGTCGTTGATGTTCTCGAGGGGGATCTCGCGCGAGCCCTTGGCGATGATGCCGGCGCGCGTGATGAGACGGTCCCCGGTGAGAACGAAGTTCGTCGTCCGCCACTTGAGAAACGGGTATCCCGCGAGGATTGCCCATGCGATCAGCAGCACGATGACGAAGACATTCTGCACGACCGCAGGATCCGACAGGTGGTCACTCGCCAGCCCATAGCCGAGCAGGCCCACGACGAGCAGCACCAGCGTCCAGAGGACACTCGGAGCGAGCGCTATCCAGTGGGGGCGCAGGTCGAAGACCAGCGTCTCGTGCTCGGCGAGGAGCCTCTTGGGAAATGTCATGGGGGTAACCGTAGCAAGCCGGCGAGCCACGCGAGGCCGTGAGCTGCATGTGGGGCGGCGGCGCGGGCCGCGTAGGATGCGGCCATGCCGATCAGCAGACAAGCCGTGGACCATGTGGCGAGGCTCGCCCGGCTCGCCCTCAGCGAAGAAGAACGCGACAAGATGCAGGTAGATCTGACCAAGATCTTGGAGCACGCGGAACGGATCCAGACCCTGCACCTCGACGACGTGGCCCCCACGTCACACGCGGTCCCCTTGCACAACGTGATGCGTCCCGACGAGGTGGGCGAGTCCCTGTCGCAGGAAATCGCTCTCGCCGGCGCCCCCGAATCCGCCGACGGGCGCTTCAAGGTTCCGCGCATCCTCGAGGAGGAAGAGTGAGCGAGATCCTCTACATGCCGGCGACCGCCATGGCTGCGGCCATGGCCGCGGGGGAGCTGTCCTCTCGCGAGGTTGTCGCTGCCCTCTTGGAGCGGGCGGGCGGAACCCAGAGCGCGCTCAACGGATGGCTGCAGCGCACGCCAGAACGCGCCCTGAAAGAGGCGCACGCGGCGGACGAGCGACGTGCGGCCGGGAAGTCCCGCTCGGCTTTCGACGGCGTGCCCGTGGCCTATAAGGACATCTTCGTCACCAAGGACGTCGTAACTACGTGCGCCTCGAAGATCCTCGAGGGTTGGGTGCCGCCTTACGATGCGACGGTGGTCGAGCGCTGCGATGCCGCGGGGCTGCCTATGCTCGGCAAGGCGAACCTCGATGAGTTCGCGATGGGCTCCTCTACCGAGAACTCCGCGTTCGGCCCGGTGCGTAACCCGTGGAACACCACCATGGTGCCCGGCGGGTCGAGCGGCGGCTCCGCCGCATTGGTGGCGGCCGGCGCGGCGCCGTGGGCGTGGGGGACCGACACGGGAGGCTCGATTCGTCAGCCCGCCGCTCTCAGCGGCGTCGTCGGCGTCAAGCCGACGTACGGGCTGGTGTCGCGCTACGGGCTGGTCGCGTTCGCGTCGTCGCTCGACCAGGCGGGCCCGCTGGCGCGCACCGTCAAGGACTGCGCCGCGCTCCTCGGCCTCGCCGCGGGGCACGACCCGCGTGATTCGACCTCGATCCCCGCGCCCGGCGCTACCGACTACCTGGCCGGGATCGAGGATGGGGTAGAGGGACTGCGTATTGGGGTGGTAAAGGAGTTCCGCGCCCCGGAGGCGGGTGTGCAGGCGCGCATCGACGAGGCCTACGGGCGGCTCGAGAAGCTCGGGGCCAAGCTGCAGGAGCTGTCGCTGCCGTCCTTCGAGTTCGGGCTGCCCGCTTACTACCTCATAAATCCGGCCGAAGCCTCGTCGAACCTGGCCCGCTACGACGGCGTCAGGTACGGGCCACGACGCCGGGGCGAAGACGTGGCTCAAATGATGTCGAGGACGCGCGGCGAGGGTTTCGGGGCGGAGGTCAAGCGCCGCATCATGCTGGGCAGCTACGCGCTGTCGGCCGGCTACTACGACGCCTATTACGGCAAGGCTCAGAGGGTGCGTACGCTGATCATCGAGGAGCTCGATCGCGCCTACTCGTCGGTAGATCTCATAGTGAGCCCGACCTCGCCGACCACTGCATTCAGGATCGGAGAACGAGCAGCAGATCCGCTGGCGATGTATCTGTCGGATGTGTACACGGCGCCGGTAAACCTTGCGGGCAACGCAGCGATCAGCGTTCCGTGCGGCACATCCGAGGACAACGGTCTCCCGGTAGGACTGCAGATCATCGCCGGGGCGCTCGACGAGCACACGATGTTCCGGGCGGCCTACGCATTCGAGCAGGATCTCGGATGGATCCTGTCGCCCGAGGGCAATCCGGGGAACGACCTGACCGCCGCGCGCAAGGGTGGATCCTCGTGAACGTGCAAACGCAGCCGAGCTACGAGACCACGATCGGGCTCGAGATCCACGTGGAACTCGCCACCAAGTCCAAGATGTTCTGTTCCTGCCGTGTTGCGTTTGCCGGCGAGCCCAACACGCGCACGTGCCCCGTGTGCCTCGGGCTTCCGGGTTCGCTGCCGGTCGCGAACGAGCGTGCCATCGAGTACACGATGAAGATCGGGCGGGCTCTCGGGTGCGACGTAGCGGGGCATTCTCTGTGGCACCGCAAGAACTACTTCTATCCGGACATGCCCAAGAACTATCAGATCTCGCAGTACGACCTTCCGCTGTGCTACTCGGGGTCTGTGGCCATTGCCACGGAGTCCGGGCCGGTAACGGTGGGTATCACGCGAGTGCACCTCGAAGAGGACACCGGCAAGTCGATTCACGCGGGCGGCCGGGGCCGCATTCACGGCTCGGACTACTCACTCGAGGACTTCAATCGAGCGGGGACCCCCCTGGTCGAGATCGTGACGGACCCGGATCTGCACTCGGCCGAGGATGCGCGCGTCTTCGTGGTAGAGCTGAGGGCGATAATCGAGTCGCTGGGCGTTTCCGACGTGCGCATGGAAGAGGGCAGCATGCGCGTGGATGCAAACATCTCCGTGCGCCTCAGCGGCGAGGCCGAGTACGGCACGAAGGTGGAGGTCAAGAACATGAACTCCGTTCGTTCCGTGGGCCGCGCTCTCGCCTACGAGGAAACTCGCCAGCGCGCGGCGCTCGACGCCGCCGAGGCGCTCGTCCAGGAGACGCGCCATTTCGACGAGAAGAAGGGCACTACGTCACAGGGACGCACCAAGGAAGGCTCGTCGGATTACCGCTATTTTCCGGAGCCCGATCTGGTGCCGTTCGAACCCTCTGCCGAGTGGATAGCGGAGATCGATGCGTCGCTGCCCGAGAAGCCTGCCGAGAGACGCCACAGGTTCATGTCCGAATACGGAATCGGGGCTACCGAAACCGCGATCCTGACCACAACGCGTGCCACCGGCGATTGGTTCGAGAGCGCGGCCCGAGCGTACGGCGGGGACGCCAAGAAGATCGTCAACTGGCTGATCGCCGACCTCTATGGACTGCTCAACGAATCCGGACAGGAGCTGAGCGACACCAAGGTGTCCCCCGGCCGGCTCGCCGGCCTCGTCAAGCTGGTGGACGCCGGCGTCATCTCCGGCAAGCAAGCAAAGCTGGTTCTTACGGAGATGTTTGCCTCAGGCAAAGATGCGGAGGGCATCGTACGCGACGAGGGACTCGAGCAGATATCCGACACCGACGCCATCGAGTCGGCAATCGACGCGGTGATTGCCGCCAACGCAGAGGCAGCCGACAAGGTGCGCGCGGGCAACACGGGCACGCTCGGCTGGCTCGTCGGCCAGGTGATGAAGAAGACACAGGGGCGCGCGAACCCCAAGATGGTCACCGAGCTGCTGCGCTCGAGACTCATGCGCTGAGGCTGCAACCCCCGGCGCAGAGCCGGGAGTGACGCGCTCCGGTCCGATCTAGGCGAGCAACGCCCCGATGCGATCGAGGCCCTCCGCGAGGTCGTCGTCCCCGAGCGCGTAGCTGAGCCGCGCGTACCCCGGCGCTCCGAACCCCTCGCCGGGAACGATTGCTACCTGCGCGTGCTCGAGGAGCGCCTCCGCGAGAACGAGCGTGTCCGTGATCTTCCTGCCCCCGAGCGTTCGCCCGATCGTCTCTTTGAAGGAGGGAAAGGCGTAGAACGCACCCTCGGGCTCGAGGCAGTGGATGCCGGGGATCTCGGTGAGCATCTTGTGCATCGTCGTGCGCCGCCGGTCAAAGGCGTCGCGCATCTCGTGGGCCGCGGTCAGATCGCCCGATACCGCGGCGAGGGTGGCGGCCTGCGCGATGTTGGCGACGTTGGAGGTCGCGTGCGACTGGAGCGAGGCGGCCGCGTCCGCCACGTCGCGGGGCGCAATCATCCAGCCGACGCGCCATCCCGTCATCGCGTACGTCTTGGCCACTCCGTTGATGACGATGCACCGCTCGGCCAGCTCGGGAACGAGGACCGGCATAGACGAGAAGCGGGCGTCGCCGTACACGAGGTGCTCGTAGATCTCGTCCGTGACCACCCACAGGCCGCGCCGTGCGGCCCAGCGCCCCACCGCCTCGACTTCGGCGCGCGGGTAGACGGCGCCGGTGGGATTGGAGGGCGACGTGAAGACGAGGACCTTCGTGCGCGGCGTGACTGCGGCGTCGAGCTGCTCGAGCGTCACCCGGAAGCCCGTTGCCTCCGTCGTTGGAAGCTCGACCACGACTCCCCCGGCAAGCTTGACCATCTCGGGATAGCTGACCCAGTAGGGGGCGGGAAGTAGCACCTCGTCGCCCGCCTCGAGAAGTGTCATGAACGAGTTGTAGAGGGCGTGCTTGCCGCCGTTTCCGACCACTACCTGCGCTGCCTGCACCTCGTAGCCCGAATCGCGCAGCGTCTTGCGGGCGATTGCCTCGCGCAGGGCGGGGAGCCCTGCGGACGGGGTGTAGTGGTGGTAAGCGGGATTGCCGGCGGCTCGCTGTGCGGCGGCGACGATGTGCGCCGGGGTGGGGAAGTCGGGTTCGCCCGCGCCGAAGCCGATGACGTCTTCGCCGGCCGCCTTGAGCGCCTTCGCCTTGGCGTCGATGGCGAGCGTGGCGGACTCGGCGATGCCGGCGACCTTCGTGGATATGCGTGGCAAGCTCGGCCCCTCGCTCGGGTAGATTCCGGCGCTGAAGATGATACGGACTCATTGTCGAGCAGCGAGCCCCCAGAGCGAGGCAATCCATGGATCCCAGCAGTATTTCCATACCCGGCGCCATGAAGCCGTCCGATGGGCGCTTCGGCTCGGGGCCCTCGAAGGTGCGCGCCGAGGCGGTGACCGCGCTCGCGGCCGAGGCCGGCGGATACCTGGGGACGAGTCACCGGCAGGAGCCTGCCACGGCGGTGGTCGGCCGGGTCAGAGAGGGTCTCAGAGAGCTGTTCTCGCTGCCGGCCGGGTACGAGGTGCTGCTCGGCAACGGGGGCACGAGCTCGTTCTGGGACGCCGCCGCCCTCGGGCTCATCGGCAGGAGGAGCCAGCACTTGGTCTTCGGCGAGTTCTCTGGGAAGTTCGCGGCCGTGGCGGCGCTGGTGCCGCATCTCAACACGCCGCACCGCATCAGCGCGGATCCGGGGACCCATCCGGCCCCCGAGCCGCGCGCGGACGTGGATCTCTACGCGCTCACCCACAACGAGACCTCGACCGGGGTCTGCATGCCGGTTGCGCGCGTGCAGGGCGGCGGGCTGACCGCAGTAGACGCGACCTCGGCTGCGGGAGGCTTGCGCGTGACGGCGGAGTCCTTTGACGTCTACTACTTCGCGCCCCAAAAGTGCTTCGCGTCCGATGGGGGCCTGTGGCTCGCTCTGTGCTCGCCGGCGGCCCTCGAGCGCATTGCGACGGTTGCCGCCGAGGACCGTTACCGGCCCCCATCGCTCGACTTGAGCCTGGCGCTGGAGAGCAGCCGCAAGAACCAGACCTACAACACGCCTGCGCTTGCGACGCTGTGGCTCCTCGCAGAGCAGATCCGGTGGATGCTCGTTCAAGGAGGACTCGAGTGGGCTGCGGCGCGCTGTGACTCGTCCGCCGAAAACCTCTACTCGTGGGCCGAAGCGGGCGAGCTGACGCGGCCCTTCGTTGCGGATCCGGGCATGCGCAGCCATGTCGTCGGAACCATTGACTTCGACGAGTCCGTGGATGCCGCATCCGTAGCGATGGTGCTGAGGAGAAACGGGATCGTCGGCACCGAGCCGTACCGCAAGCTCATGCGCAACCAGCTGCGCATCGCTCTTTATCCTGCAATCGAGCCGGACGACGTGGCTGCGCTCACCGGGTGCATAGATCACGTGGTCGAGAGACTCGACGGTTAGTGTGGCGCCATGAAGGTTCTCGTCGCGGAGCAGCTGTCCCCGGCCGGAATCGCGCGGCTAGAAGAGCACCTCGAAGTGGACGTGGTGACGGACCTTGCAGCCGCGCAGCTGCGCGCACGGATCGCTCCCTACGACGGCCTCGTCATCCGTTCCGCGACTCGGGTGGATGCCGCCCTGCTGGAGAGGGCGCCCCGCCTCAAGGTCGTGGGCCGGGCAGGAATCGGGCTCGACAACGTCGATGTCGATGCCGCCACGCGGGCCGGCGTGCTGGTCGTCAACGCGCCGCAGTCAAACATCATCTCCGCGGCCGAGCACACCATGGCGCTGATGCTCGCTCAGGCACGCAACATCCCCCAAGCTCACGCGGCGCTTGTTGGGGGGTCGTGGGAGCGCTCCAAGTGGCAGGGGGTCGAGCTCAACGGCAAGACACTCGGGATCGTCGGTCTCGGCCGGGTCGGCACGCTGGTGGCGCAGCGGGCCAGCTCGTTTGGCATGCAGGTAGTCGCCTACGATCCTTACGTTGCAGCCGGGCGTGCTGCGCAGATGGGCGTGGAGCTCGTCCACACGGTGGCCCAAGTGTGTGCGCGCGCCGATTTCATCACGATCCATCTTCCAAGGACGCCCGAGACGCTCGGGATCGTGGGGGAGCGCGAGCTCGAGCAGGTCAAGCCCGGCGTCCGCATCGTCAACACCGCGCGCGGAGGCCTCATCGACGAGGATGCGCTGGCTGCAGCCCTCAAGGATGGGCGAGTGGCGGGGGCGGCCATCGACGTCTTCGATAACGAACCGATCACGGAGCACGTTCTCTTCGACCTGCCGGGTGTCATCGTGACTCCCCACCTCGGGGCGTCGACGACGGAGGCTCAAGACAAAGCCGGACTTGCGATCGCGGAGCAGCTCATCCTCGCGCTGCACGGGGAGTTCGTGCCCTACGCGGTGAACCTCGACGTCGGGAGCGACATACCCGAGCCGGTGCGCCGCTATCTCGGCCTTGTGGACACACTCGGACGGATGGTCGTAGCACTCGCGGGGTCTGGAATCGAGGGCCTGTGCTTCGACTATCACGGCGGTATCTCCGAGCACGACACGCGCGCTTTGACGCTTGCGGGGCTCAAGGGCTCGTTCTCCGCGGTGATGCACGAGCCGGTTACCTATGTGAACGCACCTCTCTTTGCCAAGGAGCGCGGGATATCGGTTGAGGAGTCCAAGTCGTCCCGGTCGCTCGACTACGTCAACCTCATCGAGGTGCACGCGACGTCGCCCGACGACACGGTGTCGGTAGGGGGTGTGCTCGTGGGCAAGCGAGACACGCCCCGGCTCGTGCGCGTGTACGGCTACGACCTCGACATGGCGTTCTCGCCGATAATGGCTTTCTTTCGCTACGAGGATCGTCCCGGCATCATCGGCATCGTCGGGACGCTGCTCGGGCGGGCGGGGGTGAACATCGCCAACATGCAAGTGGGACGTCTGGCGGAGGGCGGGGAGGCGATCATGGCGCTGGCGGTGGACTCGTCGATCCCGCAAGACGTGCTCGACTCGATCGTGGCGCAGGCGGCACTGCGAACCGCCCGCCTGATAGTTCTGCCGCACTGAGGAGGGGACCAAGCATGCCCATCAAGCCCGTCGACAAGGTGTGGATGAACGGCAAGCTCGTCGCGTGGGAGAACGCCACGGTGCACGTGCTGACCCATGCGCTGCACTACGGAACCGGCGTCTTCGAGGGGATTCGGTGCTACGAGACAACGAGAGGACCTGCGGTCTTTCGCCTCGGTGACCACCTTAGAAGGCTCGAGCGCTCGGCCAAGATATTTCTCATGGAGTTGCCCTTTTCCGTGCCCGAGATGAAGGCTGCCACGCTCGAGCTGATCGCCGTCAACGGGCTTCGCTCGTGCTATGTGCGCCCCATTGCCTTTCGCGGCTACGGGGAGATGGGCGTCAACCCCGAAGCAAACCCAATCGAAACGATGATCGCGGTGTGGCCGTGGGGTGCGTATCTCGGAGATGAGGCGCTGAAGAGCGGCATCAGGACAACGGTGTCCTCGTGGCGCCGGCACGATCCGAACATCATTCCTCCACAGGCCAAGGTGACAGGCGCGTACGTGAACTCGTCCATGGCAAAGCTCGAAGCCGTGCACGCGGGCTACGACGAGGCGATCATGCTCAACCCCGACGGCTACGTCAGCGAGGCAACGGGCGAGAACTTGTTCATCGTCAGGGGAGGAGAGATCGTCACTCCTCCGGCGGCGTCTGGGCCACTTCCGGGAATCACGAGTGACACGGTCACGGTCATCGCGCGCGACCTCGGCATGCAGGTGGTGGAGAGCGTTCTGACGCGTGCCGACCTCTACACGGCGGAAGAGGTCTTCTGCTGCGGCACGGCGGCCGAGGTCACCCCAATTCGTGAGATCGACGAGCGAGTCATCGGCGAGCCGGGGCCCGTCACCCAGACGATCCAGCAGAAGTACTTCTCCATCGTCAAGGGCGAGGACGAGAAATACTTCGAGTGGCTCGACTTCGTCGCCTAGTCTTTGGCCATGGCCCTTGTTCGCACCCGCATCGAGCCCGCACCCAGCGGCTCCATTCACGTAGGCAATGCCCGCACCGCGCTCTACTCGTGGCTCTACGCGCGCCGGCACGACGGCTCGTTCGTCCTGCGCATCGCCGACACCGATGCCACGCGCGTCACCGACGAGAACTACCGCGCCGTCATCGAGGATCTACGCTGGCTCGGGCTGGACTGGGACGAGGGTCCCGAGACGGGGGGCGATTTCGGGCCCTACCGGCAGTCTGAGCGCGGCGAGCGCTACAGGGCTTCGTCGCTCACCCTCGTCGAGGGCGGTCACGCCTACCCGTGCTACTGCATGCCAGAGGAGGTGGCCGACCGGCGCAAGTCGGTGGGACGCAAGACCCCCGGCTACGATGGCTTCTGCCGCGATCTCGACGCCGGGCAGCGGGCCGAGATCGAAGCGCAGGGCCGCAGGGGCGCGGTGCGTTTCAAGGTGCCTCATAACCGCACGGTCGTCTTCGAGGATGTCGTGCGCGGGCGCATCGCGACGAATACCGCGCAGATTCCCGACTTCGTCATCCAGCGCTCGGACGGCTCGCCTACGTACATGCTTGCGGTCACCTGCGACGACGCCTACATGAACATCACGCACATCATTCGCGGCGAGGACCTGATGCCGGCGACGCCGCGTCAGCTTCTGCTGCGCGAGGCGCTCGGAGTCATGGACGTGCCGGTGTTCGCTCACCTGCCTCTGCTCGTGACCGAGACGGGCAAGCCGTTGTCCAAACGGTGGGGGGATGTCGCGGTTGCGGAATATCGACGAAGCGGGTTCTTGCCCGAGGCAATGGTCAACTACCTTGCGCTCCTCGGTTGGTCGTACGACGACCACACGAACCTGTTCTCGGTAAAGGAGCTCATCGAGAAGTTCTCTTTGGAGCGCGTCGGCCGCAACCCGGCGGCCTTCGACATCACCAAGCTCGAGTGGATCAACGGCCATTACATACGGGCGCTCGGCCCGGAGGAGCTCGCCACGCGCCTCGTTCCGTTCTGCGTCGAGGCCGGCTTGGCCGCGGACTCGGCGAGCGGCCGCGTCCTTATGGTCAGGGTCGCTCCGCTCTTGGCCGAGCGGCTCAAGCGCCTCACCGAAGCGCCGCCGATGGTGGCGTTCCTGTTCGGGCGGCGCCCTCCCGACGCCCAGGCCGCGGCCGCGATGGCAGGCGCCGACGAGCTCCTCGGCGCGGCGCGGGATGCTCTCGCCGACACTGCGCAGTGGACCGCACAGGTCATCGAGCACACGCTGCGAGCTCTCGCACAAGAGCGCGAGCTGGCGCCGCGCAAAGCCTTTCAGCCAATTCGGGCCGCGGTCACCGGCACACTCGTGTCCCCGCCGCTGTTCGAGTCACTCGCCATCCTGGGGCGCGACGAAACCCTTACGCGCCTCGCGGGGGTTCGGTGAGGTATTGTCTTGCACCGGCCTCTGCGGGTGGCGCACGCGCCCGGCCATTGGGGCGTGGGGTAACCTGGCAGCCCGGCGGATTCTGGTTCCGTTAGTCCTGGTTCGAATCCAGGCGCCCCAGCGAAGAAAGAGCTTGGCCCGGTAGTCTAGTTGGCCGAGGACGCCGCCCTCTCAAGGCGGAGATCACGGGTTCGAATCCCGTCCGGGCTACGAGACAAGGAGCCGAGATGAACCCGATCGACCTGGTCGAGCGACAACACCTCAGAGACGATCTGCCCGAGTTCCGTGCAGGTGACACCGTGCGCGTGCACGTGCGCGTCGTCGAAGGTGAGCGGGAGCGTGTCCAGGCTTTCGAGGGCATCGTCATCCGCCGGAGGGGAAGCAAGCTATCCGCCACGTTCACCGTCCGCAAGATCTCCTTCGGCGTCGGCGTCGAGAGGACCTTCCCGGTTCACTCGCCGATGATCTCCAAGATCGAAGTTGCCTCACGCGGCGCCGTTCGCAGGGCCAAGCTCTACTACTTGCGCTCCCGTATCGGGCGCCGGGCGACCAAGATCAAAGAGCGCCGTCAGGCTTAGTGACCTCCCCGACCCAGGCGCAGGCCCCCACGCCTCGCAAGAGGCCGTTCTGGCGCGAGTTCCCGGCCCTCGTCTTCATCGCGGTGCTGGTCGCTCTCCTCCTCAAGACGTTCCTGGTCCAGGCTTTCTATATTCCATCGCTGTCGATGTACCCGACTCTCAAGAAAGGGGACCGGGTCCTCGTCGAGAAGGTATCCGGCTATGTGGCGGACCCCAAGCCGGGTCAGGTGGTCGTTTTCAAAACGGACTTCCTCGCCTCGGGCCCCGCTCCGAACCTGTCGTTATGGTCCAGGGTGGGCAACGATGTGCGCGAGCTCTTCGGCCTTCCGACCTCGGGCAGGGAGGATTACATAAAACGTGTGATCGCAGTCGGCGGCCAGAGGGTCTCGGCACAGGGCGGCAACGTGCTCGTCGACGGCAAGCAGCTGCCCGAGCCCTATTTGCGTCCGGGCGTCAGCACTGCCGACTTCGGGCCGGTAGTGGTTCCCAAGGGAGACCTCTTCGTCATGGGCGACAACCGGGCGCACTCAGACGACTCGAGGAGCTTTGGGGGCGTCCCCTTGAACGAGGTGGTCGGACACGCCTTCACCATCGTGTGGCCTCTCTCGGACGCCACCTGGCTAACCGCCGGCGCCAGGTGACCGCGCTAGGCGCGCAGCTCCTCTAATCTTCTCCTGCCATGGCAAAGGTCAACGAGGCGGTCCCCCCGCCGACACAGACGACGCAGCGGCCGCCCCCACAGGGTGCGCCCTCTTCCGGCAACCCGAAACGGCGATGGACGTCGCACCTCACCGATTTGCCGATGCTGGTGATATTCGCTTTCTTGATCGCGGTTCTGATCAAGACGTTCGTGGTGCAAGCGTTCTTCATCCCGTCCGGATCGATGATCCCAACGCTGCGAGTGGGCGACCGTGTCGTCGTCGAGAAGCTGACCTATCACTTCCGGTCGCCGCGTGTAGGCGACGTAGTCGTTTTCGCGCAGGACCTCTACGGCAAGCAGCCGAGCCTTCCGTGGTACGAGGACGGCCGCAACTTCTTTCGCGAGCTCGTCGGTCTACCGAGCTCGAGCGGAGTCGAGGACCTCATCAAGCGCGTCGTTGCTACGGGCGGGGACACCATTCGTTACTCGGGCCATCCCCGCAAGCTGATCGTCAACGGCAAGCAGATCCCGCAGCCCTACGTGCGCGGCGGCGTGGACGTAAGCAGCCCGCCCCTCACGTCGCACGAGTGCAAGCGTCTCAAGATGCAGCAGGCCGCAGCCGGCTGCCGTGTGCCCGACGGGGACATCTTCGTGATGGGCGACAACAGGGGTAACTCGAGGGACTCGCGCTTCATCGGGCCGATACCCGAGAGCAAGGTGGTCGGCCGGGCCTTCACGATCATCTGGCCGTGGTCGCACTTCTCGGGCCTGTAGAGGAATCGGTCGATCGCGCCGCTCGTTCGGTAGCATCCGCAGGTATGGACTCGTCCGTGTTCGGCCGGCTCGAGGAGCGGCTCGCAAGCTCGGGATTCCTCAAGGTCGCGGGGGCCGACGAGGTAGGCCGGGGAGCACTCGCCGGGCCGCTGGTCGCGGCGGCAGTGATCCTGCCGCCGGGCGCGCAGATAGACGGCCTGCGGGACTCTAAGTTGTGCACGGCGCGGCAGCGAGTTCGCCTGGACGAGGTGATCCGGTCGCTTGCGCTCGCGGTGGCGGTGACGCGCGTCGGCCCCGATCGCATAGATCGCGATGGGCTTCAGCCGTGCAACATCCAGGCGCTGCGCAGAGCGCTCAACAACCTCACGGTCCAGCCGGACTTCGCCCTGTTCGACGCGTTCAAGCTCACGCGCATGCGCTACCCGGCCCTGGCCGTCAAGAAAGGGGACGCGGTGTCGAGGAACGTGGCGGCCGCCTCGATCGTGGCCAAGGTCTACCGGGACAGGATCATGCGGCGCTACCACCGGCGGTGGCCCGCCTACGGATTCGTCACCAACGTCGGCTACGGGACCCGCGAGCACTGGACCGCTCTTGGGCACGTCGGGCCGTGCGCCATCCACCGCAGGTCCTTCTACGGCGTCACCGGATTTCCGGACCAAGATGGTGTCGAAACCGATGCCGAGGCGCGAGACTGTGTGGGCCTGGCAGCGGAGGCCGCAGAGGCCGCAGAGAAGGGGTTGGGAGAGGCATGAGCGTCGAAGACCTCGAAAAGTACGAGGCCGAGATGGAGCTCCAGCTCTACAAGGAGTATCGGGACGTGCTCCCGATGTTCAAGTTCGTCGTGGAGACGGAACGGCGCTTCTATCTCGCCAACGATGTCAAGGTCGACACGCGGCACGTGGGGCCCAAAGTGTGGTTCGAGGTGGAGCTGCGTGATGCCTGGGTGTGGGACATGCACAGGCCGGCTCGCTTCGTGTCTCACGTAAAGGTGGTCACCTTCCGCGACCTCAACGTCGAAGAGCTCGCACAGCTCGCCGAAAAAGACTTGCTTCCCGAGCCGCCCGGCTTCGAGCACTAACGCGGCGGGTCCGGTATTTTCGTCGCACCTCCCGCCTAACTTTGCCCCCATGGACGCGCGACCCCGCCTCGGGCGGGCGGGAGAGGACCTTGCTGCGCTGGCCTACGAGTGGCGCGGATTCGAGGTGCTCGACAGGAACTGGCGCACGCGGTCGGGCGAGATCGACCTCGTCGCACGCAAGGACCGCCTGGTCGTCTTCTGCGAGGTGAAGACGCGCCGTACCGACAGCTTCGGTCTGCCCGTAGAGGCCGTCGACCACAGGAAACAGGCGCGCCTGCGCCGCCTCGCCGCGCAGTGGCTAGCGTCCCGATCGCCCGGCTCGGTCGAGGTTCGCTTCGACGTCGTCTCCGTCATCGTCACCGGCGGCTCCCCGGAGGTGATGCACTTCCCCAATGCGTTCTGATCAGCCCCGCGGCGGCGGCCGTTGGCAGCGTCGCCTTGTGCCGCGGCGAGCCCGGCCTTGCGCCCGCTACTACTTCCATAGTAAAAGAGGACCGGCGGAGGACATAGAGGGGACAATCGGCCCGGTTTGAGCGTAGCCATGGGGTATCGATGCGACTGGGATTTCTATCCGAGCTGAAGCTTGCCGGTCTCGGCCCTCTGTGGAGGAGGGCCCCGTTCGTGCTGCTGCGCTTCCCGGCCGTTCTGGCCGCGGTGCTGAGCGCAGCCTTCGTGCTCGGCCTGGCGGCTTCTGCTAACTCACTGTTTTTTTCGTCTCTGTCGAGCGCGGTGCTGGCTCGGGAGCTGAGCGGCCCCGAGAGGTGGGGCGGGGGATTGCAGGTGATCCGTTACGGAAGCTTCGGACGCGCCGGCAGCGACGCCAAGCACGCGCGCTGGAACGACGCTCTGGCGGCGGCGATCGGCAGGCTGAGCGGCCTCGGCGCACGCAGCCTTTCCATCGACGGGCTCGGGGCTCAGCTGAGCACGCCCGCGTCGGGCGCCAAGCTCGCATTTTCGGTGCTGCTAACCCGGCAAGATGCCCTCTCTCACGTCACGGTGCTCGAGCACGGAGCGGCACCCGGCGTGTGGATGGCGGCCAGCAGAGCCCACTACTTGCACGTCGGACCCGGTGACCGCATCGACATAGGCGTGGAGGGTGCCTCTGCCCACAACAAGACGTTCAGCACGAGGGTCGCAGGCGTCTACCAGGATCTCGGGACGAGCTCCAGCCTGGCGAGCTTCTGGACTCCGCTCCAGGACGAGATCCTTCCCAGCGCTCCTGGAGGTGAGCCTCCGCCTCCCTTCCTGCTCGCAGGCCCCAGACTGTTCGAGCGCATTCAGGTGGCGCTGAGGCAGCCCGCGCGATGGCAGTGGAACTACCCTGTCAGAGCGGGGGGACTGACGGTGCCCGAGGCCGCTTCGCTGAACGCCGGCCTCGCCCGGGTGGAAGCCGAGTTCAAAAACCCCGCTACCACCCTCGGGCGTCAGTTCCGCAATGCGAACTACCTGACCTCGTTGGCGGACTTCCTCGGTGAGGCTAACTCCGTGGCGGGATCGACTGAGGGACCGATCGGGGCAATCTCCATCGCGGGGGTAGTGGTGGCCTTGTTCGTGGTTGCCGCCGCAGGAGTGTTCGGCGTCCACCGTAGGCGCATCGAGATCGAGTTCCTCTCGGCCAGGGGCGTGACGCCTGGGAGCCTCGGACTTCGGGCTGCGCTCGAGGCTTCGCTGCCGGTTCTCGTGGGGGCCGCTGCA
>JBBSGD010000020.1:0-33536 GCA_038254435.1 Actinomycetota bacterium
GGTGCTTCTCCGACCAGTCGATCCCGACGAAGATCACCAGCCCTCCTTCCGACGCAGCCCACAACGGCATCAGCCTCGAGGAGATCGGTGGCGTCCTAATGGATCAGTGCTCAGGTCGGCACGACATCCCACGAGCCCTCTTCTCTCCCCGCCGACCGGAGGGGGCACGATCTAGCCCTAGAGCTCGGAGCCCTGGGAAGGCTCGGTGCTCACCCTCCGGCTGGCTGAGACATCAGCCTCTCATCGGCTGTGACTGCAGGCCCATTAGGGAAAGGAAAGCTAGCGGCGCTTGCTAAGTTCGCGGAGCCGTCGCTGTATCTGGTCAGCCTCCTTGAGCAGTTCCTCAGTCCGCCGATCCGTCTGCTCCCGACGCCGATCTAGCTCTTCCTTTGTGCGACGCCGCTGCTGGTCCTTAGGGGAAGAAGCGGCGGCAGTCTCTGCTGCTCTCTTCATGCGTCCTCCTCCTCGTGGGCTGGCAAGCTTACTCCCGTCGGGTCAGTTTCGCTCTCGACCATCTGGCGGTACTCATCCCGCTCTTTCCCCACCTCGCTTAGCTGAGCCCGCAAGCCGTCGATCGTGGCGTTTGCATCGCTCAGTTCACCGGTACTCAGGCCGCTCGGGCTGAGCTTCACAACCCAGCGATTGTGAAGGACCAGGACGGGAATGCTCGCTGCGACAAATAGGGCACTAAGCACTAGCGCGTATCGCAGAAATCCGACCGTGAGCTTGTCTTGGGCCAATAGTTGCGAGAGGGAGGGGTGTCTGCCAATCGTTGGGACCCTGGAATCGAACGGCCAAAGATGAAGAGCGGCCAGGAGAACGCCCAGCGCGACGACGGCACCAGCTGCGGAGAGCACCAGCTTGCGGGACGGGTCCTGATAACCAGTCGTAAGCTCGTCACCGCCCGCCTCCTCCGTCTCATCCCCCACGCAAGAACCATATGCCGTCGGCATCGAGAGGGCTAGGACCTTCATCCATCCGGCAACTGCCCGATTCAGACTGAACCACTATCTACAGTCTCTCCGAGCGCTGGTCCCCTTACCCCTATCTGACTTCCCATTAGGGCCGGAAAGTGCCACGGGGCGTGCCTCCGTGAACTCGATGG
Source organism: Actinomycetota bacterium (assembly GCA_038254435.1). GTDB lineage: Bacteria > Actinomycetota > CADDZG01 > CADDZG01 > WHSQ01 > JBBSGD01. Next base: position 1,106 of record JBBSGD010000020.1, read on the forward strand.
CTTCAGCGCGAGGGGCCCTGCGAGCACGGCGTTCCGGTCCGGAGCCATCACTGCCGACCACGCCATCGAGCAGGCGCGCTCCGAGTACCGGGTGCCACAGGGCGGGTCTGGGAGATATGGCGGAGAGCCACGATGCGACTCTCGCCGCCCGCGCTCGTGCCCTCGGCCGGGGCTTGTTGGTCAGCGCCTGAGCCGCTCGCCAAGCCTCGGGGAGATGACGCCCCGTCCGTCGCCGGCAAGCCATTGCTCGAGGTCGGGCCGCTGCAGTGGGACGCCGCCGGCTACGAAGAGGGCGGTGAGGATGACGCCGCCGGCAACCGTGACGAGGATCACCAACTCGACAGCACTGTGGATGCCGGACGCGATCTGCGCCGGCGTGGTGCCGTAGCTCATGGCGAAGTGAAGGACGATGGGGGGCGAAGATGAAGCCCGCCTCGAGGCGCAGCAGCTGAACGAGCGCGAAGGCGCGTCCCACCTTGTTCGACGGCACGGCGAGTGCGGCGAGGAAGAGTCCGGGAGACACCGTCGCTCCGGCGCCGAGTCCGAGCGTCAACGCGGCGAGCATCACCGGCAGCTCCGAATCGGTGCTCGTTGCGGTGAGCAGAACGGCGCCCGCGGCGAGCAGCATGAGCATTCCGCTGAGGGGCAGAAGCGCCAGATACCTCGTGCGGAAAGCGAAGCCGAATAGCGTTGCGCTCACGACCATCCCGCCGAGCTGAGGCCACAACAGCAAGCCCGTATGAAGCGGTGTCAGGTCCCTGACCTCGACGAGCAGAACCTCGATCAGCCCCAGGAGTGTGACGAGCACTGCGCCGCCGACCATCGCACACAGAGTTCCCGCGACCGGCAGCGTGTGGGCGATGAGCCGTACCGGCATGAGCGGCTCCCCGCGCCGGCGGTACTCGAGGATGATCAGCGTTACCAGGCAGCCGAGGCCCACGACAATCGGGAGCCACACGAACGGCGAGGTGAACGACTTCTCCGTGAGCCATGACGCGCCAAAGAGGGGGAGCGCTCCGCCGGCGAGCGCAAGGGGAAAGACCGGCGCGTCGATTGGCAAGTCGGGTTGGGCAGGCTCGACGTCGCCGATCGCAGTCCACGCGAGCGCGAGGCCGGCGACTCCCACGGCGCCCAGCCCCGCAAGCAGCCATCTCCAGGCCGAGGGTGCTGCCGCTACTCCTCCGAGCAGTGGGCCGATGGTGATGGCGCCGAACAGACCGACGTTGACTAGGGCCGCCGTCACCGGGAGCTTGCGGGCGGGATAGCTCGTGATCAGCGGGGGCAGGGCACCGATGAGCATGAAACCGGTGGCAAGTCCCTCGAGTATCCGCCCGGCCCCAAAGACTGGCCACGCGCTCGCTGTGGCGGCGACGAGCGTACCGATCACGAATGCGGATTCGTAGACCAGCATCAGCCTGCGTTGCGGGAGCCTTTGAGCCAGGTCGGCCGCGACGACGGCGCCGAATGCGTAGGCGGCGTTGCTCAGACCCTCGACGATTCCGAGGTCGGTCCTCGACGCGTGCAAGGAAGCCGCGATCGCAGGCTGCATGAGCCCGGTCGCCGTGGTGAGCAAGAGGTTGGGGACGAGGGCCGCGAGCATCAGGGCCGCGCTCGCTCCATAACGACCTGCGAGCGCTCCGCGTAGGCGCACATAACCTCCTTTGGCATTAATGAGCAGCAGTGTTGCCACGATGTGCACCACGTGCACCAGAAGAATTTACGGAAGGGGGTCACGCGAGTCGCTTGGCTGCCGCCGGCGAAGGGCAAGGGACCCGTAGCGAGTCATTGTTCTGGGTAAGCCTCGACTCCCGCTCTGCCTCCCGGAGCATCTCCGCGTCGAAGATAACCGGCGCGTGCAGGCTTTCCCCCGCACGGCTCCTGTCGCAACCCCCTGCTACTTTCAACGGGTGGAATTCGATGAGGCACAGCGGCAGGCAATCGAGCATTCCGACGGTCATCTTCTGGCTCTCGGCGGGCCCGGAGCCGGCAAGACGTCAGTCCTGGCCGAGCGCTTCGTGCGCCTGGCTCTCAGCGAGGGCTGCTCGCCCGACCGCATCCTCTTTCTGGTGCCCAACCGCACCCAGAAGATGGCCTTGCAGGAGGCGCTCACCAAGCGCCTGCTGATCGACGAGGGGCTTCCCGCGCTCGTCGAGGTCCCCGTCTACACGTGGCACGGCTTCGCCTATCACCTCGTCACCCGCCACTACGACAAGCTCGGCTACCCCGAGCCCCCGGTCCTTCTCACGAGCCCGGAGCAATGGGGCGACATCCGCGAGGCGCTCGCCGGCGAGTCAGAGCTGGACTGGCCCCACTACCGCCACCTGCTTCGCAGCCCCGGGTTCGTCGACGAGGTCGTGGACTTCTGCATCCGGGCGGAGCAGCGGTTGCTCGAGGAGTCAGACTTCGAGGCGCTCGTGGACGCGCGCCCCGAGTACGCCGAGATCGTGCGCTTCTTCAAGGAGCACCGCACCCGTCTGCACTCGAGCGCACGGATCGACTACCCGACGTTTCTCGCCGACGCCACCGATCTCATCGCCCGCTACGACGACGTGCGCGCGCAGCTTCACCGCCGCTTCTCTCACATCCTTGTCGACGACGGACAGGAGCTCGCCCGGGTCCAGCAGCGACTGTTGCATTTTCTCGCAGGCTTCGCCGGTTTTTCCGCCGAGCCGGCGCCCCACCCACCCCGCAGCCTCGTGGTTGCCGCCGATCCCGACTCCGCCATCGAGACGTTCCGCGGCGCCGAGCCGGGCTGGCTCGGTTCCTTCGCCGGCCAGCTCGGGGATCACGACGCCGTCACGCTCACTACCTCGTACCGTCTCGGGCGCGAGGCGGGACCGCTGCTCACCAATTTCGTGACCGCGGGGAACGAGTCGCATCACAGACCCGCCATCTTCGCGGGCGGTTCGGGCCTCGAGGTCCGCCACCTGCAGAACCTCGCCGCCGAGGTCGCGATGGTCGCGGCCGAGCTGAGACGCGCCCACTTGATCGACAAGATCGCCTACGAGGACATGGCGATCCTGCTTACCTCGCCCGGAGCCATGCTGCCGCCGCTCGAGCGGGCCCTTGCCGGACTCGAGGTGCCTTACTCGGTTGCGGTTCCAGACCGGCCGCTCGAGCAAGAGCCGGCGGTGCGCGCTTTCAAGATCCTCGCGCGCCTCGCCTTTGATCAGGCCCCCGACGACGACACCGTGCGCGACGCACTGCGTTCTAGTTTCTCGCGTCTTGAGGATCGTGACGTGCGCGACATCGAGCGGGCCGCTCGGGCGGCGCACCGGCCGCTCGCCGCCTTCGCCGAGTCCCTCGACGGGAACGTCCCCGAGGACATAGCCGTCAAGGTCGGTGAGCTACGAGCTTTGCGCGACCTCCTGCGCGCCCAAGCGGACCTTCCGGCCGATGCCGCCTTCTACGCAGTGTGGCGCAGCGCGGTCGCATTCCGCGACCTCCAGGACCGTGCCGAGGCGGGCGACGACACGGCCAACCGCGACCTCGACGCACTCGTCGCCTACTCTCGCTCGCTCGGGCGTTTCGTGGAGCGGCGCCGGGGCCGGGGCACGCTCGCCGAGTACTTGAGGGCGGTTGGGCGCGCCGATTTCGGGGCAGACCCGTGGCTACCGCAGGCGCGCTCGGGCACGGGCGTCAAGATCCTTTCTTTCCACGCAGCTAAGGGCGGCCAGTACGACCTCGTGTGCGTCGCCGGCTGCGTCGACGGCGCCATTCCCAAGGGCCGGCGGGCGCGCGGCCTCTTCGACCCCTATTTTCTCGACGAGGACAGCCCCGTTGAGCGCGCCCACCGGAACGAGATGGAGGACCGGCGGGTCTTCTACGTCGCGCTGACGCGCTCGACCGGGCGCACCATAGTTTCGACCTCGCCCGGGGCAAGCCGGCGCGCCCAGCCGAGCCGCTACCTGATCGACCTCTTCGGCGAGCTCCCGGAGCGGACCGGCGCTCCCGACCTCGGCCCTCTGACCTTCTCCGAGCTCGCCGCCGAGCTCAGGCGCACGCTCACCGACGTGGCCGGGGACCCGGCCGAACGCGTTGCTGCGCTTGCGGCGCTCGAAAGCGTCTGCAAGTCCGACCCCAACTGCCTCGCGGCGCAGCCCGCCGAGTGGTGGTGGCGGTGGGACTGGACGCAGGGCGCGCCCTCGATTCGCGCGCAGCAGCCCGACGCCGAGGACCTTCCGGCCGACAAGCTGCGCACCTCCTATTCGCGCATCTCCAAGTACGAGAACTGCGGCCTTCAGTACGTGCTGTCCCAGGTGCTGGGGCTCGATCCCGAGTCTTCGCACCAGATGGCGTTCGGAACCTGGATGCATCAGATTTTCGAGGACATCGAAAAGGAGCCGAGCCCACAGCAGCAGGCGAGCGGTCGTCGCCATCTTGAGGACCCGCCCGCGATCATGCTGCGCTATGAGGAGCTGTTCAAAGAGTCGGTCTTTCCAAACCAGGCGATCGCCCGGCAGTTCCGGCGCGACGGGGTCAAGATGCTCAAGAACTACTGGGACAAGCTGCGCGTGCGGCGCGTGCTCGAGGTCGAGCACAAGTTCAAGGTCGACTTCGACGGTCATCTCATCCGGGGCCGCATAGACCGCGTCGACAAGGCCGGCAAGAACATCCTCGTGTCCGATTACAAGACGTCGCGTTACACGGCCGGGTGGCAGGAAGCGCGTGACTCGCTGCAGCTCGCCATCTACTATCTCGCCTGCAAGCAGGACCCGGCCATCGCGCAGCACGGCGAGCCTGCCGCCATGCAGCTCGTCTACCCGTTCAGGCTCTACAGGGACCAGGTCGCGGTGCGGGCTCAGAAACCCGGGGAGGCAGAGGCCGCGCTCGAGCGCCTCCCGGACATGATCGCGGGCGTCCTGGCCGAGGACTTTCGCCCGAGGCCCGAAGCCGACTGCTTCTTCTGCAAGTTCAAGCCGCTGTGCCCGCTGTGGGTCGACGGCAAGGAGCTGACCCAATGATTGCTCAACGCGGGCTCCGCTCGTCGCCGGCGATCGTTGCGGCACTGCGCGGCTTCGAGCCCTCCACCGAGCAGTGGACCGCGATCTCGCATGCGCTCGAACCGGCCTATCTCGTCGCCGGGGCAGGGGCAGGCAAGACCGCCGTCATGGCGGCGCGCATCGTCTACACCATCGAGGCGCACGGCTACGACCCGAGCCAGGTGCTCGGCCTCACCTTCACCAACAAGGCGGCGGGGGAGCTGCACTCTCGCGTGCACGACGCCCTCGTCGCATCCGGGTTACACCGGCCCGAGGACATCACCGTGCAGACCTATCACGCCTTCGCCGCAGCGGTAGTGCGCGAGCATGGGCTGCTCGTCGGGGTCGAGCCCGACTCCGGACTGCTGTCCCAAGCTCAGCAGTGGCAGATGGTGCTGTCTTGCATCGATCGTATCGACGAGCCCTTCGACGCAATAGAAATGCGCACCATGCCGAGTGTTGTGCGCTCCGCCCTGTCGCTTGCCTCGTCGATCTCCGACCACTGCATAGGAGTCGGCAAGGTCGAAGCCTCGGCCGACGCGATCCTCGCCTCCAAGAAGGTCGACGATGCCTTCATCCTCGAGACGGCCGCCAAGCGCAAGGAGCTGTGCCGTCTGGTGCGCGCTTACACCGACGCCAAGAAGGACTCACGGCGCATCGACTTCGGCGACCAAGTGATGAAGGCGGTCGAGATACTCACGCGCTTTGCCGACGTGCGCGACTCTTACCGCGATCGCTTCCCGGTCGTGCTTCTCGACGAGTACCAGGACACCAACGTGGCGCAGCGACTATTGATGCAGCAGCTTGTCGCCGGTGGCGGAGCCATCACGGCTGTAGGCGACGCTCGCCAGGCGATCTACGCGTTTCGCGGCGCAACGATGTTCAACCTCATCGAGTTCGCGGGGCACTTTCCCCGCACGGAAGGTGGCGCCTACGACGAGCTGTCCCTTTCCGAGAACTTTCGTTCGGGCGAAAGGATCCTCACCGCGGCTAACGCGATCGTGGGGCGAATCGCACCCGAGCGACGCCCCGGCCGCGCCCTGACGCCCTTTGCGGCCAACGGCGCCGGGCGCGCGCAGTTGGGTCTCTTCTCGGACGAGCGAGCCGAGGCCGAGTGGATTGCCGCGCGCTGCGAGCAGCTCCGCGGAGCGGTGCTTGCAGCCGGTCGTGATCCGGTCGCGTGGCGTGACATCGCCATCCTTACCCGCCGGCGCTCGAGCATGATTGCGGCCATGGAGGCGCTCGAAGCCCGCGACATTCCCTGCGAGGTCGTCGGCCTTGCGGGGCTCCTGAAGACGCCCGAAGTCATAGACGTTGTCGCGTGGCTGCGCGCTCTCGAGACTCGACCAGGCGCCAATCGCTGGCTCGCTCGCATCCTCATGGGGCCGCGCTGGCGGATTCACTATCGCGATCTTGCCCTGCTGGCGCGCTGGGCCGCGCATCAGAACCAGTCGCTGCGCCTCACGCTTGCCGGAGGCGACGAGGAGCTGGCCTCGGATCTCGATGCAGGCGACGTCGGCTTCGCGCTCATCGAAGCAGTCGATCACGCGGGCAACATCGACGGTCTCAGCGATGAGGCGCGCGGTCGTTTGCAGGCGTTTGGCAGGCGACTCGAGGATCTGCGCCGCAAGTCGAATGGTCCCCTTCTCGAGCTCGTGCAAGAAGTCGTCGAGCAGTCGGGTGTGGCGGATGCGCTTCGTTCCTCCGCGTCGCGCACATCTGCGGCGGCGCTCCAGAACCTGTCCAATTTCCTCGACGTCGTGGCCGACTTCGAACCGCTCGAGGGCGAGGCGAACCTGCGCGCCTTCGTCGCATACCTCGACGCGGCCGACGACGCCGAAGAAACGCTCGAGGCCGCGCAACCCGCGCAGCAGGACTCCGTCAAGCTCATGACCGTTCACAGCGCCAAGGGGCTCGAGTTCGAGTGCGTCTTCGTGCCGGCGGTGGCGGCCGGGGAAGCCAAGGACGGTTCCAAGAAGAACTCGGTGTTTCCGTCGGACAAGGTGGACAACCCGCTCACGAGCTACGGCCAGCTGCCCTACGAAGTGCGTGAGGACGCGGGCTCTTTGCCCGGATTCGAGGGCGACCCCAAGGCTTTCAAGGAAGCCATCGCCGAGCGCACACTCGAAGACGAACGGCGTCTCTTCTACGTCGCGCTGACGCGCGCCAAGCAGCTCCTCGCCGTGACCGCCGCCCACTGGTACGGGCGCAACAACACGCCCAAGGGACCGTCGCTCTTTTGGGAGGAGCTCGACGCGCTCGCAGACGAGGTGGTTCTCGAGGCGGTCGAGCGCGCCGAGCCGCCCCCTACCAACCCCGTGTTCGAGCTGCTCGAAGATGAGCGCGCCTGGCCTCCCCCGGCACGGCTCGGTGTGGATGATCCACTGTTCGCACAGGGGCCGGGGGCGGCGGCCGACGACGTAGTGGCCGGACGCACGACGCTTGATGACCTCCTTGCGGGGCTCGATCCCGAGGCGCAGCAGCGGGCGCGGAACCTCGTCAAGTCGCACCAGGAGCGCAGCTCTTTGCTGGCGGCGGCGCGCCGCGTGGGGGCCGGGGCCGCCCCCCGGCGGGCCCCCGAGATCGTGTCGGCTACGTCTTTGGTGGGTCTCAACTCGGGCGCCATCACCGAGCTCGATCTCGTCCGGCCCATCCCCAGCGAACCGGGGGAGTCGCGCCGCCGCGGCACCGAGGTCCATCGCCTCATCGAGGAGCAAAGCCGCGGCCTCGCCCCCTATCCCGACGAAGACGAGCTGGACGAGCCCGACAGCGCGGCCGCGCCTGCCGACCTCGCCGCCCTGATCGAAGTGTGGCGTGAGCGCGGCTATCCCGAGCGCGCGATCGCCGTTCTGCCTTCGGGCGAGCCGATGATCGAGCTCCCGTTCACCCTCAAGCACGAGGGCCGCTTGGTGCGCGGGCGCATCGACGCGGTCTACGCGACGGCCGGCGGCGGGCTCGAGATCGTCGACTTCAAGACGGGGCGCCGCTTCGAGCCCGGCGAGCACGACCAGCTGTCGATCTACGCCGCCGCCCTCGTCGCCAACGGTCTCGTGCGGCCGGGCACGGCGTTGAAGCTGACCTACGAGTTCCTCGACGGAGGCGGACCGGTGACCCGCACCTGGTCCCCGACCCATGAACAGGCGCCGAACGGGTAGTCAGCTCGCGTTGCGGCGCGCCTGGCCGCCGCTGTGACGGCGCCTTAGCTATGGACTTAGTCTAGGATATTGCCTATGGATATCGTGAACGTGCACGAGGCCAAGACCCATCTCTCCAAGCTCCTCGAGCGGGTCGCTCAAGGAGAGGAGATCGTCGTCGCCAAGGCGGGGAAACCGGTTGCCAAGCTCGTGCCGGTGAGTGGCCGGGGCGGGCGCCGCGTACCCGGGCTCTCGAAGGGTCGCTTGTGGATATCCGACGACTTCGATGCCCCGCTCCCGGACGACATTCAGAAGGCTTTTGAGTGAGATTGCTGCTCGACACACATGCCTTCGTGTGGTGGACGTTGGGGGACGCACGTCTCAGCGCGCCGGCTCGCGTTGCGATTCAGGATCCTGAGAACGACGTCGTGCTCAGCGTAGTCAGCGCGTGGGAGCTCGTGATCAAAGCAGGCCTCGGCCGAGCCGGATTCGAGGACCCACTGCTGGAAACGGTCACGAGGGAGATCGACAACGGGATGCGTATACTCCCACTCCACCTTCGCCATGCGGTGCAACTCGCCGAGCTCCCCAAGGTCCATGGCGACCCCTTCGACCGGATGCTCGTAGCGCAGGCGCTCGAGGAGGGGTTGCGCCTCGTGACCCGCGATCGAATGCTTCACGACTACCCGGTGAGCTGCATCTGGTAACGCTGGTAGCGCAGCTGCAGTCGACGCTCTAACCTCCTTTGCGGATACGGGCCGCGTGGCCCGCGCGGTCGCCGAGCGCTGACCCAGCGTGGTCCGGTGTGCTAACCCGGGTGATCCCCGATGCTCTCCCGAAAGGACCCGCGCGGCTCGCCGAGCTCGCCGAGCTGTACGACATCCCGCTTGAAGAACAGGGCGATGGACCAGTCCACGGCGACGCGAAACTTGCGCCCGAAGGTCGGGATCATCGCCAGGTGATAAGCGCGGTGAAGGAACCACGCAGGGACTCCCTTGAGAGGAATGCCCATGACGCGCGCCACCCCCTGGTAGCGGCCGAGCGACACGAGAAGCCCTTTGTTCCTGTAACGGAACGGCTGCAGTGACTCGTCTCTCAGCGTCGCGATCACGTTGCGCGCCAGCCGGCGCGCCTGGCGCAGTGAGTACTGCGCGGTGGGCGGGCACAGCCGGCCGGTGACGAGATCGGGCACGGCGGCGCAGTCGCCGGCCGCCCACACGTCGGCACGGCCCTCCACGCGCAGGTACTCGTCGGTCAGCAGCCGTCCCTTGTCGTCGACCCGCAAGCCGAAGCGAGCGACCGCCGGATGCGCCTTCACGCCGGTGGTCCACACGACGGTCTCGGCGTCGAGCTCCTCGCCACTCGACAGCACCGCGTGCCCCTTCTCAACCGAGTCCAGCATCGTCGAGAGGTGAACCTCGATGCCGCGCTTGCGCAGCACCTCGATGGCGTAGGCACCCATGCCCCCGCCGACCTCGGGGAGGATGCCCGGTGCGGCCTCGACGAGCACCCAGCGCATGTCCTCGCGTGAGATGGACTTGTAGGAGCGGCTCGCGTAGGCGGCCAGGTCCTCGAGCTCGGCCAGGGCTTCGACCCCCGCGTAACCGCCGCCCACGAACAGGAACGTCAGCGCGCGCCGCCGCACCTCTTCGTCGCCCGTCGACTCGGCTACATCGAGGCGCCCCAGCACGTGGTTGCGCAGATAGATGGCTTCGCCGACGGACTTGAAGCCGACTGCGACGTCGGCAAGGCCCGGAACGGGGAGCACGCGCGAGACAGAGCCGAGGCCCGCGACGACGATGTCGTAGGGAATCTCGTAGTCGGGGCCTTCGCCGGGCCGGATGGTGGCGCGGCGGGCGTCCGGGGCAAGGCTCACGACGCGCCCGTTGACTACCTGCGTGTGCTTCAGCGATCGTCTCAGCGGCACGACCGTGTGGCGCGGCTCGATGTTGCCGGCCGCCGCTTCGGGCAGGAACGGCTGATAGATCATGTGGCTCTGAGGGCTGACCAGTGTCACTACAGACTCGCCCCGGTGCAGCCCGCGCTCGAGCCCGAGGGCCGTGTAGAGGCCGACATAGCCTCCGCCCAGGAGCAGGATGCGGGCGGGACGCTCGAAGTCGAGGCTCATGTCCCAACCTTCCCAGGTCACGCGCCGGGCCGTTACAAGAAGAGGGCCACCGGGTGAGGCCGCGGGGCGCCATTAGAGTCACCTGATGCACGAGATCCTCGAGTTCGCAAGAATCCTCATCGTCCTGGCGGCCGGGTTCACCCTCGCCGTCGTGTCGAGCAAGGTGACCGAGCGCATTCCAGTCCCGGCCCCGGCCATCTTCTTGTTTGCCGCGGCGGTTGCGTCGGACGTCGTGCCTTCGCTGTCCGGTGTCTTGTCGATCCGGGACGTGGAGCGCATCAGCGTCGTCGCGCTCATCCTCATCCTGTTCCAGGGAGGTATGCACGTCGGCTACAGGCGCCTTCGCGAGTCCGTTACGCCGATAGTCGTGGTAGGCGTCGCGGGCACGTTCCTGACGGCCGGCATCGTGGCGCTCGCGGCTCATTATCTGACCGGAGTCACGTGGACAACCGCCGCCATCATCGGTACTGCGCTGGCTCCGACCGATCCCGCGGTCGTGTTCTCCGTGCTCGGGCGGCGCGAGGTCGCGGGCCGGACCGGAACGATCCTCGAGGGTGAGTCGGGAGCCAACGACCCGGTCGGGATCGCGCTGATGCTCGGCGTGCTCGAGCTTGCCACGGGGGACGGGGGCTCGGTTGGGGGAGTAGCCGTTTCCTTTCTGTTGGAGATGGGGGTCGGCGTAGCGGCGGGCATCGCCGGGGCGTTGCTGCTTCTGCGTTTCATGCGGCACGTGGGTCTTCCCAGCGAAGGCCTCTACGGGCTGCGGACGCTCGGCGCGGCCGGGCTCATCTACGGAGCCGCGACCCTGCTCCACGGGTCCGGGTTCATCGCTGTGTTCGTAGCCGGCATCCTGATCGGCGACGCCAACGCTCCCTACAAAGCAGAGATCGAGCGCTTCCACGCATCGCTTGCGAGCCTTGCCGAGATCGTCGTGTTTACAGCCCTGGGGCTCACGATCACCCTGTCGAACCTCAGCGCCCAGAACATCTGGCTCGACGGCCTGATCCTTGCGCTGATCCTTGCCTTCGTAGCGAGGCCGCTGGCCGTCGGGGCGTTGCTGATGCCCGTGCGACTGCGGGCGGGCGAGCGGCTGTTCGTGATGTGGGGAGGGCTCAAAGGAGCGGTGCCGATCCTGCTCGGGGCCTTCGCCCTCCTCGCCGGCGTGCCCGACGCAGGGCGGGTGTACTCGATAGTGTTCGTGGTTGTTGCCTTTTCGGTTGTGTTCCAGGGTGCGACGATCCCGCTGGCGGCGAGAAGGCTGGGCATCCCTATGCGCGTCCTCGAGCCCGAGCCGTGGGACCTTTCCATCCGCTTGCGGCGCGAGCCGCGCGGCGTGCAGCGCTATGTGGTGGGCCGCGACGCGCAGGCGCACGGGGTCTCCATTCGGGACCTGCCCTTGGGCGAGAAGGCATGGATCTCTCTTGTCATCCACGACGGGGCGCCGAGGCAAGCGCGCGGCTCGTACGTCATCGAGGCCGGCGACGAGGTGCTGCTCCTTGCCGAGTCCGAGGAGTCCGGGCACATGCAGAGGATCTTTGAGGGCAGCGCGCCCCCGCGGCCCGTCGAGTAACGGGGCGTCATGATGGGGGCGTGACTGAGGATCCCCTCGGAAACTTCTCCGAGCCAACAAGAAGCTGGTTCTCGAGCGCCTTTGCCTCGCCCACTCCGGCCCAGCGTGCTGCGTGGGAGCTGGTCGCGTCGGGCAAAGACGCCCTCGTCATAGCTCCGACCGGCTCGGGCAAGACGCTGGCGGCGTTTCTGTGGTCGCTCGATCGCCTTGCCAGCGGAGCCCCGGGCCCCGGCGACAGGGTGCCGGGCGCGGCCGGAGCCCCGGCCCCGGCGACAGGGCAGCGGCCGTCTCGACGGGCGCGCAGAACCGGTGTGCGGGTCCTGTACGTCTCGCCTCTCAAAGCTCTCGCCTTCGACATTGAGCGCAACCTGCGCGCTCCGCTCAAGGGCATCGCCGCGGCGGCACTCGGCCTCGGCCTCGAGCCCCCGCAGATCTCGATCGGCGTGCGCACCGGCGACACCCCGCAGGAGGAGCGGCGCCGGATGCGCCGGTACCCGCCCGATATCCTCATCACCACTCCGGAGTCGCTGTTCTTGCTGCTCACCTCGCAGGCGCGCGCGCTGCTCGCGGGGGTCGAGACCGTCATCGTCGACGAGGTCCATGCCGTCGCCGGCACCAAGCGGGGCGCTCATCTTGCGCTCGGCCTCGAGCGCCTCGATGAGCTGTGCGCTCGGCGCCCTCAGCGGATCGGTCTGTCGGCAACGGTGCGTCCGGCGGCCACCGTGGCGCGCTACCTGTCGGGAACGCGTGCCGCAGCGGTGGCCGACATCACTACGACCGAGGCGGGCACGCGCTTGCCTGCGGAGTGGCTCGACCTGTCGGTCTCGGTTCCCCTCGAGGACATCACCGCACCCGGCGAGGGCGTGCACCCGCTCCTCGCGGCCAAAGTCGAGCCGGCCCAGGGCTACGGTGATCCCGAAGCCGCAGTAGCCAGACGCAGCATGTGGCCGCATCTCGACGCCGCCCTGCTCGAGCTCATCCAAGCACAGCGTTCGACTATCGTGTTCGCCAACTCCCGCCGTCTCGCAGAGCGCCTCTGCGCGCGCCTCAACGATCTCGCCGGCAAAGAGATAGCGCGCGCCCATCACGGCTCGGTGGCGGGCGAGCAGCGGGTCGCCATAGAGGAAGAGCTCAAGGCCGGGCGCTTGCCGGCCGTGGTGGCGACCAGCTCGCTCGAGCTCGGCATCGACATGGGCGCAGTCGACCTCGTGGTGCAGGTAGGCGCTCCGGATTCGGTGGCCTCGGGTCTGCAGCGAGTGGGGCGCGCCGGCCACCATGTAGGCGCCGTCAGCCGCGGCATCTTCTTCCCGCGCTACCGGGGCGACCTCCTCGCCGCGGCGGTGGTGGCGGAGCGCATGCGACTCGGTCTCATCGAAGAGCTCGCCTACCCCAACAACCCACTCGACGTGCTCGCACAGCAGGTCGTGGCGATGGTGGCGATGGACGACTGGGACGTCGATTCCCTTGCCCGGCTCATAAGACGCGCTGCGTCGTTCGCCGAGCTGCCCCTCAGCGCCCTTAATGGAGTGCTGGACATGCTGTCCGGGCGCTACCCGTCCGACGAGTTCGCCGAGCTGAGACCGCGGCTCAACTGGGACCGCACCAACAACGAGCTGAGCGCGCGGCGAGGCGCCCAATATCTTGCCGTGGTCTCGGGCGGCACGATTCCCGATCGCGGCCTCTACGGCGTCTTTCTCGCCGGCGAGGGCGGCTCGCGCGTCGGCGAGCTCGACGAGGAGATGGTCTACGAAAGCCGCATCGGTGAGGTTTTTGTGCTCGGCGCATCGAGCTGGCTCATCGAGGACATCACTCCGGACCGCGTGCTCGTGTCGCCCGCGCCGGGCCGGGCCGGCAAGATGCCCTTCTGGCACGGGGACGCGCCGGGCAGGCCGGTCGAGTTGGGCCGCGCCCTCGGCGAATTCGTCAGGGAGCTGCAAAGTCAAGGCGCCGGGAGCGCGCAAGACAGACTGCGCGCCGCCGGGCTCGACGACTTCGCATCCGGCAACCTGCTTCGCTATCTACAAGAGCAAAGGCAAGCCGCGGGGACGCTTCCCGACGACAAGACGATCGTCGTCGAGCGTTTCAGAGACGAGCTCGGCGACTGGCGCGTCTGCATCCACTCCTTCTTCGGCGCGCGCGTGCACGCGCCGTGGGCGCAGGCGGTTCAGGCGCGCCTTGCAGCCGAGTACGGAGTTGAGGTGCAGTGCATCTACTCCGACGACGGGATCGTAGTACGGCTTCCGGAGACCGACGAGATCCCCGAGTACCGGTTCATGGTGTTCGAGTCGGAAGATGTCGAGGACATCGTCATTGGAGAGGTCGGAAACTCCGCCTTGTTTGCGAGCCGCTTTCGAGAAGCCGCGGCGCGCTCTCTCCTGCTTCCGCGCAGGCGCCCGGGAAGACGGACTCCGTTGTGGCAACAGCGGCAGAAGAGCGCGGGGCTGCTCCAGGTCGCAAGCCATTACCTTTCATTTCCAATCCTGCTCGAAACGTTTCGCGAGTGCCTGCAAGATGTCTTCGACGTCCCGGCCCTCGTGGGCCTGATGGAGGAGATAGCGCGCCGGGAGGTGCGCGTAGTCGAAGTCGAGACGGCGATCCCTTCTCCCTTTGCGTCGTCGTTGCAGTTTGGATATGTCAGCGCGTTCCTCTACGAGGGTGACGCGCCTCTGGCCGAACGGCGTGCCCAAGCCCTGTCGCTCGACAGGTCGCTTCTCAGCGAGCTCCTCGGACGCGACGAGCTGCGCGAGCTGATCGACGAGGAGTCGCTGACTACACTCGAGCGCGAGCTCCAGCACCTGACACAAGAGCGCAAGGCGAGGCACGCGGACGACGTGCACGACATACTGCGGGACCTCGGCGATCTCGATTGCGCCGAGCTTGCGGCACGTTGCGCGGCGGCCTCCCTGAAGGGGATCATGGCCGAGCTGACGTCCTCGGGCCGGGCGCTATCTGTGCGCGTTGGCGGCGCGGCGCGCTTCATCGCGGCACAAGACCTCGCCCGCTACCGCGACGCGCTCGGCGTCGCGCCGCCCGTCGGCGTTCCCGGCGCCTGGCTCGAGCCGGTTGCCGATCCCCTCGGTGAGCTCGTGGCGCGCTGGGCGCGCACGCACGGACCCTTTACTCCCACCGAGCCCGCGCTGCGCCTCGGGCTCGGCCCTTGTCTGATCGCGGATGCTCTGGCGCGGCTGGCCGCCTCGGGCCGGGTGGTGCAGGGGGAGTTTCGTCCGGGGGGCAGCGGCACAGAGTGGATAGACGCGGGAGTGCTGCGGCGCTTGCGGCGCCGCTCCCTGGCCGCATGGCGCAAGGAAGTGGAACCGGTGCCTCCCGAGGCCCTCGCCCGCTTTGAGCTGGCGTGGCACGGGATCGGGCGCTCCGGCGCGGCGGATGCGACTCCGGAGGCGCTATACGAGATCATCGGACGGCTGCAAGGGGCCGCCGTGCCCGCCTCCACCCTCGAGCGGCAGGTGCTCCCCGTTCGCCTTTCCGGTTACTCGCCGGCGCTCCTCGATGAGCTGTGCGCCTCGGGTGAGGTCGTGTGGTCCGGTAGGGGCTCCCTCGGGGCAGACGACGGATGGGTTTGCCTGGCGCTCGCCGAGTCGGCCCCTGCGCTCTTGCCGCGCCCGACCGGGACGCCCTCGCCGCGGGCGACGCGCGTGCTCGAGGAGCTGACCAACAAGGGGGCTCTGTTCTTTAGGCAGCTGGCGCAAGCCTGCGGGATCGACGACGACCGTGATCTGCTGGATCTCCTGTGGGAGCTTGTGTGGGCCGGGCGCATCACCAACGACACGCTTGCGCCGCTGCGCGGCCTGCTGGGCTCGGCCCGGGGGTCCTCGAGCAGGGCCCGGCCTCGCCGCCCCGTTCGCCGTCTGGGGCCTCCGGCCGGAGCGGGCCGCTGGAGCCTCGTGCCCGCCGCGGCGGCGTCGCCTACCGAGCGGCTTGCCGCCGCCGCGGACCAGCTTCTGCAGCGGCACGGCGTCGTCACGCGCGCAGCCGTTGCTGCCGAGGGGACGCGCGGGGGCTTCGCAGCGGTATACCCGGTGCTCAAGGCAATGGAAGAGGCGGGCAAGATACGACGCGGCTACTTCGTCGAGGGGCTCGGCGGAGCGCAGTTCGCAGGCCCGGCCTCGGTTGACAGGATGCGAGCGCTGAGCGACACCGCCCCCCGCGACTCGGCGGAGGTCCTTGCCGCCACAGATCCCGCGTCCGTGTACGGAGCAGCGTTGCCGTGGCCCGAACGGGGCGAAGAGAAAGGGCACCGCGCAGGACGCAAGGCGGGCGCGGTAGTCGTGTTGGTATCCGGCCGTCTCGTTCTATACGCGGAGCGTGGTGGCCGCAGCTTGCTGTCCTACAGCGATGATCAAGACCTCTTGCAGCTGGCTGTAGAGGCGCTCGCGCTGGCGGTCAGGGACGGCGTGGCCGGCGTGCTGAACGTCGAGCGGGCCGACGGCGGGCCGGTCCTTGACTCGGCCCTCGCACCGCGGCTCGAGGCCGCCGGTTTCTCGTTGTCTTCGAGGGGCTTGAGGCTGCGTGCCTGAGGGAGACACCGTGCTCGTGGCGGCGCACAGCCTCGGCGTGGCGCTGTCCGGTCACACGCTCACCCGCACAGACCTTCGGGTCCCGAAGCTGGCAACTGTGACCCTCGCCGGCCGCCGAGTGCTTGACGTTGGCGCCCGGGGCAAGCACCTTCTGTGCCGCGTCGAGGGGGGCCTGACGCTGCACAGCCATTTCGAGATGGACGGCGCCTGGATCCTTCGGCGGGCCGGGCAGAGGCTCCCCGGCCCTGCGCACGAGGTGCGGGCCGTGCTCACCACCCAGGCGGCGATCGCCGTGGGCATGCGCCTCAAGAAGCTTGCCCTTGTCGAGTCACGCCTCGAGGAAAAGTTGCTGGCCCACCTCGGCCCCGCCGTGCTCGGTCCCGATTGGGACCCGCACGAGGTGCTCATGCGCATGAGGGCCACCCCGGCAAGGCCCATCGGCGCCGTGCTCCTCGACCAGCGCGTGCTGGCCGGCCCGGGCAACGTCTACAAGTCGGAGATCTGCTGGCTGGCGGGCCTCGACCCGCGCACGCCGGTGGGCGAGGCCCCGGACCTGCGGGCCGTGCTGTCGCTGACCAAGCGCGTGATGGAGGCCAACAGGACCACGGGCCGTCAAGTGACCACCGGCGACCCCCGCCCGGGGCGGGACCGCTGGGTCTACGGGCGAGCGCGCCGCGCGTGCCGGCGCTGCGGCACCCTCATCGAGCGCTTCGACATGGTGGGCTTCGGGGGCGACAGGGTGACCTTCTGGTGTCCTTCGTGCCAGCCTCGTTTCGTGCCGGCCTCGTTTCGCTAAATTCCGGGATGGGTAATCCTGGTGGTCTCATGTCTCAACAAGAGCGTCGGGGGCCGCGTCCGGCACGTTTCCTTCACGGAGGGAACCGGACCACGGCCGGTGCGGCCGTGACGTCATCGGGATGGGCGGATTCCGGCCCCGAGGCGCGTGCGCTGCTGGCCACTCTGCTGGGCATTGAGGGCCTCGATCTGATGGCTGCGACGACCTGCGATCTCGTGCGAGGCACGCCCGTGTACGTGTCCGCTGACGCCGAGCTATCCGAGGTGCAGAGCCGCATGGCCCGTCACCACATTCGCTTGCTGCCGGTCCTTCAGAACGGCGCGCTGATCGGCATGCTCGACCTCGTGGAGCTTGCCCGCGCTTACGACGGATCGGACCGGCGGACCGGCTGACCTTTCCACCGTCACGACCCGGGCGCGCAAGGCCCTACGCTTGACGGGAACCTCCCAAGTGAGCCCCTTACGGGCGTTGTCCGACAAGCCAGCCGCTGCGGCAAGAAGAGGTGGATGCCGATGGTTTACGACCCGTTCAAAGACCAGCTGCCCGACATCGATCCGGACGAGACCCAGGAATGGCTCGAGGCGCTGGATCAGGTCATCGACCTGTCGCCTGCGCGCGCCCGGTTCCTCATGCACAGGGTCCTGTGGCATGCGCGCTCCCGCCAGCTCGGGTTGCCTTCGATGGTGTCGACCGACTACATCAACACGATCTCGCCCGAGCGCGAGCCGTACTTCCCGGGCAACGAAGAGATCGAGCACCGTCTGCGTCAGATGATCCGCTGGAACGCGGCGGTGATGGTGTCGCGCGCGAACAAGAAGCACAACGGGATCGGGGGGCATCTGTCCACCTACGCTTCGACCGCGTCGATGTTCGAGGTCGGCTTCAATCACTTCTTCAAGGGCAAGGACGCGCCGGGGGGTGGGGACCAGATCTGGTTCCAGGGGCACGCCGCCCCGGGGATCTACGCGCGCGCTTACCTCGAAGGCAGGCTCGAGGAAGAGGACCTCGAGCTGTTCCGCCGCGAGGCGCTCGGGCGGGGCCTGTCGTCGTACCCGCACCCCCGCCTCATGCCCGAGTTCTGGGAGTTCCCGACCGTGTCGATGGGCCTCACCGGCCTGTCGGCGATCTACCAGGCGCGCTTCAACCGCTATCTCATGCACCGGGGCATAAAGGACACCTCGCAGCAGCGCGTGTGGGCCTTCCTCGGCGACGGAGAGATGGAAGAGCCCGAGTCTGTGGCCGGACTGTCGTTCGCGGCGCGCGAGGGGCTCGACAACCTGACCTTCGTCGTCAACTGCAACCTGCAGCGTCTCGACGGCCCGGTGCGCGGCAACGCGAAGATCATCCAGGAGCTCGAGTCGATCTTTCGCGGCGCAGGCTGGCATGTCATCAAGGTCGTGTGGGGCCGTGAATGGGACGAGCTGCTGGCCCGCGACAAGGACGGCGTGCTCGTCAACAAGATGAACACCACGATCGACGGCGAGTTCCAGAAGTACGTGGTCGAGGGCGGCGCGTACATCAGAGAGCACTTCTTCGGACCCGACCCCCGGCTCAAGCAGATGGTCGAGCACCTTTCGGACGAGGACCTCCACAAGCTGCGGCGCGGCGGGCACGACTACCGCAAGCTCTACGCCGCGTACAAGCACGCGCTGGAGCTGAGGGATAGGCCGGTGGCCATCCTGTGCAAGACCGTCAAGGGCTGGACGCTCGGCACTGCTATCGAGGGCCGCAACGTCACGCATCAGCAAAAAAAGCTCAGTCAGGACGAGCTCAAGAAGTTCAGGGACTTGCTCGAGCTTCCCATCGCGGACAAGGACATCCACGAGGGCGAGGCCCCCTACTACCATCCCGGGCCCGGCTCGGACGAGGTGCAGTACCTGGTCGAGCAGCGCAGGTCCCTTGGAGGCTTCCTGCCGGAGCGCCGCGTAGTCGCTCGGGGCTTCGAGGTCCCCAGCGAGGACCTCTACGACGAGTTCGACACCGGTTCCAAGCAAGACGCAGCGACGACCATGGCGTTCATCCGGCTGCTGCGCAAGCTAATGCGGGACAAGACCTGGGGCGAGCGCGTCGTTCCGATCATTCCGGATGAGGCGCGCACCTTCGGGGCCGAGGCGCTGTTCCCGCAGTTCAAGATCTACGCCCCGTTCGGACAGACCTACGATCCCGTCGACGCCGACCACCTGCTCGCATACAGGGAGTCTCAGCAGGGACAGCTGCTCGAGGAGGGAATCACAGAGGCCGGGTCGATGGGCTCGTTCCTCGCGGCGGGTACCTCTTATTCGACTCACGGCGAGCCCATGATTCCGTTCTTCATGTTCTATTCGATGTTCGGTTTCCAGCGCATCGGAGACATGGTGTGGTCTGCGGCCGACCAGCGGGCGCGCGGCTTTCTTCTCGGAGCCACCAACGGGCGCACCACGTTGATGGGCGAGGGCCTGCAGCATTGCGACGGGCATTCCTTGCTGCTCGCCACGAGCAACCCGGCCGTGACTACCTACGACCCTGCCTATGCCTTCGAGCTGGCGACGATAGTCAAGGACGGCTTGCGCCGCATGTACGGCGACAACGAGGACGTCATCTACTACCTCGCCCTGTACAACGAGGCCTTCAAGCAGCCGCCGCGCCCCGACGGAGTGGCAGACGAAGGCATCCTGCGCGGCCTCTACAGGTTCCGCTCGGCGAGCAACGGAAGCAAGAACCACGCGCAGATCCTCGGCTCGGGCACGCTGCTCAACGAAGCGCTGCGCGCCCAGGAGCTGCTCGCCGAGCACCATGATGTCGCGGCCGATGTGTGGAGCGCCACGAGCTATCAGCAGTTGCGGCTCGAGGCGCTCGAGGTCGAAAGGCGTAACCGCTTGCATCCCGAACAGGCGCGCGAGCTGCCCTTCGTGACGCGCTGCCTCGAGTCTGCCGAGGGGCCGGTCATCGCGGTGAGCGATCAAATGAAGGCGGTGCCAGACCAGATAGCGCGCTGGGTCCCGGCCCCGTTCGTTCCTCTGGGCACCGACGGGTTCGGGCGCTCGGACCATCGCGCTGCGCTGCGCAAGTTCTTCGAGATCGACGCGGAGCACGTGGTCGTGGCAACGCTCGCGGCGCTGGCCGAGTTCGGCGACGTCAAGCCCGAGGCGGTTACCGAGGCGATGCGGCGTTACGACGTAGATCCCGAACGCGTCCCGCCCCACAACCCAGGCTGAGGGCCGGCCCCGCCCGGCCCGAGCCAGCCGGCGATGCCGAACGGGACGCCGGCCGCCCACGCCTGGGGGGCGCACGCGCCGGAGTAGGGGACATAGGGCACGCCCTCGGTGCGGCAATTCCCGCAAAAGAGCTCGGGGAGCCGCTTGTCCTCGGACGCGTGCAGCGCGTCGAGCAGCGCGTCTTTCAGGGTGGCCGCGTGCCCGTCGAGCCCGTACCTGGCGAAACCGGCAGCACAGATCAGCGTGTCGTGCGGCCACACCGAGCCCCGGTGGTAGCTCGCGGGGTCGTAGGCGCGTGAGCCCGCCGTCAGCGTGCGCACCCCCCACCCCGAGAACATGTCCGGCTCCATGAGGCGCGCGGCGACGGAGGCGGCCCGCTCCTTCAGCGCGATGCCGCCGGCAAGCGCGTGGCCGGCGTTCGAGGCCACGCTCCGGACTTGCCGCTTGTCGCCGTCGAGTGCCAGCGCGTAGCAGCCCTCATCGGGCATCCAGAAAGCTTCGTCGAAGGCCATCCGCAGAGCGACTGCGCGCTGCTGCAGCCGCGCCGCCTCGCGAGGCTGCGCAAACACGCCTCGGTAGAGAAAGGCCGCGTGGCGCAGAGCCGCGTAGGCGTAAGCCTGCGCCTCGACAAGCGCGATGGGCCCGGCCGCGATTGTGGCGTCGGGATGCACGATCGCGTCCGGCGAGTCCTTCCAGCCGTGGTTCACAAGGCCGTCCGGCGATCGCCTGGCATATTCGATGAGGCCGTCGCCGTCACAATCCGCGCGCTCTGCCATCCAGGCGAGCGCTGCGGCGACGTTGTCCTTCAGCGCCAGCACGGTTTCTTGGTCCGACGTGGCCCGCAGATAGGCGCCGGCGAGGCATAGCCACAGCGGCGTTGCGTCGACCGAGCCGTAGTAGGGACGTTGCGGGATCGCTCCGGCGCGGGCCAGCTCGCCCGAGCGCAGCTCATGAAAGATCTTCCCCGGCTCCGCGTCGCGCTCGGGGTCGTCCTCGCCTGCCTGGTACGCGGCCAGCAACAGCAGCGTGCTGCGGGCTATGGCGGGCGCGACGCGAAGGGTTTGCAGCGAGGTGATGATCGCGTCGCGTCCGAACGGGGCCACGTAGTAGGGGATGCCCGCAGCGATGTACGCGCCCCCGGCGTGAGGAGTCCACAGCAGCACCAGGTCGGCGGCGGACGCGGACATGGCGCTGCCGAGTCTGCCGTCGGGCCGGGTACCGCCGAGTCTCAGGGGAGCCGGGGGACGGGGCACGGGCTCGACCTCGACGCGGGCGACGATGGCCAGCTCGCCGTCCATGTGGAGATCGGCGCGCCAGAACGCGGTCGCACCGTCGTGGCGTAGGTAGATCGAGTGCGGCGGCGGCGACAGCCTCACGGTCGTTGCGTACGCAACGCCGTCGCTGCCCTCGTAGGCGAAGCGAATGACCCCGCCGGAGGTACTGAGCGCCGGGGCCGGTCTGCGACGCGTGAGCAAGCCGCGCGCGTCGAACATGTCTGCGAAGTCCGCGGCCACGTGCAGGCGCAGCTCGAACGTGGCGGTAGCGCCGTGGTTGACGAGGCGCAGCCGCTCGGTCATCCCGTCGTCGAGGGCGCGTGCGCGCAGGACCCTGACGTCGGGGCTCGAGGGAGAGCACTCGAAGCGCAGGGCCGACAGGTGGCGGGTGTCGCCATGCCACAACCCGGCCCCCGCTTGCGAGCCCGGGACGATGTCTCCGGCATTGTCGGAGCATGCGAACAGCGCGCCGTGCTTGGCGACAGCCAGACGTTCCGTGGCCCGCGCACCCGCCGGGGGCGCGGATGTCACCGCGGCACAGGTGGCAGCCCGCCGGGATGCCCCAGGGTGTCCCGCGCCGTCTTCGAGGCTGCGGTCAGCGCCTCGTCCGGCTCCGCGCCCCCGGCGAGGGCGTCCAGCAGCCCTGCGCAGAACGCGTCACCCGCGCCGACCGTGTCGATGACGTCCACTTTCGGGGGCCCGGCGCGCACGATGGAGCCGTTGCGTGCGTGAAGCTCGGCACCCCGTGCGCCGTGCGTCACGCACAGCCATTCGAGGCCCGCGGCCCGATGGAAATAGGCGGCCGGGGCGGCGTCGAAGCCGAGCTCTGCTGCAACCACGCCCTCTTCCTCTTCGCTCATCTTGAGGACGGTGGCCCGCGCTACGACGCGAGCAAGAAGGTTGCGATTGACGTGCGGGGCACGCAAGTTGACGTCGGCGGCGCGCACGGGCGCCGTGGTGGCATCGAGAAGACGGAGCAAGGTGGCGCGGCTCGTGCCCGAACGCCCCGCCAGCGTGCCGCAGTAAAAGAGACGGCACTCGGGCGGGCTCTGTGGTCCGGCGATCTGGTCCCACGCCGCCGGTGAAGGAATCGAAAAGCGTGGTCCATTCGGAGTGTGGGACACGAGCGCCCGGCCTGTCGGGAGGTGTTCGTCGAGCTCGACGAACGTGTCGTGAACGCCCCGCTGCGTTAGTGCCGCAACGATTTGCCGCCCGGCGTCGTCTCGCCCGACGCGCGTGACGAAGGCTACGTCCCACCCCCGCGCGGCGAGGTGCATCGCGACGTGAAGAGGCGCTCCCGCAACCGCGCTCCCCGAGGGGGCCTCGTCGATGAGGGCCTCTCCAAAGACGAGGGCGCGCCGACGAGCGCTCCTCATGATGCCGGAACCGCCGGGATCAGTTGTAGATGCCCTGACTCGTTTCGGGATCGAAGAAGTGAATGCGCGTCGAGTCAACGACGACCTCGGCGTCCTCCCCCTTGGCGATCTTGCTGCGCGGGTCGAGCTCTGCAACGAACTCGTTGCGGCCCGACTTGGCGCGTTGCTCGAGCGAGAGGACGCCTTCGCCTGCGTCCGCTTCGAGCTCCTTCATGTCCTCGGTTATGGCGAGGGGCGCGTCGACCACGAAATGAATGAGGGTCTCGGTGCCGATGGCTTCGAGCAGATCGACCCGGACCTTGAGGCCCGAGTGGCCCGCCGCGTCCCCCGCCAAAGCGGCGTCCTCGAAGTCCTGCGGGCGGATGCCGACGATGATCTCCTTGCCGACGTAGTCCTTGAGCTTGGGCCGCCTGTCGAGCGCGTGGCGCGAGATCTCGAGCGTTTGGTCTCCCACCGAGATGCGGAACCCGGCGCCCTCTTCCTTGAGCGGGGAGGTCAGGAAGTTCATCGAAGGGCTGCCGATGAAACCGGCGACGAAGAGGTTTTTCGGATTGTCGAACAGCTGCGCGGGCGAGCCGACTTGCTGAAGCTCGCCCTTCTTGAGGACGACGACGCGGTCTCCCATCGTCATGGCCTCGATCTGGTCGTGCGTTACGTACATGGTGGTGACCTTGAGGTCGTGCTGTATGCGCGAGATCTCCGAACGCATCTGAACGCGCAGCTTCGCGTCCAGGTTCGAAAGCGGCTCGTCCATTAGGAAGGCTTGCGGCTCGCGCACGATTGCCCGTCCCATCGCCACCCGCTGGCGCTGGCCTCCCGACAGGGCCTTCGGCTTGCGTTGCAGGTACTCGTCGAGGCCGAGCACACCGGCGGCCTCCTTGACGCGTTTGTCGATCTCCTCCTTGTCGAGCTTGGCGAGCTTCAGACCGAAGGCCATGTTCTCGTACACCGACATGTGCGGATAAAGCGCGTAGTTCTGAAAGACCATGGCTATGTCCCGGTCCTTGGGGGCCATGTCGTTGACCACCTTGTCACCGATGGTGACCTGACCGTCGGTGATCGACTCGAGCCCCGCCACCATGCGCAACGCGGTCGTCTTACCGCAGCCCGACGGTCCGACGAGGACCATGAACTCGCCGTCCTGGATATCGAGGCTCAGATCGTCGACGGCCAGCGCATCTTCTCCATAGCGCTTGCTGACTGAATCGAGGCCAACCTCTGCCATTTCACACCCCCGAGCTCGACTTCACCGGCACGAGGCCGGAACCGGTTTCTCATGACTGTACGTGCCGGCTGTTAGCTTAGTCCCAAAGCGGCCGCCCGCGCCCGCTGACGGCCGGCGCTCTTTTCGACTATCCTGGTAGTGGAATGTGCAGCAGCGATCTGTGGCTCGGGCGCACCGGGGTGCAGCGACACAAGGGGGTTGGGCAATGACCAAGCCGTCGGCTACTTACAAGGGCCTGTCGCGCCGGGAGTTCCTGCGGCTGTCGGGAGCCGGCGTAGCCTCAGCAGCCCTCCTCCAGGCGTGCGGAGGCTTCTCTAGCAGCTCCGGCAGCTCCAGCAAGAAGCTGATCTTCAGCCACGGGCCGGACGACTCGGGCACCGTCAAGCTCCTCATCGACAAGTTCAACAAGGAGAACAGCAAGGGCATCAGCGTCGACTGGCGCGAGCAATCTGCCGATACAGGCGCTTACTTCGACTCGCTCAAGACCCAGTTCCAGGCGGGTGGGGGAGACATCGACGTCATCTCGGGAGACGTCATCTGGCCGGCGCAGTTCGGCTTCAACGGTTGGGTCGAGGACCTTTCGAACCTGTTTGACGACAGCATGCAATCGCAGTTCCTGTCCGGTCCTCTGGAGGCCGTCACCTACAAGGGGAAGCCCTACGCGGTGCCGTGGTTCACGGATGCCGGGATGTTCTGGTACCGCAAGGACCTCATGAAGAAGAACGGCTACGACCCCAACAAGCCGCCCACGACCTGGGAAGAGCTGCAGGGCATGGCCAAGAAGATCGTCGGCTCGGGCGATGCCAAGTACGGGCTCGTCTTCCAGGGCGACCAGTACGAGGGCGGCGTCTGCAACGGTGCCGAGTACATCTGGGGAGCCGGCGGCGACATTCTCGACCCCTCGGACCCAACGAAGGTAGTAATCGACGGCTCCCAGGCGACTACCGGATTGACCACCGAGCGCTCACAGGTAACGACAAGCACTGCGCCCCAGGCAGTCGTCACCTTCGAGGAGCAGGACTGCCAGACCGCTTACCTCAACGGGAGCTCGGCCTTCATGCGCAACTGGCCCTACATGTACGGGCTCATTGCCGGCGGCAAGGAAACGGGCTCCAAGATCACTCCCGCGCAGGTCGGCGTCGCGCCCCTGCCGGCGAGCACGCCCGGGGGCAAGGGCTACAGCTGCCTCGGTGGGTGGAACCTGTTCATCAACGCCCAAAGCGACAAGAAGGACGATGCCTGGGAGCTCGTCAAGTTCCTCGCGGGGCCCGAGGCCGCCAAGATCCGGGCCCTCAAGGGCGGGTTCCTGTCTCCTCTCAAGACCACCTACACGGACAAGGCGGTGACGGGCAAGGTGCCGGTGCTGGGGCTTGCGTCCTCGCTGGCCGATCAAATTCGCTCACGTCCGGTTTCGCCCTTCTACTCGGACCTGTCGCTCAAGATGCAGGCCGGCTTCAACGCCTCGATCAAGGGCACCGAGACTCCTACAGACACTGTGAGTCAGCTTCAGAGCGAAATGCAGGGCATCATCGACCAGGGCACTTCCTAGACTGCTTACGAGTCCCGACGGATGAGGGCGGGCACAACGACGTCCCGGGGGTGAAGCTGTGGCTGAAAGTGTGAGCGCAAAGCAGGTGGCGGCCCGCAAGGGCCGCCGGCCGGGCCTGTTCAGCAGTTTCAAGAACGAGTTCCGCAACAAAGACCGCCGCCTCGCGTATTACATGATCGCTCCCGTCCTTATCATCATCCTGGCCGTGGCCGTCTATCCGATCGTCTACGCGATCTACCTCAGCTTCCAAGAGGTGATCCCCAACCAGCCCTCGCACTGGGCCGGTTTGCAGAACTACACGCAGATGTTCAGCGACCCCATATTCCACTCGGCGCTGCTCAACACGGCGATCTTCACGGTGTGCAGCGTCGCCCTCGAGCTGGTGCTGGGGATCCCCATCGCTCTGGCGCTCAACCGTGCCTTCAAAGGGCGCGGAGTCGCTCGCGCCGCTTCGCTCGCGCCCTACGCATTCCCCACAGCCATCTGGGCGATCATGTGGCGGCTGATGTTCCAGGACCAGGTCGGGATCATGCAATACATCTCCACCAAGCTGCACATCTTCACCGACCCGATTCTCGGCAGCTCGGGAGCTCTGCTGATTGCCGGAGTGATCGTGGACGTGTGGAAGACGACTCCCTTCATGGCGCTGCTAATCCTTGCAGGGCTCCAGGTCATCCCGCGCGATGTCTACGAAGCGGCGCGGGTCGATGGTGCGACGCCGTGGCAACAGTTCTGGCGCATCACGCTTCCGCTCGTCAAGCCCGCTCTGCTGGTGGCGGTGCTCTTTCGGACCCTCGACGCATGGCGCGTCTACGATTTGTTCTGGGTTATGGGCAGCAAGCAGCTGAACTCGCTCTCCACCTACGTCTACACGGGCGTGAGCGTTTCCCAGCTGGACTTCTCGCTTGGCAACGCCGCGGCCGTGTTTGTCTTCGTCAGCTCTTTGTTGATCGCGCTGGTGTTCCTAAGGGGCATCGGCACTCGGGCTCAGGGGTAGGTGCACATGTACGAGAGTCGGCTCAGCCGGACCGCCTTTTATTTCTTCGTGGCGCTCTTTGTAATAATGCTTCTGTTCCCGCTGCTGTGGATCTTGAAGCTGAGTCTCATTAGCCCCGCCGAGCTGCAGCAGTCACCTCCAACGCTCCTGCCCCATTCGTTCGATACGGGGTCGTACGAGCGTGCCTTCAGCGACTCGCGTTTCGTGCACGGGCTCACCAACAGCATCATCATCGCCGGCATCACTACGATCATCTGCTTGATCGTGGGCTCAATAGCGGCCTATGCTCTGGCGCGCCTCAAGTTCACCCTGCGCACGCCGGTCATGACCATCATCCTTGCCATCGCCTTTTTCCCTGCGGTGGCGATCCTCGGCCCCCTGTTCCTTCAGTTCACCACGCTGCACCTCATCAACACCTACTGGGCGATGGTCATCCCGGACACCTTGTTCGCTCTCCCTCTGTCCATCTACTTGCTGGTCGCTTACTTCCAGGAGCTGCCCACCTCGCTCGAGGAGGCAGCGCGCGTCGACGGCGCGTCGACACTTCAGGTCTTCCGTCGAATCACGCTGCCCTTGTCCCTTCCCGGCATCGTCACGACCGGTCTCCTTACGTTCATCTTTGCGTGGAACGAGTTCCTGTTCGCAAACACTTTCGCCTTTGACGAGCGCACGCAGCCCGCCACGGTGGCGATCCCCAACTTCGCGACGGTGCACACGCAGGACTTCGGCGCGCAGGCGGCGGCGTCCCTCATCGTCACCGTGCCCCTCGTGCTGCTCGTGCTGTTCTTCCAGCGGCGCATCGTGTCCGGCCTTACCGCCGGGTCCACCACCGGCTGATCAGAAAGAGCTGCTGTGGCCTGGTGGCGCGACGCCGTCATCTATCAGATCTACCCGTGGTCCTTCGGCGATACGAACGGGGACGGCTTGGGTGATCTGCCCGGAGTGATCGAGCACCTCGATTATCTCCACTGGCTCGGAGTCGATGCGCTGTGGCTCAACCCGACGATGCCCTCACCCAACAGCGACTGGGGCTACGACGTGGCCGACTACCGCGCCGTGCATCCGGTTCTGGGCACCATGGACGATCTCGACCGCCTCGTTGCTGCCGCCGGGTCAAGGGACATGAGGATCCTGCTCGACCTCGTCCCGAACCACACGAGCGACACCCACCCCTGGTTCCTCGAGTCGCTCGACGGCCGCACCTCGCCGCGCCGCGACTGGTATGTGTGGGCAGACCCCAAGCCCGATGGCTCCGCGCCGAACAACTGGCTCAGCGTCGCCGGCGGCTCTGCGTGGAGCCTCGACGAGGCCAGCGGCCAGTTCTACCTTCACAATTTTCTGCCTCGTCAACCCGATCTCAACTGGTGGAACGAGGAAGTACGCGACGAGTTCGATGACATTCTGCGTTTCTGGTTCGATCGGGGGATCGCCGGCTGGCGCATCGACGTCTGTCATGCCGTGATCAAGGACTCGCAGCTTAGGGACAACCCTCCCGCCACCGAGGACGATCATCCTCTAGTGCGCCGGCACGGGCAGCGGTCGGTTTACAACATGAACCGGCCCGAGGTACACGAGATAATCGAACGCTGGCGCAAGGTCGGAGGCGAGTACGAGCCCGAGCGAGCGCTCATCGGCGAGACGTGGCTCCTCAATTTGGAGCAGATGGTCAGCTTCTACGGAACCGGCGCCAACGAGCTGAGCCTCGCCTTCAACTTCGTGTTCGCCTTCGCTCCATATGAAGCGGCCGAGATGTCTGAGATAGTGCGCCGGACTCACGAGCTGCTGCCTCCGGACGCGTGGCCGGTGTGGTTTGGTTCCAACCACGACGTGTCGCGCTGGCCGACTCGCTGGGCA
Organism: Actinomycetota bacterium; assembly: GCA_038254435.1. GTDB lineage: Bacteria > Actinomycetota > CADDZG01 > CADDZG01 > WHSQ01 > JBBSGD01. Next base: position 29,720 of record JBBSGD010000020.1, read on the forward strand.
CAGGGTCACGACGCGAGGATCAGGCTCGGCCTCATGATGCTCCTTACTCTGCGAGGAACTCCGGTCCTTTATTACGGAGACGAGATCGGGCAGACGGACACGGCGGTTCCCGATGACCTTCTGCGGGACGGGATGGGGCTCCCCGGCACGTCTGGTTACCCGGGTCGGGACGCCGAGCGCACGCCTATGCAGTGGACCGGCGCCCCCGGGGCCGGTTTCACCTCCTCCGCCGTTGACCCATGGCTGCCGTTCGGGGAACCGTCGCGCAACGTCGCCGCGCAGAAGGAGGACACCGGCAGCGTGCTGACACTGTGCCGCGCGCTGATCCGGGTGCGGCGAGCATCCGCCGATCTCGTGTCTGGTGGCTATGAGGAGAGGCCGGCGCCCGGAGGTGTGTGGCTGTACCGCCGGGGCGACGCCACCCTCGTCGCCCTCAACTTCGGCGACTCCCCGGCCGTGGCGGCGACCGGCGTGGGAGCCGTGCGCCTGGCGAGCCTGCACGACCGCAGCGGTGAGAAAGTCGAGAGCGAGCTCGCCCTTGCACCCTGGGAGGGAGCGATAGTCGAGCTCGCTGAGTGAGCGCGCTAGTCGCGCTGGGCTGCGGCGATGAACGAGTACGGATAGATGGGCTCGAGCCGTCCGGCTTCGGTCAGACGGCGAACCTGCTCGCCGGCGAGCTCCCAGCCCGTCGCACCGAGGTTGTCTTGTAGCTGCTCGAGCGTGCGAGCTCCGATGATGGGGGCAGCCACTCCCGGCTGGTTGAGCAGCCACCGCAGCGCCACCTGGGAGTGGCTCCGCCCGGTGCCGGCGACCACCACCTCGAGCTCCTCGAGGACGTGCCAGTTGCGCTCGGTTGCCCGCTTGCTCCAGTGCTCCTCGAGGTCCTCGTCTGCGCCGGTGATGCGGGCGCCGGGGGGAGGAGGCTCGTCGCGCCGGTACTTGCCGGTGAGGAAGCCCTGGCCGAGCGGGCCCCAGGGAAGGATCCCGAGCCCCGATGCCAGGCACGCCGGCACCACCTCGTACTCGACGTGCCTCTCGATCATCGAGTACTGGGGCTGTAGTGAGACGAAGGGCTCGAGGCCGTGCGTCCCGGCAACCGCCTGCGCCGCGGCTATCTGCCAGCCGGTGAAGTTCGAGAGACCGAGGTACCTGACTTTTCCCGAGCGCACCAGGTCTGCGAGGGTGCGCATGGTCTCGTCGAGCGGAGTGGCGCGATCCCAGCAGTGGACTTGATAGAGGTCGATGTAGTCGGTGCCGAGGCGCCTCAGGCTCGCCTCGCATGCGTGCAGGATGTGCTTGCGCGACAAGCCGGCGTCGTTGCTCCCGTCGCCCATGGGGAAGCGCACCTTGGTGGCCAGCACGACATCGTCTCGCCGCCCTCGAAGAGCCCTGCCCGTGATGGCTTCGGCCACTCCTGCGCCGTAGACGTCGGCGGTGTCGATGAAGTTGCCGCCGGCGCCGAGATAGGCGCTGACCATCGCGGTGGAAGTCGCCTCGTCGGCCTCCCTCCCGAAGGTCATGGTTCCCAGGCAGAGCTCGGACACCATGAGCCCGGAGCTCCCCAGACGTCGATGATCCATGTGGGCGGTTCCTTCCTTTCTCGGGCGTAATCGCCCCTAGGCTATTGCGGCCGGCCGGGCTTTGGCACAGGCTGGCGCGATGGGTGCCCGTCCGGTGGTTCTGCTCGTCGACGACGATCCCTCCATGCGCGAGCTCCTGTCGCTGATGTTCTCCACGCACGGAGGATTTTGCATCGCAGGCGTCGCACAAGACGGCTTCGAGGGGGCGATGCTCGCCGCCGACCTCAAGCCGGACATCGTGGTGCTCGACTGCGTCATGCCGCGCTGGGACGGGGCGCGCGCCGCAATTTTCATCAGGGAGCACTCCCCGGCTACCAAGATCGTTGCGTTTTCGGCCGTGCTCGAGGAGTCGCCCGAGTGGGCGGACACCTTTCTCGTCAAGCACGACGTCACGCGGCTCGTGACGAAGGTCGAGGAGCTGGTCGCGCAGTCCGCCTAACCCCCATCGTTGGCGGGGTATGCGGGTTAGGCGAGACGCTCTACCACCATTGCCATTCCCTGTCCGCCGCCGACGCACATGGTGGCGAGGCCGATGGTTCCGCGTGACTCGCGGAGCCCGTTGAGCAGGGTGCACATGATGCGAGCCCCGGTCATGCCGTAGGGGTGCCCGAGGGCGATCGCCCCGCCGTGCGCGTTGAAGCGTTCGTCGAACGGGTCGATCCCGACCTCGCGGCACACGGGTATGACCTGGGCGGCGAAGGCCTCGTTGAGCTCCATTGCGTCCACGTCGTCGATGGACATGCCCGCTTGCTTGAGGACCTTTCCTACCGCCTCGATCGGCCCGATGCCCATGATCTCGGGAGCGACTCCGGAGACGGAGGAGGCGATGATCCGGGCGATGGGGGTGGCGCCCACCTGGCGAGCACGCTCCTCGCTCATGACGAGCACTGCCGCGGCGCCGTCGTTAAGAGGGCACGAGTTGCCGGCCGTGACGACTCCGTCGGGGTCGAAGGCGGGCTGCAGCTCGGCCAGCTTGGCAAGGGAGGAGCTCGGCCGGGGCCCGTCGTCCCGGTCCACGACGGTGCCGTCCTCCTTGGTGTAGCAAGAGATCTCGGCGGCGAAGAACCCCGACTGCTGAGCCGCTACCGCGCGCTCCTGCGAGCGCTGGGCAAAGGCGTCGAGCTCGGCGCGCTGAAGCTCGTACCTGTGCGCCACGTTCTCTGCGGTCATGCCCATCAGGATGTAGACGTTGGCGATCGGGGCATCGTCGCCCGACAGCTTCGGATGGAGCTCGCCGGCGTCCTTGGGATAGCCGTCGACCTGCGAGATGGACTCCACTCCGCCGGCAACGTAGACGTCGCCTTCGCCCGCTTTGATGGCATGAAAGGCCATGCGGATCGTCTGCAAGCTCGACGCGCAGAAGCGGTTGACCGTGGTGCCGGGGACGTGTTGCGGAAGCCCGGCGAGAAGGGCGACGCGTCGGCCGAGGTTCATGCCCTGCTTCTGCTCGGGAAAGCCGCAGCCGATCATCACGTCGACTACCTCGCCGGGGTCTACCTCGGGTACCTTGGCGACGACGTCTCTGACGGCGAACGCAGCGAGATCGTCGGGGCGCACGTCGAGCAGCGAGCCCTTCTTTGCCCTGCCGATGGGAGTGCGGCTTGCCGCCACGATTACCGCCTCTGACATGTTCTGGCCTCGTTTCGTTGTAGGTGGCGCCCGGCCCAACCGCCCGATCGCCGGTGAGTCAGACGTTCCACTTGTGAGACTACGGCCGGAGAGCGCCTGCGCGTGCGCTGCGTCACAGGGGGCATGATCGTTCTTGCTCTAGCGTGGTCCTTGATGTCCCTGCCTCTGCGCGCCGCAGTCTGTGCCCTCCTTGTCATCCTGGCGAGCTGCTCGGCCCCCGTGAACCTGTCGCTGCAAGCGCCCGCCACCGCGCCCGGCGAGCCTCCCGGCTACGACAGCGCCACAGTTCTGCGGGTGGTGGACGGCGACACCATCGACGTGCGGATCGACGCGGTAACACCGGGCCCGGGCGCCGGCGACGTCACCGTGGGGAGCCGCTACCGCGTACGGTTTCTGGGCATCGACACGCCCGAGACCGTCAAGCCGGGCACGCCTGTGCAATGCTACGGACGCCAAGCCTCGGCTGCGACGCACGCCCTCCTGGACGGCGCCTCGGTGCGCCTCGTCAAAGATATCGAGGAGACCGATCAGTACGACAGGCTGCTGCGCTACGTCTACCTCGGCGACGAGATGGCCAACGCGAGGCTGGTAGTGAACGGCTATGCCTA
>JBBSGD010000021.1:0-30258 GCA_038254435.1 Actinomycetota bacterium
GAGCCTGTCGCAGAAAGAGGGCGCTTCATTTCTCGCGAAGCCAAAGAGTTCTCGAGATTGCCCTTAGGTAGCGGCAACGGAACCGTTTGCCCCTCCCGAGGACAGCTTGCGCAGGTTGTGAGCCGCTGCCGCCATGCGCCACTCGCAGCGGCATGCCTGTTTGCCGCGATGCACGAAGCGTCGCAAGCCCCGCTGCTCTTTGAGCTGACCGAAGACCGGCTCGATCGTTGCCCGCAGTCGGTATTTGTCCCGGGCGACGGGATCGGCGAAGCGCTCCAGCATCACCTCTCTGGCGCTCGGTCTCGGTGGCGGGGCGGGCATGCGTGCTTTCGGCAGGTGCCCGAACCTGCGCTTTTGCCAGCGCAGCCAGTTGACGGTGTGGATCGACAGCGACAGCTCCTGGGCGGCCTCGGTGCGGGTGATGTGGCCATCATCGAGCGCCGCGATGACCTCTGCCCGGCGCAGGGCGCTCCTTTGCGCCGCGCCGAGCTCTTGTTGCCAGCGCCGCTCGGCATGCTCGTTCAGGGCGGCAGGGGGACGGCGCCGGGCGATGGCGTCGTCGAGGCGGCGCGACGCCGCGGGTGCGATGAGCAGCTCCACGTCAAGCTTTAGCGCGGCGTTGTCCTCACTGAAATAACCTGCGTCGGCCAGGATCGTCGCGGGTGGTGCGGCGCCGACGGTTGCGAGGTTGGCCTTGGCCTGAGTGATCATCGGCTCGAGCTGGGCGACGTCTGTTGTCTCCCCGGTCAGGTCTGCGGCGACTACGATCTGCTCTGGCGTCACTGCGGCCTGGGCGTTATAGCCCTGAAGGTAGCCGTGCGGGGTCCTTTGCACGGCGCTGTCGGGGTCGGTCATGTTGATCCGTGGCTTGCGTATGGTCTTGTTGCTGGCGGTCTCTTTCGCCGCCTGCTCCTGCTGCTCGGCGAGCTTTTGCCGCAGCCACTCAATGCGCTCGGGCCGCTTGCGCAGGTGCTCGGGCATCTCGTCGCCACGCAAAGACCCCAAGCGCTCGTCTTCTTGGGCGTCGATCGCCTCGGCCTCGTCGAACACCCGCCGAGCGAAGTCCTCGAGCTGCTTTGCGCTCAAGTTCTTGGCCCCTGACGCGTTCGCCGCGACCTTGGTGCCGTCGACTATGACCACACCGGGGCGCACCATGCCGGCGGCCACACACAGCCCCACGGTGCTCACGAACAGCTCGCTCAGCTCGTCGCGATAGCGGGTGCGGAAGCGGCAGATCGTGGCGTGGTCGATGCGCTCGTTGGCTGCGATCACCCGGCAGGCGACATCGTGGGTGAGCCTGCGCTCGATCTCCCGGGAGGAGCGCACGCCAACGGCATAGGCGTAGAGCAGCAGGGTGACCATCATCCCAGGGTCGAACGCCGCCCGGCCCCAGCCGTCGTCGCGGTGCCGCGCGTAGAACGCCTTGAGGTCGAGCTGCTCGACGGAATCGATCACGAACCAGGCGAGGTGGTCAGGGGGCAGCCACTCGCGCATGTCCGGGGGCATCAACATCCGCTGGTCGCGATCACACGGGATGAGGTTCTTTGCCACGGGGCCTCCTGAGCTCGGTTGGAGCTCAGTCTTGCAAACTCACGCTCCGAACGCGAGCCTTTGGGAGGTTATTGCGACAGGCTCTTTCTGTACGTCCTCACCCACTCGGTTTGGGATGCCTGATGCTGGACGAGCCGACCAACCATCTCGACTTGCCGGCCATCGAGCAGCTGGAGAAGGCGCTCGAGTCGTACGAGGGCACGCTCGTGCTCGTAACTCACGATCGACGGCTCGGTGAAACCTTCCGGGCAAGCCGCACGCTGGCTCTGCCCTGAGCGGAACACTGCTCCCGGCCGGCAAGGCCTCCGTGCCCCGTCGAGTGGGACAAAGGTGAGGGTGACAAGCGACAGCCCCCGGGGCCGGGGGCTGTCGACGGCGCCTCGACGGTCGGTCGCGGGTCCAACCGGAGGCGCTTGGCGCTACTGTCTACTATGACGCTCGGAGACCTTGAAAGGTTGCGCATTCCTTAAAGATTTTGTCGCGACCGCCGCCCGAGGCTGGCCGGCCCCTATAGGAGCCCCGGCACGCGAAGATGGGGGCCATGGCCACTCCTCCCAAGGGACGGGCGCGGCGCATGGTGACGCTCGCCGCCGTCCTCCTGCCGTCACTTGCCTTCATCGGTCTGCTGGTGGTGGGGATCACCCACAGCTCGCGGTCGACGGCTGCTCCCGGCAAAGGGGCGCCGTCGTTTAGCGCCCCGCGCCTCGACGGCAAGGGCGCCGTGTCGCTTGCGAGCCTCGAGGGCAAGCCCGTCGTGCTCAACTTCTGGGCATCGTGGTGCGCCCCGTGCAAGGCGGAGGCCCCGTTGCTGGCCACGGCCGCCGGGCGGTACGCGGGCAAGGTCACGTTCGTCGGGATGGATGTTCACGACGCCCGCTCGGATGCCGTGAGATTCGTTACGCAGCACCACCTCGACTACCTGCAGCTGCGGGATGAAGGCGGGGACGTGGCTTCGGCCTACGGTCTGACCGGGCAGCCCGAGACCTTCTTCATCGACAAGAACGGCGCCGTCGTCCAGCACGTCCTCGGCGCCCTGACGCCTGGAGTCCTGAGCGACGCTCTCGGGGGCCTCGCTTCTTAGCGCCGCGAGACGATGGCAAACCCGACGATTCCGATAGCTTTCTTCGCCGGTCTGGTGTCGTTCCTGTCGCCCTGCGTGCTCCCGCTCGTACCGGGCTACCTGTCCTACATGTCGGGAGTAGGGACCTCATCGAAGGATGCCGGACGCCAGATTCCTGCGTGGCTGGTGGCGGTGGCCTTCGTCGCGGGATTCACCCTCATCTTCGTTGCCCTGGGCGCGACCGCCACCCTTCTGGGCAGCGTGCTGACTCAGAACAAGGTCCTCTTCGGTCGTGTCGGGGGGGTCTTCATCATCGTTCTCGGTCTCGTTTTCATGGGCGTGCTCAAGGTCCCTTTTCTCTACAGAGAAGCCCGCTGGCATCCCACGCCCGAGGCGGGGATCTGGGGGAGCGTGGTGCTCGGGGGGGCCTTCGCCTTCGGTTGGAGCCCGTGCATAGGCGCCACCATGGGCGCCGTGCTCGCGATGGCGGCCGGTCAGGGAGCGACCGGAGGTCCGGGCCAAGGCGCCTTCCTGCTGGCGATTTACTCGCTCGGTCTCGGCATCCCCTTTGTCCTCGCGGGCATCGGCGTGTCGCGCCTTACCGGCACGATGGCCGCGCTGCGGCGCCACACCCGCCGCATCAACCTGGTCGCGGGCATTCTGCTCGTCGTCGTCGGAGTCCTCTTCGTCACCAATCAGCTGTTCGAGCTGTCGATCTGGATGCAGAAAGGCTTCAGCGACGCCGGCCTGGACTTTTGGAATTTCTGATCCTATGGACCTCGTGCACGGCATCACAGGGTCGGTTCTGGCTCCGCCATCAGTAGCAAAAGGCCTGCTCAGACACCCCTTATTCGTTCGTGACTGAAGTCACAAGACCGGTAACATGACAGACATGCCCGAGCGTCAGATCCCCGAGGCCACCGTGGCTCGACTGCCCGTCTACCTGCGGGCGCTGCTCGATGTGGCCGAACGGAGCGGGGATGAGGGAACCATGTCCAGTGAGGAGCTCGCCCGCCTCGCGGGGGTCAACGCCGCGAAAGTGCGCAAGGACCTCAGCTACCTCGGCTCGTACGGAACGCGCGGAGTCGGCTACGACGTCAAGCACCTTCTCTATCAGATCACGCGCGATCTCGGCCTCACCCAGGACTGGCCTACGGCGATCGTCGGGGTGGGCAACCTCGGTAAGGCCCTCGCCTCGTACAAAGGCTTCTCCGAGCGAGGTTTTCGGATCCAGGCGCTGTTCGACGTAGCTGAGGACATCGTCGGTACCGAGTTTGGGTCACTGCCGGTGCGTCATCTCGACGAGCTCAAGGAAGCGGTAGTCAACGAGAGCTTGTGCATAGGAATAATCGCAACGCCTCCTGCCTCGGCCCAAGAGGTCGCCGAGCGGCTCGTCGATTGCGGCATCAAGTCGATTCTCAACTTCGCACCCGCCGTCGTGAATGTGCCGCCCGACGTGCAGATCCGCAAGGTCGATTTGTCGATTGAGTTGCAGATCCTGTCCTTCTACCAGCAGCGCACTCAGGCGGTAGCCACGGCTCGCGAGGCCAATCGCAGGCTGGCCGCCCGCTCCGAGGGCGGTGCGTAGCAAGTGAGCGCCGTCTCGATCGTGGTCGTCGGCCTCAACCACAAGACCGCGCCCATCGACTTGCTGGAGAGGCTGACGATCCCAGAGCAACGACTCACCAAGGCGTTGCACCACCTCATCTCTTTCGATCACGTGCTTGAGTGCGTCATTCTGTCGACCTGCAACCGCATCGAGGTCTACGCGGCCGTGTCGCGCTTTCACGGCGGAACGCAGGACGTGCGTAACTTCCTCAGCGAGTTTTGTCACGTAGCGCCCGAGGACTTCACCGATCAGGTCTACGCGTATCACGACGAAGGTGCCCTGAGGCACTTGCTGCGCGTCGCATCGAGCATCGACTCGATGGTTGTCGGCGAGTCCGAGATACTCGGCCAGGTGCGCCGGGCGTTTGCCGTCGCGAAGGAGGAGGAGACCGCCGATAGCGTGCTCGCCGCGGCTTTCAAGAGCGCCTTTCGCGCCGGCAAGAGGGCACGCAGCGAGACCCGCATAGCGCGCAATCCGGCCTCGATCTCGTCCAGCGCGGTGGATCTTGCACGCAAGTTCTGGGACGGCTCGCTCGAGGACCGGAGCGCGCTGGTGGTGGGCTCGGGAAGAATGGCGCGGCTCGCGGGCGTGTCGCTCGCGGCGGCCGGCGCACACGTCACGGTCGCCGGACGCACCGAATCCAGGGTGCATGCACTGGCCGCCGAGCTGGGAGCAAGCGCGCTGCCCTTGAGTGAGTTGAGTGCAGCAATCGCGCGCGCCGATGTTCTTGTCAGCGCCACCAGCTCCATGCTTCCGGTTATCGACAGGATCGTGGTTGAAGAAGCGCGCCGCACCGCCATGCGCGCGCGCCTGTTGATAGTCGACATTGCAGTGCCGCGCGATGTCGACCCGGAGGTAGCGGAGCTGGACGGGGTGGTGCTGCGCGACCTCGACGACCTGCGCTCGGCAGTCGAGGCTGGGATGGGAGGACGTCTCGCCGAGGTGTCCAAGGTCGAAGACATCATCGGCGAGGAGCTGACGCGTTTCATGTCGTGGGAGCGCGCCGGGGAGTTCGCACCGGCCGCCGCAGCCCTCGTCGAGTGGGCCGACTCCGTGCGTCGCGGCGAGCTCGAGCGAAGCGGCAAGCTGAGCGGGCTCGACCAGGCGACGCGCGACGAAATCGATCGGGTAACGCGCAAGCTCGTTGCCAAGCTGCTGCATCGGCCACTCAGCAAGGCAAAGGCCAACGCGACCCCCCAGCAAGGACGGCTCTATCTCACGGCCCTGCGCGACCTCTTCGACCTCAAAGACGAGTCACGCGATGAGCCGGAGGCGTGACCGTCTTGCCCTCGCAACGAGGGGATCTCGTCTCGCTCTGACCCAAGCAGAAACTATCCGCGGGCTGATCGAAACAGCGCACCCCTCTGTGACGGTCGAGCTCCTCGCGGTCACGACGCGCGGGGACCGTGACGGGCGCCCGTTCCGATCCATCCCCGGCAAGGGTCTGTTCACCTCCGAGGTCGAGCGCGCCGTGGTCGAGGGACGCGCCGACGCCGGCGTTCATTCGGCCAAGGACTTGACCGCCGAGCTCGACGAGGGACTCGCGCTCGTGTGTGTTCCGGCGCGCGCGGTGGCCCACGACGTCGTCATCGGAGGGCGCGGCGAAAGCGGTGAGGAAAGGCTTGCGTCGCTCGGTCCGGATGCGGAGGTTGGCACCTCGAGCATGCGCCGGCGTGCGCTGTTGGCCGAGAAGAACCCGAGCCTGCGTGCAGTCGAGCTGCGCGGCAACCTCGATTCGCGCGTAGACAAGGTGGCGCGGGGTGAGGTGGCCGTCGCGGTGCTCGCGGCGGCCGGTCTAGAGAGGCTCGGCATGCTCGGCGATGCCGCTCCGCTCGACCCGAACTGGTGGGTGCCGTGTCCCGCGCAAGGGGCGCTGGCGATCGAGGGTCGCGCCGACGACGAGTGGTTGCGGGAGCTGCTCGCCCCGTTGGAGGATGCCGCCGCGCGCACCGAGGTGACTTGCGAGCGAGCTTTTGGCGCGCGCCTCGAGGGAGGCTGCTCGGTCCCACTCGGCTGCCTTGCGAGGATTACACAAGGCGCAGTGGTGGCGACCGGGTTCCTCGGGCATCCGGAGCTCGGCAGGGCCTTGCGGGACCGGGCATCGGGTCCGGCGACGCAGGCACGAGCAGTCGGCGCCGAGCTCGCCGAAGCGATCCTGGCGGCGGGCGGCGACGAGATCCTGGCCGAGCTCGAGGACGCAAGCTATCCGGAGGTCGCCGAGCCGTGACCGACCCCAACATCGGAACACTAAAGGGACAGCGAGTGGTGCTGACGCGCGCTCGCGCTCAAGCAGACGGTCTTGCGGAGCAGCTGCGTTCCGAGGGGGCCGAGATTCTGTACCTGCCGACCATAGAGATCACCGCGCCGACCTCGTGGGGGCCGCTCGACCACGCCATCCGCAAGCTCGCCGAAGGTCTCTACGACTGGACGGTGTTCGCGAGCGTGAATGCCGTCGAGGGCTTCTTTGCACGGGTCGAGGTGGCCGAACGCGATGCGCGGGTGCTGGCGCGCTGTCGCGTCGCTGCCGTAGGGCCGGCTACTGCGACGCGTCTGGCGGCATTCGGCATCCGCGCCGATTTGATGCCCTCGGAGTACACGGGCGACGCCCTAGCCGGCGAGCTGGGCTCTGGCGGGGGGCACATCCTGCTGCCGCGCGTCGAGGACGGCCCGCGGGCGCTGATCGACGAGCTGGTGGCGCGAGGATGGCTGTCCGAGGTGGTCGCCGCTTACCGATCGGTTGCCGGCGACCCAGAAGGAGCGGTGGCCCGGCTCGTGCGATCGGGAGCGTTCACCGTGCTCACCTTTACGAGTGGCTCTACGGTGCGCCGCTTCGTGGAGCAGGTCTCCCGGCCCGAGGATCTTGGCCTTGATCCGGGCACCGCCAACGGGAAGCTCGTCGCGTGCATCGGGCCGCGCACCGCCGAGGCCGCCGAACAGCTCGGGTTCCGAGTCGATCTCGTGCCCGCCGAGCACAGCGCCGAGGGTCTGGCGGCCGCGCTGAGTGCCCATGTGGCTACCTCAGACAGCGACCTCTAAGACGAGGTGCTCGCTGCGTCCGCCTAATGCCGGCCACGCTACACAAAGGTTGGTGCAACCACCCACCTCCAGGGCGGGTATGTGCACGAACCTTGGTTTCAAGCTCGGCTCCGTCGTGGACGCGCATGAACGAGTGCTCGGCGCGCGGTTACGACGGCATCGAGCTCGACAACGTCGATGGCTATGCGAACAAGACGGGCTTTCCGCTTACCCGCCATGAGCAGTACCGCTATAACAGAGCGCTTGCACACGCAGCGCACCGGCGAGGACTTGCCGCCGGGCTAAAGAACGACCTTGGACAGGTCAAGGCGCTCATTCCGTACTTCGACTTTGCTGTCAACGAGCAGTGTTTCCAGTACCACGAGTGCGGCGTCCCGGGACGCTTCGTGGCCGCTCACAAGCCGGTGCTCCAGGTCGAGTATGAGCTGGCGCGCAGGGATTTTTGCGGGCGAGCGAACGGCGCGGGTCTCTCATCCATGCGCAAGCGCTACTCGCTGCGCTCGTGGCGGCGTGCCTGCTGGTAGCCCGTGGCGGCGTTCCTGTGGGACCGTAGCGCCGTAGCGCGGTACGAGGTGGCACCATGGGGGCATGGCTTACTTTCCGGTGCGGCGGCCCCGCAGGCTGCGCGCCTCGGCCCCCTTGCGCAAGGCGCTGGCCGAGACGCCGCTCGATCCAGGCGATCTGATAGCGCCCCTGTTCGTCAAGGAAGGCATCGCCGCCCCCGTACCCATCGGATCGATGCCCGGTCATCAACAGCACACGATCGAGTCGCTCGTCAAAGAGGGTCGCGAGCTCGCCGGACGTGGGATCGCGGGCCTCCTTGTGTTCGGGGTTCCCGAGCACAAGGACGCGACCGGGTCGCAAGCCCACCGCGGGGACGGCATCACCCAGCGCGCGCTGAGCGCGCTAAGGGACGAGGTCGGCGACGAGATGCTGCTGATCGCCGACCTGTGCCTCTGTGAGTACACGGACCACGGCCACTGCGGGCTGCTCCACGGGGACTGTGTGGACAACGATTCCACGATCGAGCTGTACGGGGACATTGCCGTATCGCAGGCGCGTGCCGGGGCCGGCCTCGTCGCCCCCTCGGGCATGATGGACGGGCAGGTCGCCGCGATACGCCATGCGCTCGACTCGGGTGGCTTTGCCGGAACGCCGATCGTTGCCTACGCGGCGAAGTTCGCCTCCAGCTTCTACGGTCCGTTTCGTGAGGCGGCGGAAGGGGCGCCGCGCTTCGGCGATCGCCGTTCCTACCAGGAGGACCCGGCCAACTTCGACGAGGCTCTGCGTGAGGCAGAGCTCGATTTGCAAGAGGGTGCAGATGCCCTCATGGTCAAACCGGCCATCGGCTATCTCGATGTCCTGCGCGCAGTCAAGGAGCGCTTCCGTTATCCGACGCTCGCCTACAACGTCTCGGGCGAGTACGCCATGCTCATGGCGGCTGCCGAGCGCGGCTGGCTCGATGAGCGCGCCGCCACGCTCGAGACGCTCACGTGCATCAGGCGCGCCGGAGCGGATCTGGTCGTCACCTACCACGCCAAGCGAGCCGCCGAGTGGCTCGCCGACGGAGCGTGATGAGGGAGCGGTCCGACAAGCTGCTTGGGCAGGCTCGCAGCCTCATGCCCGGAGGGGTGTCGTCGCCCGTGCGGTCCTTCGACGCAGTCGGCTCGGACCCGTTCTTTGTCGAGCGCGGCGACGGCGCGTTGCTCTTCGACGTCGACGGAAACGAGTACGTGGACTACGTGCAGAGCTGGGGGGCGCTGCTGTTCGGGCACGCAGACCCCGCTATCGTGCAGGCAATCGCGGAGACCGCGGCGCGCGGCACCTCCTTTGGCACTCCGAGCGAGCTCGAGGTCGAGCTGGCGCGCCTCGTCAACGCGATGGTGCCGGGAGCCGAGAGAGTGCGTTTCGTTTCCTCGGGCACGGAAGCTGCGATGACCGCGGTGCGAGTGGCGCGCGGCGCGACCGGCCGCCCCAAGCTGCTCAAGTTCGCAGGCTGCTATCACGGCCATCTCGACGCGCTGCTCGCGCGGGCCGGCTCCGGGGTTGCGACTCTGGGGATCCCCGGAAGCCCGGGGGTGACACCCGGCACGACCGCAGACACGATAGTCGTGCCCTACAACGATTCCGATGCAGTCGCAGCCGCAATATCCGAGCACGGGGACGACCTGGCCGCCATCCTCGTCGAACCGGTCGCCGCCAACATGGGCTTGGTCCTGCCGGCCGAGGGTTTTCTACAGAGCTTGCGAACGCATGCTCGCGAGTGCGGCGCTCTGCTGATTTTCGACGAGGTGATCACCGGCTTTCGTCTCGCCGCCGGCGGGGCACAGGAACGCTTTGGTGTCGCCGCCGACGTCGTGCTGCTGGGGAAGGTCCTCGGGGGAGGAATGCCCGCCGCCGCACTCGCAGGACCCGCCGATCTGCTCGAGCACCTGGCTCCTGCCGGTGACGTGTATCAGGCGGGAACTCTGTCGGGAAATCCGGTGGCGATGGCCGCGGGGATAACAGCACTCGGCCGCATCCAAACCGATCCGACGCTGTACGACAGGTTGCAAGCAAACGGACGGGAGCTGGCGCGCGGACTGCTCGACGCGGCCGACGCGGCGGAGGTGCCGCTCACCGCGACCGCGCTGGGGGGGCTCGCAGGGTTCTTCTTCGCGGAGAAGCCGGTCACCAACTACGACGGCGCAGTGGCAAGTGATGGCGCTGCTTACGCAAGCTTCTTTAGAGGCATGCTGGAGCGAGGCGTGTACCTGCCCCCGTCACGCTTCGAGGCCCTGTTCATGTCGACGGCCCACAGCTCCGAGCACATCGCGGGCACTGTGGCCGCGGCGGGCAAGTCCCTTGCCGCGCTCCCGCGCTTGCGCTAATCGGTGCGGCGCGCGTGCAGCTCGGTGAGTCTGTGCTGAAGCCTGCGCTTCCTGACCAATAGCAAAGACGTGTAGCCGCCGATGCCGGCGCCGACGGCGACGAGCGCGACTACCAGCCAGCCCGCGTCACTCACGCGACCGGCACCTTCTCCCTAATCGAGTCCACCGCGAGCCGCTCGACCTCGTCGCCCATCCGCCCGACGCGCACGCGCACGGCAAGCAGCCACGCGAACAGCATGGTGAATGCCACCAGTCCTGTGAAGAAGGTGATGAGCTCGGGGCTGCCGAGGCCGGAGCTGGCTTCGAGGTCGGCCGGCGTCGGACCACTTGGGTGCAGCGTGCGCCACCAGTACACCGAGAAGTGCACGATCGGAACGTTCACGAGGCCGACTATCCCGACCACCGCGGCGATGCGCCCGGCGCGCTGCGGGTCGCTTGCAAGGCTGCGAAGGAAAAGATAGCCGACGTAGGTGAGCCACAAGACGAGCGTCGAGGTGAGCCGCGCGTCCCACTGCCACCACGTCCCCCACACCGGGTGCGCCCAGATGGGCCCGGTGATCAGAACGAGGGCGCAGAAGACCACGCCGATCTCCGCCGCCGAGTGCGCGAGCAGGTCCCAGCGTCTCGCTCCCGTGCGCAGATACGCGATGGAGGAGATAAAAACGACTGTGAAAGCGAGGTAGGAGACCCAAGCTGCAGGCACGTGGAAGTAGAAGATGCGCTGCAGCTCGCCGCCCATGGACGCCTGCGCCTGACGAGCCAAGAAGAGGGCGAGCAGCAGCGTTATTGCCATCCCTGCCCATGCTGCGACGCCGAGCCACCGAAGGGCGGAATCCTTGTAAAAGGAGCTCGATGCTCTCATTGTTGATCAAGCCTACTAAGGTCGGACGCCTATGAAAGCTCGAGCCGCCGGCACGCACGCCCCCCCGCGGAGCCGCGACGCGTCTGCCACCGAGGGGGCGGAAAGAGCGCTCAGCGGCCGGGCGCGCGGCCCCCGGCGGCTGCTCCCGTTCCTCGGCCCTGCCTTCATAGCGGCGGTCGCCTACGTCGACCCGGGCAACTTCGCCACCAATATCCAGGGTGGCTCCAAGTACGGATACCTGCTCGTTTGGGTTGTCGTTGCCGCCAACCTGATGGCGATGTTCATCCAGATCATGTCGGCGAAGCTTGGGATCGCAACCGGAAAGAACCTGCCGCAGGTCATGAGGGAGCGCTTCCCTCGGCCGGCAGTGATCTGCTTGTGGCTTCTAGCCGAGGTGGTTGCCATGGCCACCGATCTCGCGGAGTTCCTCGGCGCGGCCCTCGGCTTCAACCTGCTCTTTGGCATTCCTCTGTTTCCGGCGGCCCTTCTGACCGGCGTGGCAACCTTCTTGGTGCTCGGCCTACAGCAACGCGGCTTTCGGCCGCTCGAGGCGGTGATCTCGGTCATGGTGGGAGTAATTGCGTTGTGCTATCTGGCCGAGACGATTCTGGGCAAGCCGGACTTCGGCGCCGCCGCAGGCAGCTTTTT
Source organism: Actinomycetota bacterium (assembly GCA_038254435.1). GTDB lineage: Bacteria > Actinomycetota > CADDZG01 > CADDZG01 > WHSQ01 > JBBSGD01. The sequence continues at coordinate 11,637 of JBBSGD010000021.1, forward strand.
TCCGCCGCAGTTTGCGGGGACCGGCAGCATCCTGCTGGCGACGGGAATCCTCGGTGCGACCGTGATGCCGCACGTCATCTATCTTCATTCGGCGCTCACGCAGGACCGCATCGTCGTGCGCGGGACGGCTCGGCTCAAGCGCCTTTTGCGCTTCGAGCTGATCGATGTGGTCATCGCCATGGGGCTTGCCGGACTGATCAATGCGGCCATGCTGATGATGGCGGCCGCAACCTTCCACCGGGCGGGAGCGACCGGAGTAGCCAGTATCGAAGAGGCTCACCGCACCCTGGCGCCCATCGTGGGACAGGCCTCGAGCGTCGTCTTTGCGATCTCCCTCCTCGCGTCGGGGCTGTCGTCCTCGACGGTGGGCACGATGGCAGGCCAGATCATCATGCAGGGCTTCCTTCAGCGCACGATTCCGATCACCGTGCGGCGGCTCGTCACGATGATTCCCGCCCTCGTCGTCATCGGTATCGGGTTCGATCCAACCTCCACGCTGGTCTTGAGTCAGGTGGTGCTGTCCTTCGGCATACCCTTTGCCTTGATTCCGCTTGCCGTTTTCACCACCAAGGGGGAACTGATGGGCCCACTCAAGAACCGCCCTGCTACGACGGGCATCGCCTGGACGCTGGTAACGCTAATCACCGGGCTCAACGTGTTCCTTCTGGTGGAGACGTTTGCCGGCTGATGTACGACCATATTCTGTGTCCGCTCGACGGATCGAGCCTCGCAGAAGACGTTCTCGGCGTTGTCGAGTCGCTCTGCTCGCACTTCGATGCGCGCGTGACATTGCTCCACGTGCTCGAGCTCAACGCTCCCGAGCACGTGCACGGCGATACGCACCTGCGTGACTCACTCGACGCGTCCGCATACCTGGAGCGCGTTGCCGGCCGTCTGCGCTCTTCGGGGGCCGAGGTGACTACCCACGTGCACGAGCGCTCCGTCGGCGACGTGTCGGCGGCGATAGACACACACGCTCACGAGTACGGGGCCGATCTGATCGCCATGTGCAAGCACGGCCGTTCAGGTTTGAGGGCGCGCTTCGTGGGATCCATCGCCCAAAGGATCCTGCGCGGAGGCGGAACGCCAATCTTGCTGCGCACGCCCAGGGAGCCCGAGCGCGAGGAGGGCTTCGAGCTCAAGGAGGTGCTCGTGCCGCTCGACTTCGAGCACGATACCGAGGCCGTGCTGGAGGTCGCCAGGACTATCGCCCGGCCCTACGGGGCGCGCCTCAACCTCATGACTGCCGTGTCGACGGCCGGGAGCCGGCGCGAAGGGCCCCTGGCGCGTCTGCTGCCCGGTGCCACGGCGGCCAGTCTCGAGATGGTGCGCGAGGACATGACCGAGCGGCTCGAGGAGCAAGTAGCACAGCTCGCCGCCAAGGACGCCGACGCTCGCTTTTCGCTGAGAGACGAGGAGCCCTCGAACGCGATCCTTGCCGAAGCCGGTGAGATCGCAGCCGACTTGGTAGTGCTCGCCACCCACGCACGCTCCGGCTTCGAGGCCTGGTACGAAGGATCGACGGGCGAGAGCGTCATGACCGGCGGAGCCCAAACTCTGCTTCTGCTGCGCGAGCTCTAGTGGCGCCTGCGGGCAAGCTTGGACGTCGCTCCTGCCCGAGTGGGGCACCTCAGCCCGAGGGGATGTGGCGGGTCTTGACCTCTATCTTTCCGCCGGACACGCGCACGTCGTAGCCCGGCTGTGGCGCGCTGGCCGGCCCCGCGAGCAGGCGTCCGTCCTTGAGAGCGAACCTGCTGCCGTGCCACGGGCAGGTGACCGTATCGGCCGTGACCTCGCCCTCGTGCAGTGGTCCGCCGCGATGCGTGCAGCGGTCGGAGAGCGCGCAGATGAGGGCGCCTCGCCGAGCCAGCAGGATCGTCGCTCCGTTCACCTCGGCCGTGCGCGCTTGCCCGTCGGGCAAATCGGTCTCGTCCATTACTGCGGTCCAGTCGGCTGGCCGGTGTTCGAAAGCCGTCTGGTCGACACCGACGCCGAGCGAGAAGGACAGGTGACCGCCGAGATAAGCGCTTGCTCCCGCCACGCTCATGCCCATTAGTGCAAGCCCGATGCCCGACAGGCGCTTGCCCCTGCGGCGCGCCGCCAAGCTTGCCGCGTACAGCCCGATGGCAGTGGTGTTCCCCGCTGCGTGCAGCAGTCCCACGCGGCGCGCTCCTCCCATCGTATCCTTCCAGTCGGCAAGGCCGGCGGCTGCTGTGGGCAGCGAGGCCAGCAGTCCCAGCGCGATGAGCCGGTCGGCGCTCTTGCGGCCGCTGCGGCCTCCCACGATGTCCAGCGTCGAGGCACTCACCCACGCTCCGATGGGAACGTCGGTCAGGACAGGGTGGAGCGCGTGGCCGAGCCATCTGCCCGCGAGGAAATCCTTGACCACTCCCTGAGGGAGCAGGCTGTCGACGGCGCCGGCAAGGGAGTCCCCAACCGCGTCGAGCGCTTCCACGCCCTCTAGCTTCTCGGTCAAACTATGCAGGTCAAGCTCCACGTTTTCCTCCAGGTGCTCGCAGTCGAACCCGGCATCCGTCGCCTACCCGCGTACTAGAGACCCCAACAGCTTGAACCTAGCCGAGCTCGCGATCGAGCGCGGCGATGAGGTTGCGCACCTTGGTCTCGATCTCGTCGCGAATGCGCGCTACCTCTTGCGGAGAGCGTCCCTTCGGGTCGTCGAGCTCCCACTCTTGCAGGTTCATGGTAGCCGCCGGGCAGGCGTCCCTCACGTTGCAACCCATGGAGATCACGCGCAGCGCGGACTCGGCCGCCTCTGCAGTGATCAGGGTACCGGGCAAATCCTCGAGCGGGAGCCCGATCTCGGCCATGGCGGCGGCAACCTCGGGATGGGGCCTGCGCGCTGGCCGGGTTCCGGCCGAGGCCGCAAGGTAGCGGCCGCGCGCGAGGTCGTTGAACAAGGCCTCGGCCATGCGCGAGCGCCCCGCATTCGCAACACAAACGAACAGCACGGCCGAGCGCGTAGCCGATTGCCCGCTGCCGCGGCTGAGGTTGAGGGCCCGGCTCTCGTTCTGCGAACGTCTGTGCATCGCCTAAGACTCGCCGTTCACGACGCTGCGCGCAATCTGCTGAGCGTCGGGCAGGCGCTCCTTGTCGACAAAGAGGCGTACTCCGTATTCCCAGATGCTGCTGAAGTACCCGGGCTCCTTGTACCACCACACGATTTGGCTCTCTTCGAGACGGGCGGCGATGGCGTTGGCCTGCTCGCGCGAGAAGCGGCCGAGGTGCACCGTGATGACGTCCGGATGATCGTGCGGCGGGAAGGGCACGCGGCAGTCCTCAGTCGACCGCGAACTCAAAAGTGAGCGCGCCGACGACTGTGAAGATCACGTCGAAAGCGACGAGGATCCCGAACCAGCCGTCGCCCGAGATGGCTCGCAGGTCGCCGCCGGTGAACAGCTGCGAGGTGAGCTCGACGGCCGCTATGAAAATCGGCACCAGCGCCGGGAGGGCGAGGATCGGCAGAATCAGCTCCCTGCTCCTCGTCTGTGCCGCCAGCGAAGCGAACAGGGTGCCCAGCGCGGCGAACCCCACGTCCACGAGGAAGACGACCAGCAATAGCAGGGGCCACACCGTGCCCAGAGCGATGCCGAACAACAGCGCAAAGAGAGGGATCAGCGGCACCTCGATTGCCGCGATGAAGAGCAGGTTTGCCACGGCCTTCGCCGCGAAGAGCCCTGAGCGGTCGAGGGGTACGAGCAGCAGCGCGTCGAGCCCACCGTCTTCTCGCTCGACCTCGAAGGTGCGCCCGAATCCGATGAGGCCCGCAAAGAGCACGGTCACCCACATGAATCCGGCGAGGACGTCACCGAGCTTCGCCCCGGCCACTCCGATCCGGCCGGACAGATCGTGCGAACCCGGCAGGGTGAAGGCGAGAAGGAGCGACACAACGAACGCAAAGACGAGCATCGGCGGCAGGGTGTCCCGGCCGCGGAGCTCGGTCCGCAGGTCCTTTTTGACGAGTGCCGCAGTCTTGGCTACGAAGGTCACGTCGCTTCTACCGGCTCTCGCCTGTACAAGCCGTGCGTTACGAGGCGGCCGCGCTGCAGGATGATGCCCGCGTGCGCGTAAGGCTTGACGCGTTTTGCCCCGTGCGTTGCGACGAGGCACGTTCGTTCCGGGGTGTGCCATGCGACGATCGTGTTTGTCACGAGCCCCGCGGCATCGTCGTCGAGGTTGGCGTAGGGCTCGTCGAGCAGCAACAGATCCGGGTCGCCGACGAGGGCGCGGGCCACGGCCGCGCGGCGCGTGAGCCCGGCAGAGAGCTCGCCCGCCGCGGTTCGGGCTCGGCCGGCGAGGCCAAGGTTCGCCAGCAGCTCCTGAGCGCGAGCAGGCGGGACGTCGTGAAGACCTGCGAAGAGCTCGAGGTTCTCGATGAGCGTCAGTCGTGCGTAAAGGCCCGACGCGTGCCCCGCATACCCGATGCGGGCTCGCAGGCTCTCGTCGCTCGATCGCACGGGGCGTCCGTCGATCGTGACCGTGCCGGAAGTGGGGCGCAACAGGCCAGTCAACACGCGCAGCAGCGTGCTCTTGCCGGATCCGTTTTGACCGAAGAGGCCGATGATGCCGGGGGGCAAGGCAAGTGACAGCGCGTCCAGTGCGACGGTTCGCCCGTATAGCACGCTCACGTTGTCGAGCGCGATCATCGGACAGTCTCCGATGATTCTGTGGCCAGCCGACGCTTGAGCTCGGCGCGCCTTGTCTGCCAGTGGCCTTGCGACACGCGTCCGTCGTCGTAGGCAAGGTCGAGCTCTGCGACTGCGGCGATGAGCTCGACTCGTGCAAGGGGCTCGTTTGGCGCCCGCCCGGGGGGAGCCACCGGCCGCCTCGAGCGGCGCAACGCAAACCCTCCCGCCGCGAGAAGCACAATTAGGGCTACTCCCAGTCCCCCGGCTAGACCGGGCGTGATCCCGCCGCGCGCCGCGGCCGTTAGCTCGATCTGATCGAGCGGCGCGAGGGAGCTCGATGAGGTCCACTTGGTGAACGTCTGGCCGCGCGACGTGACCCGGCCCGCCCCGCGTATCCCCGCCCCATTCACAATCAGCGGGTCGGCCGCGTAGACGGACATATGCCGCGTTGGATAGAGGGCCGGGCGCGTGAGGCTGTAGGTGCCTCCTCCCGAGTCTGCGACCTGATAGGAGAACAAGATCGAATGTGTCCCGGGGGGTATCGCGTTGATGATCCCAAAGCCAAAGGTGGTTCCCTGCACGCGCGGCAGCTCGAGGTCGGTGCGCGATATGGAGATGCTGCCCTCGACAGTGTCCGGGGGAAGCGCAAAGCCAAAGCTGGCGATTGGCCCCGCCGAGCGCGCTGCCGGTCCGGCGAGCATGCTGCGCGCCCGTCCGATGTAGGCGCGCGGCGCGGTGTTGACGAAGGTGACGGACTCGAGCGCCGCGAGGCCCGCTTTGGACTGCACGATATAGACGTCGTCCTTCGCCACGCGCATAACCGACGGACGCTCGGTCGTACGCCAGACCGCGATGTTACGACGCGCACGTGTCGTGCTGCCGGAGAAGGTTACTGAGGCTCCCGTGAAGTAACCCTCATCGTGACGCGCCGACAGGGAATAGGTGCGCAAGGGACCGGTCGGCAGGTGCGAGAAGCGAAAGCTGCCGCGCCCGTTGGTGACGGTGCGATGCTCGATACGAACGCCGCGCCGCTGATCGGCGCCCACGAGGTGAACCTTCACGCCGGCCACAGGAAGTCCCCGGGACTTGTCGATCACGCGGCCCCCTATCACCCCGCCGGAGTGGCCGGGCGCAGCCGACGCGGTGGCGGCACAGGCGGCGCTGAGGAACAGCGAGATTGCTGCACTCAGGAGGCTGCGTCGCAGCGCGGGCACACCCCCTCGCCACTGCGAAGACCGCCGCAAGAGGGACAGGCGAGCTGTGCCCTGATCGCCGCGATCTCGCGCTCGATGTCGTCGTCGCTTGCAGCTCGTGCGCGCGCCACGTCGAGCGCCTTGAGCGCGGCGAGCGCGCGCTCCTCGTATTCGGTCTTGAGCATGACGAAGTCCTCTGTGGAGAGCTTGCCCGTGGCGTGATCTTCGTCAACCTCGACGAGCGCCTCGAGGGCGGAGCGCTTGTCGAGGTCGGCTCGCTCGATCTCGTCCGAGCGCGCCGTGTCCGGCTCCGAAGAGCGCGTGTTGCTGCGTCTCAGGGGCACGAGAATGAGCGCGGCCGAACAGGCGAACAACACAACTACGAGCATCAGGGCGATCACGTGTCGGCCCCCTCGCGTCCGGCGCGCCATGAAGCGAGCTCGGCGTCGAGCCGGGCCCGGTCCTCGCCTGTGATCTCTGTGATCTCGGGCTCGCCTGCTCCTGAGGCGCGCGCGCGGCTCCAGCGCACAAGAAGCCACAGCAGGACACTCGCACCCGCCAGCACCGCGACCGCGGGAGCGGCCCACGCCGCCAATCCGGTCCCACTCTTGGGCGGCGCCGCGCGCACCTGGGGGCCGTACTGGGCGACCAGGCGGTTCATGATCGTCGCCCGGCTGTCGCCTCGCCCGGCCCACGTCGCGATCCGGTTGCGCAGATCGACGGCCTCCTGTGAGGGGCACTCGCCGAGCGTCACCCCGGGACAGAAGGGTGACATGACTTGAGCGGAGATGTCGTTGGCCGCGTCCTGCGGACTTTCGGCCGACGCTCCCGTAGCTCCCGCCAGAAGGGCAGCCATAACGAGCGCGCCGAGGACGAGGGCCTTCATTTGGCCACCGTTACCGGCTGTCGCTGCGGCACCGGCGCGGCGGCGGCAGCCCGCGCGCCCGCGCGCTCGGTCAAAAGGACGCCCATGCCCGAGGCCATCACTACTGCGCCAGCCCAGATCCACCAGGTAAGGGGGTTGATGAAGGCGCGCAGAGCTGCTGTGCCCTTCTTGTCGATGGATGTGATTACGAGGTAGAGGTCGTCGACGGGAGTCGACCGGATGGCTACCTCCGATTGCGGCTGTTGCTGTGCGAAGTGAAAATTGCGCTGCGGACTCAGCGTCGTGACGTAGCTACCGCCGCGAGTCACGCGGATGTCTGCCTTGTCGATCAGCTTCTCGGGCGTGGCATCTTCTGTGAAGTTGGCGTACGTCAACGTGTAGGCGCCCACCCTCATCGCGTCACCCGGCTTCACTACGGCCTGCCGTTCGGTGCGCCACGCGCTCCCGGCGATGCCGATCACGACGAGCACCACTCCGAGATGGACGATGTAGCCGCCGTAGCGCCTTCGGTTCCGTGCGATGGTCGTGGCGAGCGCCGGCAGCCAGCCGGTGGCGTCCCGCCTGCGAGCACCTGAACTGCCGCGCGCGAACTCTCCGAGGATGGCGACTGCCGTGAAGGCGCACAACGCAAAGGCGAGCAGCGCGCCGAGCGATCGCAGACCGGTGGCGGCGAGGACGCCGGCCACCACAGCTCCGGCGATTACCGGAGGGCGCGCCATGGCAAGGAGGCGTTCCTTGCTCATGCGCCTCCACGAGATCAAGGGGCCGATACCCATCAGCACGACGATAGCGAGCGCTATCGGTATGAAAACGGAGTCGAAGAATGGGGGGCCGACCGACACTCGCTGCCCGGTGAATGTCTCCGCGATGATCGGATAGATGGTCCCCCACAAGATCGTGAAGGCTGCGGCCACCAAGAGGATGTTCTGAGCAAGGAACGTGGACTCACGCGACAGCAGCGAGTCGAGAGTGTGCTCGCTCTTGAGGCTGTCGAGCCGCCACACGATTACGGCAAGGCTCGCAACGAGCATGATGCCCAAGAACGGCAGGAACCACTTGCCGACCGGGCCCTCGGAGAAGGTGTGGATGCTCGACAGGATGCCCGAGCGCGTGAGGAAGGTCCCGAACACCGCGAGCACGTAGGTGAGGACGATGAGCGACACGTTCCATACCTTGAGCATCCGCCGCTTCTCCTGGATGACCACCGAGTGAAGATACGCGGTCGCCGTCAGCCACGGAAGGAAGGACGCATTCTCTACGGGATCCCATGCCCAGTAGCCCCCCCATCCCAACTCCGTGTAGGCCCACGCGCCACCGAGCACGATGCCGATCGATAGCGCGCTCCACGCAAACAGCGTCCAGCGCCTCGTCGACGTGAACCACGCGTCGTTGAGCCGCTTGCCCACTAGGGCCGAAATGGCAAAAGCGAAAGGGATCGAGAAGCCGACGAACCCCGTGTAGAGGAGCGGTGGGTGTATCAGCATGCCCGGCGACTGGAGTAGCGGGTTCAGACCGTGCCCGTCCGCAGGCGTCTGCGCCAGCCGCACGAACGGGTTGGCGGGCGCGAGCAGCAGCAGGATGAAGAAGGCGGCGATCCCCGATAAAGTCGCGCCCGCCCCCGCCACGAGGCGCGCGGCGCGGCCCGAGGCAGTGGCGACGGCGACGGCGGTGAAGACCGTGAGAAGCAGGGTCCAAAAGAGAAGCGAACCCTCCATGCCCCCCCACAAGGCGGACAACATGTACCCGCCGGACAGAGACCGGGACGAGTAATCGGTAACGTAAGCAAGGGAGAAGTCGTGGGCGTAAAGGGCGCTTACCAGGGCAAGCGTTGCGAGTCCGACGAATCCTGCCGCCGAGTAAGACGCACGCCTGCCGGCAGCCGTTAGGTCGTCGCGCTGCCTGAGCGCCCCCGCTATGTAGAAGCCGAGCGCGACCAGCGCGAGCAGCAAGGCTGCGACAAGTGAGGGACGTCCGAGTCCTGCGAGCGATCTCATCGGTGGCCCCCTGGACAGAGAACGAAGCTCAATCCTGCGGCTTGAATTTCGAGGGGCACTTGGCGAGCACCTCCGACGCGGTGAAGCGAGCTCCGTTGTACCGGCCCCTGGCAACCACGTCGGCATGGGGCTTGAACGTGTCCGGCAGCGGCCGGGAGGTAACGACGGTGATGGGTTTCTTGCCGTCGCTCAACGCGAAGCTGTAGCGCAGGCCCTGGTGGTGGATGCTGCCGGGTACGACCTTCCCGTTGACGCGGTAGTCCTGCCCGGCCGGCGTTGCTCCCTTGGCGACCAGTTCCGAGGTCGTGAGGTAGAAGGACGTCGACCCGGGCCTGCCCATCGCCCACCCGACGAGCCCGAATAGGGACACCACTACCACCAGGGCGCCGATGACGAGCTTGGCGCGTCTTGGGGCGAGAGCGGAGGAACTGGATGCTGGTTGTTCCATGGGCACCTCAACGATAAGGGATGCCGGCCCCTACCCCAACTTTTCTCACCAGGCCCAGAAAAACCCCGGTATTTGAGAAAGTTGGGGTTAGGAGGCGGCCACGAGGTTGTCGCGCTCCACCTCGGCGCCCGGCTCGATCCCTACCTTCTCGGTGCTGCGCTGCGAGGCGAGTCCCATGTAGGTCATGGTCCCCGTCAGAAGGATCAGGCCTACCCACTGGGTCCCGGTCAGGGTGAACCCGTACACGGTCGAGGCGATGAGCAGAATGCTCATGGGAAGGGCAAGCTCGCCTATCGTCGCCGCCGCCGCGGGCGTGCTGCGAAGGCCCCTGTAGTAGATGAGCATGGCGAGAAGGCCGGGAATGAGGGCGAGAAAGACGAGCCCCACAAGGGACGACGAAGGGTAGGAGGTGAATCCTGAGGGACCCTTGTCGACGAGCAGGATCAGCGCGGTAACCGGCAGCCCCACGCCGAACCGCAAGGCGGTGAGCTCGTTGCTGCCGATCACCCCGGTGAGCTGCCGGCCGAAGACGGTTCCCGAAGCCCACAGCACCGCCGCCCCCACGGCGAGGAGGCCGGCCGCGAGCGACTTGGGGTCCACCGCCAGGGGATCGGCGAAATTGACGAGGTATGCCCCGGCGACTGCGGCGAGAAAGAAGATCCAGTAGCGGCCGTGCAACTTCTCGCCGAGGAGCCAGCGCGCGCCCAGAGCGGCGACCAGCGGCTGGAGCTGCTGCAGGAGGTAGGCGCTTGGGGGATCGCCCTGCTCGAGGGCCGAGGTGAACAGCACGGTCGCCAGGGCCGAGGCCCCCGCCCCCACGAACACGATGGCGACCCAGTCGCGCGCCGTGAAGTTGCGAGCGGTCCTCAATGCGCGCACGAGCAAGGGGAGCGTGACCGCGACGAGAACGAGGTGCTCTGCGAAAACGATCGCCGGAGCCGGGAGCGTGACCGACAGCTTGACCCTGAAGAAGAGGTCGGTTCCCCAGGTAGCGGCGGCCAGCACCACCAGGAAAAAACCGCTCGTCATCGTGGGCCACAAGTGGCCACCGCGCGCCGCCGTTCGTCTGGAGGTCATGTTCGCTGCAACACCTTCTTGCGCTCGTTTGACTTTCCCGCACGCTAACCGCTAACGGATGGCGCGGACGCATGGGCTCTCTCGCGCCCTCAAGCGACGATGAAGAAGAGCGAGGTCACGACCACCAGCCATACCGCGTCGACGAAGTGCCAGTAGTAGGTGGCCGCTTCCATCGGCCCGATCTTTTCGCCGGTGGTCGCCGCTCTCGCAGCCCGGGCATGACCGATGTAGAGAATGATGAGCCCGACGAAGAGGTGCAGGCCGTGGAAGCCCGTGATCGTGAAGAACAGCGTGCCGAACGGGTTGGTGTTGACGGTGAAGCCCTCGTGGAAGATGTCGCTGACCCATTCGGATCCCTCCCCCAAGAGGAACAGAACGCCGAGAAGGATCGTGCCAGTGAGCCATCGCACGACTGCCTTGGCGTTGTTGCGGCGGGCGTTGATCATGACGAAGTGCTGCGTCACGGACGACAGCAGGAGAACTACCGTAAGAGCGATTCCGAGACCTACCTTGGCGGGAGGAGTTCCCGGCGGCGGCCACTCCGGCGACGCGGCTCGGAGGGTGTAGTAGGCCCCGAAAAGCGACCCGAAGAACATCATCTCGGAAGCAATGAACAGGATCATGCCGAGAAGGGGCGCAGACATGCGTTCTTCCTGAAGGGGCAGTACCTCCTCTGCCTGCATGGCGGGCGCCTCCGTGCTCAACTCTCCTCCTTGGTCGCTTTCAGCAATGCTTCGATTCTGTTCCTCAGCGTGGACGGCGTGATCGCGCCGAGCACTACGGTACCTTGCCGCGCTTCCTTTTCTTGTCCTTGCTCGACCAAGAGGAGCTTGCCCTGCGAGGTGATGAAGAACGTTTCCGGGAGACCGTACACGCCGAGCTTCTTGGCGAATGTCTCGCCCTTGTCCGACACCACCGGATAGGTGATCCCGTACTTGTTCACGAACTGTTCGGCGGAGGAAACGGAATCGCGCACGTCGACTCCGAGAAAGCGAACGCCCTGGTGCTTGTAGCGGCGGCGGGCGGCGACGAGAACGCCCGCCTCCTTGCGGCACGGATCGCACCACGACGCGAAGAAGTTGACTACCACAGGGGACCCTTCGAAATCGCCGCTCGAAAGCCGCCCGCCTACGTTCAGCAGGGGCAGCGAGAAGCTGGGGGCGCGCTCGCCCGCCGCCGTCTTCTCGGACGCCGGACGAAGCGCACCGTAGGCGACGAGTGCGCCCAGGATCGGCACCGGTATGAGGAGGCTGGAACGCCGGCGCGAGGGTTTCTTGGGGCCTTCGGATCGCACTTGGGCCGGCTGCTGCATACACTGGAGGCTAACGGGGAGAGGGCGTTAGAGCGGAGGTGCCGGCAGTGCTTGGTGAGCTGCGGGGAACGGGTGGTTCGCCGTGGGCATGGCACCCCGATCTGCTGCTGTGGGCGGCCTTGGGGGCCGTGGTGTGCGTCTACGTTGCGGCTATCCACTTCTGCACCGGCGAGCGCGTTGGCGCGTTGCGCTTTCGTATAAGCCAGCCGCTGTCGTTCGGGTGTGCGGTAGCCGTGTCCTTGGCGGCCCTCGGGTGGCCGCTCGCCGACCTTGCCAAGCACTACCTCGTCACTGCCCACGTGCTCGAGCATCTGTTGCTGGCCTTGGGGACGGCACCCCTCTTGATCCTTGGGGTTCCCGCGTCGGTATGGCGGCGTCCACTGGGCTCGCGCCGTGTGCTTGTGACGGCGAGACGGCTGGTGCGTCCGCAGGTAGCCGCCATTCCCTTCAACGTTCTCGCGGTAGTCCTTCACCTTCCGGCAGTCGTTGACGTGCAGGTTCGCGTGGCGGGGCTTCACGAAGCCGGCGCGGTAGCGCTGCTGCTGGCCGCCGTGCTGATGTGGTGGCCGGTGCTCGGCCCGTTGCCGGAGCTCGGCAGCACCGGTGAGCCGGGAAAGATGCTCTATCTGTTCCTGGAGTCGGCGGTGCTGGCCCTTGCAGCGGCGTTCCTCACGTTTTCCAGCCGTCCCATCTACGACACCTATGCATCGGCGCGGCGCGTCTTCGCGCTCGAGCCGGTTACGGATCAGATGATGGCAGGCGTTCTCGTTGCCCTCGTAAGCGGCTTCGTGCTGTGGATGGCCATCGCCGCTCAATTCCTCAAGGGCAAGTCCAAAGACGAGTCGGATGAAGCCGAGTCAATAAGCTGGATCGACTTCGAACGCGACCTAGAGGCGTGGGACCTGCGCAAGCACTGACGGCCGCAACGCCGGGAAGGACGTGAGCCGATGGCACAGCCACCAGCCGGCGGCGGGCAGCCGGTCGACTGGCGCCGGTGGGTGAAGCGATGGGACGCGCAGCAGCAGCATCACGTTCCCGACCGGGAGGAACGTTTCACCACGATGCTGGACGCGCTGGCGGCTCTCGTGCCCACCGAGGCGCCCGCGGTGCTCGATCTCGGCTGCGGCCCCGGTTCTCTGGCGGCGCGCGTGCTCCGGCGCTGGCCCGCGGCGAGCGTCGTGGCAGTCGACTCGGACCCCGTGTTGCTCGCTCTTGCGGCCGGGGCCTATGGCGACATCCCCGGCCTGCGCTTCGTGGATGCGGATCTCGCGGACGCCGGCCGGGCGCCAGAGATCGCCGGCAAGGGCCCGTTTGACGCCGCGGTGTCGACTACCGCTCTTCACTGGCTGACCCGCGACGCGCTTGCGGCTCTGTACTCGTCTCTGGCAGGCGCTCTCAAGCACGGCGGCGTCTTTCTCGACGGCGACCACCGCTATTTCCCGGCCGAGCTTGCGAACCTCGAGCGCGCGGCGCAGGCCGTGCGCACCGCCTACAGAGAAAGAATGAGCACGGCGCCGGACCGGGCCGAGGAATGGAGCGAGTGGTGGGACGCGGTGCTGTTGGACCCCGGCCTCGCACGACAGGCAGCCGAGCGCGAACGGCGAGGCTTCGGACACGCAGAGGAGCGCGTGACCGATGAGGATCACGCTCGCTTGCTGCGCGATGCAGGCTTCTCCGAGGTCGCCGTCTTGTGGCAGCGCGGCGACAACCGCGTGCTTGCGGCGGTTCGCTAAGCTGGAAGGTGACCGGCCCTTTCGGTCCGGCGCAAGACTCGAAGGAGCGCACCGTCACCCATCTGCTGCTTGCCCACGCCGAGGGCCTTCCGCCGCCCCTCAGCATCCATTCGCTGCTGACGGCGTGGCCGCTCGTACCCGGCGTCTACCTCGGTCTGATTCTTGCTGCCGCCGCCTATGCCTACGCCTACCGGCGCGTGCCGCGCTTTCAGGCATGGCGCGCGTACTGCTGGCTCGCCGGGCTGCTGGTCGCGTTCGTCGCTCTAGCGAGTCCTCTGGCTGCCTACGACGACACGCTGTTCTCGCTGCACATGGTCCAGCACTTGCTGCTCGTCATGGTGGCCGCGCCGCTGCTCGTGCTCGGCGCCCCGGTGGCGCTTGCAATGCGCGCTTCGTCGGTTTCGGTGCGCGGACGACTCATCAAGGTGATGCACTCGGCCCCCTTGAGTGTCGTCGGGCATCCCGTCTTCACGTGGCTTTTCTTCGGAGTGGTCATGTGGGTGACACACTTCACGAGCTTCTACAACGCGGCGCTCGAGAGCAATTCGGTTCACGTCTTCGAACACGCCGTCTATCTGATCGCGGGATTTCTTTTCTGGTGGCCGGTCGTCGGTGCGGATCCAGGAGCACACAGGCTCAAGCACCCGGCGCGTCTTGTCTACATAATGCTTGCGATGCCGCAGCAAGCGGCCCTCGGGCTCGTCATCTACTCGGCCAGCCACATTCTGTACGCACACTACGCAACCCTCGATTTGCCGTGGGGACCTGGTCCCCTCATCGATCAGGACTACGCGGGCCAGATCATGTGGATCGGTGGCAACTTCATGATGCTGTTCCCATTCGTCTCCGTGATCTTTGCCTGGATGCGCCACGATGAGAGGGCCGCGGTGCGACTTGATAGGCGCCTCGATGCTGCGCGCGCGGCGCAGGAACCCGAAGGCCGCCCGGCGAGCTAGCCTCGGATCATGAGGCGAGCCTTTCCGGTCCTGTATGCCAAGGATGTCGAAGGCGTGGCCGCGTTCTACACCCGGCTCGGCTTCGTAGAGCACTCTCGTTTACCAGGACAGGACGCTGGTGCTGGCTTCATCGGGCTCCGGCGCGACGGCGCGGAGCTCGCGGTCACGACCGAAGAGTCGCCGCGAATGCTCGCCGGTGTCGAGCCCGGTCCCGGGCCGAGGCACGAGCTGTTCGTCTACGTCGAAGACGTGGATGAGACCGTTACCGCTCTCCGGGAGTCGGGCGCGTCGGTGGTGCGAGAGCCGGTGGACATGCCCTGGGGCGAGCGAGTCGGATTCGTTGCGGACCCTGAGGGCAACCTCGTGTCCGTGGCTTCTTCTTCTGGATCACCGGGGTAGATCGCTCCGGCGCGGTGTAGACCGGCGACGACCCGACCCGTTTGTTTGCGGAAGAAACGAGAGCGGCTCGCCGAGCCGCCGTCAGGGACGGAAGAGGGTGTCCGCCGCAACTGCCACGAACAACAGCGCCAAGTAGTAGATCGAGTAGTGAAAGAGGGTGAAGGCGCGGGCCGGCGAGGGGTGGCGCCTCAAGCCGACTGCCTTGGCGAGGAAGGCGCCGTTGAGGGCCAATGCCGCGGCGAGATACAAGAGACCCATGTGGGCTACGGGGAAGAGAATGAGCGACATCGCAAGGAGCATTACCGAGTACAGCAGGATGTGCTTGGTGGTTTCCTCTGGCCCGTAGATGACCGGCATCATCGGCACGCCTGCTGCTGCGTAGTCGCGTTCGTACCTCAGAGCCAGGGCCCAGAAGTGCGGCGGGGTCCAGTAGAAGATGATTCCGAACAGCACGAGCGCAGGTAGACCCACGTCACCGGTGACCGCCGCCCATCCCACGAGCGCGGGCATCGCGCCTGCCGCTCCTCCAATGACGATGTTCTGCGGCGTGGAGCGCTTCATGCCGAGCGTGTACACGAACACGTAGAAGAGAAGTGCTGCCTCTGCGAGCACCGCCGACAGAATGTTGACGGTGCCCCACAGAAAGAAGAAGGAGATAACTCCCAACGCGATGCCGAAGTGCAGCGCGCGGCGCGGGGCAACCTGATGGCTAGGCAGCGGACGTTTTCTCGTGCGCGCCATGACCTCGTCGATGTCGCGGTCGACATAGCAGTTGATGGTGTTGGCGCCTCCGGCTGCGAGCGTTCCTCCGATGAGCGTTGCGGCGATCAGCCACAGCGAGGGCACCCCCTTCGCGGCCAGGATCATCGCAGGCACGGTGGTCACGAGCAGAAGCTCGATGATCCTTGGTTTGGTAAGCGCGATGTAGGCGAGCGCCCGCTTCGCGGGGGTCGCTTCGAGCACGACCTCGGGAACGCTCTGCGAGCGCGCGTGGGCCGGCTGCGCGGTAGGGCGGCCCTCGGAGAGCTCGGGGTAGGGGTCCATCGAGGGGCAATGTTACCCGCCGGCGCGCGCACTAGGGTTGCCGTCTCATGCCTGCACCGTTCTCGCCGGACCTGGACGACTTGCGATCCGCAGTCGAGTCGTCGCTGCGCCAGTTCCTCGCCGAGCGGCGGCGTGACTTGCCCGAGGCCGGTCTCTTGGTCGACGAGATGGTGCGTCTCTTGTCGGCCGGGGGCAAGCGTCTGCGCCCGGCGTTCTGCTACTGGGGCTACCGTGCCGGGGGAGAGAGTCATTCGGAGGCCATCGTTCGCGCGGCTGGGGCCCTCGAGCTGCTGCACACCTTCGCCATCGTGCACGATGACATAATGGACGCCGCGGACGAGCGCCGGGGGGAGAGCACGGTGCACGCCGTACACGGGCTCGAGGTGGCCCTGCTCGTAGGTGACCTGGCGCTGGTGCTGGCGGACGCGCTCTTCGTGACGGCCGGCTTCGAGCCCGACGTCGTAGCTGCAGGATTCGGCCACTACTCGCGCATGCGCCAGGAGGTCATCGCCGGTCAGTTCATGGATGTCGCGGCCGCGCGCCGGCCCGAGATCTCCGAGCCCGAGGCTCGCCGCATCGCGGTGCTGAAGTCGGGTCGCTACACGATCCAGGAGCCGTTGCTAATCGGGGCCGCGCTGGCCGGTGCCGGCGACGGCCTCCTCGACGCGCTGGGGCACTTCGGAGGCCCGCTCGGAGAGGCCTTCCAGTTGCGCGACGACTTGCTCGGCACGTTCGGAGAGCGTGCGAGCACGGGCAAGCCTGTCGATTCCGACATCCGCGAGGGCAAGCGCAACGTGCTGTTCGCCAAGGCGCTGAGCCGGCTGACGGGGGCCGAACGCGACTTCTTCGTTGCCAACTGGGGCAGAGGTCCGGAGCTCTCGGGCGTCGAGGTGGAGCGTTTGCGCGGGCTCGTAGGTTCTTCGGGTGCGGGCAAGGCGACCGAGAGGCTGCTCGGCGAGCTTGCGGACGAAGCAAGCGCTGCCCTCGCGAGCTCTCCGATGAACGGTGAGGCGCGCGCCGCCCTGCAAGAGCTTGCCCGCCGAGCGGTGCACCGTGACCTGTGAGGCAGCCGCTGGGGCCGATGCCGGCGACCGCCCAGAGTGGAGAGGGGCTCAAGATGAACGAGCGGTCGTGCTGAAGGCATACACTCGATCTTCGTGAAAGCTTTCACAAGCGCCCGGAGCGCGGGTACTCACCAACCGTCAGAGGAGCAAGACCACAGTGCCGGTTGAAGTCGACGTCGCCATCGTCGGAGGAGGGCCCTCGGGGGCGGCTGCAGCCTACGAGCTGGCGCGGCGGGGCCACTCTGTTCTCGTGTGCGAAAAGAAAACCTTTCCGCGCGAGAAGACTTGCGGCGACGGCCTGACCCCGCGCGCTGTCGCGCAGCTCGAGGCGATGGGCCTCGGCGACGAGATGCGCAGCTGGGAACACGTCAAGGGGCTGCGGGTGCACACTGCGACGCGTTCAATGGCCTTGCCTTTTCCCGACATCAGCACGATGCCGGCGATGGGATTCGTCAAGCCGCGCAAGGAGCTCGACGCCATCGTGCTCGACAACGCCGAGGCGGCGGGAGCGAAGGTGGTCTACGGCATGCAGGCCAAGCGTCCGGTGTTCGAGCGCAGCGTACTCGCGGGTTTCGTGGCCGAGATCGGGTCCGAGAAAGAGGAAGTGCGCGCCAAGTGGACGGTGTGCGCGGAAGGGGCGGCTACGAAGTTCGCGCGATCATTGGGGCGGGTTCGCCGGCCCGATTACCCGATGGGTCTTGCAATCCGTCAGTATTTCAATTCCTCCATGCAGCACTCGGGCTGGTTCGAGGCCTTTCTCAACGTGCGCTCCGGCCAGGACGCGCTGCCCGGATACGGCTGGATCTTCCCCGTCGGCGACGGCACAGTGAACGCCGGAGTGGGGTTGCTGTCCACTTTTGGAGAGTGGCGCCGGGTGAATCTTCACCAGCTCCAGGCGAATTTCATCGCCTCACTTCCGCGCGAGTGGGAGGTGAGGTGGGACACGGCCTGCTCCAAGCCGCGCGCCGGCCGCCTCTTCATGGGCTCGAGCGTGTGGCCCCCTCACGGTCCCGGCTTTCTATTGGCGGGAGACGCTGCGGGGATGATCAATCCCTGCAACGGGGAGGGCATCGCCTACGGTTACGAGACCGGCCGCAGCGCCGCAAGGCACATCGACGAAGCGCTGCGCGAGGGACGATCCACGACGCTCGACGGCTATACGCGCGAGCTGAAGGACACCTATGGGCCCTACTATCGTTTGGGTCGCCGGTTCGTCAAAGTGCTCGGACACCCCGTGCTGATGGAGCGACTGGTATCCATCGGGATGATGTCGCAGTCGGTGATGAGCCTTGCGTTCACCATGCTCGGCAATCTCGAGGATGACAACCGCTCCAGCATGGAGCAAAGGGGACTGAAGGCCCTGAAGAAGCTGGCAGAGTGGAAGATCAACCGCCGGGACCGCAGCCGCCGGGACCAGAAAGGGGCAACGTGACGCTGCCCGCTTATCTCCCCATCCTGTTTCTCGTGATCCTCGCTGCGGCCTTCGCCGGCGGCTCGATCCTCGTTTCTTCTCGTCTCTCGCCGCGCAAGTGGACGGCAGCCAAGCTCGCCCCCTACGAGTGCGGCATCGTGCCCGGAGACGACGAAGGGCTCGAGCGTGAACGCTTTCCGGTGAAGTTCTACCTCGTGGCGATGCTGTTCATCATTTTCGACATCGAGACTGCCTTCCTCTATCCGTGGGCGGTGGTCTACCGGGACCTCAAGGTCTTCGGGCTCATCGAGATGGGCGTCTTCATCGCCATCCTGCTCGCTGCATACGCCTATGTATGGAAGCGGGGTGGGCTCGAATGGGCGGAGTAAGTGACGCAGTCGGAGCGAACTTCGTAACGGCCCAGCTCGACAAGCTCGTCGACTGGGCGCGCAAGTCCTC
>JBBSGD010000022.1:0-30167 GCA_038254435.1 Actinomycetota bacterium
ACCGGTTTATGCTCACCTGAGAGATGCCTCCTGTGTCGGCCGATGGTTGTTCTCGACAAACACATCATCGCTGTTCAGGAGGCTTTTCTCTTGGACTTGCGCGCGTGAAGTTAGTCCCTATCGGTGGTTCTCAGTAGCTAGGTAAGGCTGGCCCCAGTCGAAGGCGTCGCAGGCGAGCGCACGAGCGCGGCTGTCTGAGGTCGGAGCATGGGCGGATGCGCCGTTAGAAATCAACCGCGTACCGATTGGCGATGGCCAACGGAAGCGGACGAGCAGGTCCTCCCTTTTGTCTGGCTCCCGCCGGGGGCGTCGGGAGAAATTGTGGAGTTCTCCTCGACTCCTCCGTCATCGGCCGACGCGCCGGCATCGACGTCTCTCCAGACTGTGGGCGGGCATGGTCTCCGTGATCGATAGCGGCAAGTGTGCCCCGAGGGCGGGGCTTGGTACGGTCGCCACATGGTGGATGCCATCGCGGTGATCGACTGGCTTCTCGACCCGGAGCATTCCGACCCATCGATCCGCTGGCAGGTGATGCGACTTGCTTGACGCTCCGCACTCGGCGTGGGCGGCGGAGCGGCCAAGGTGGAGACGGAGGGCTGGGGAGCCCGGCTCCTCGCCCTCGAGGACGAGGACGGGCAATGGGGGCGGCGCCCACTTCCCTGGCGATTTCGACTTCGACGGGCCGGAGGCCGGCCGGGGCTCCGACGGCCGGATCGCGTTGCGGCCGTGGACGGCAACGACGCACTCACTGTCCCAGCTCCGCGAGTTCAGCTTTGACCCGTCTTCGGACCGGGCCAGGCGCGCCGTGGAACTCATACGTGCCAATTCACGCTGGGAGGAGGGTGGTCAGCCGTACTGGGAGGGGCGAGGTCGAGTCCTCCATTAACGGCGTCACCGTCGCCAACGGGGCTATTTCGGCGTGGACGTGTCCCCGATCGTCGAGCGGCTGTTGGGGGAGCGGCTGGGCGGCTGGAACTGCGAGATGATCAACGGCTCGGTCCGCTCGTCGTTCAGCACCACGATCAACGTGCTCGAGGGGCTCTTGGAGTACGAGCGGGCCACCGGTGGTACCCGCGAATCGCGGGCGGCGCGGCGCTCGGGCGAGGAGTATCTTCTGGAGCGGTCGTCGGAAGCGGCGCCCACACCGCCCCGAGGACGCCCCACTCCGCGATCCGGTCCTCGGTGGCTACGGAAGAACGGGAGCCAAGTGAGGCTGCCCTTGGTCTTGAAACGGGCCAGGGCATCGGTGAAGGCGATCCCCACCGTCCTTTCCCGTCGGTGGTTCCGAACCACGACCAGCACGTTCGGGAGGTGCTCCATCCCCTGCCGGCTTCGATGTCCGCCTTCCGGGCAGGTCGGATCGTAACGGCAGTTCGTTCGCCGGGCCCTTTTTCCATGCAACGATTATGGCTTGCCGCGTTAGCGACGCCGCCTCCGAAGGTCAATTGTGAAACGAGCTCAAAGCGGCTGCCTGTTGCCTCCCTTCCTCATAGTCGCCCTCTTGTGCGAGAACGTTACGACCGGCTGAACATGCGCAACCGGAGCTCACTCTTGGCCGCGGCCACAGCCTCAATGACCTCGGTGGCGCTCTTAGCATTTTTCACTACACCTAGAGCACGACCGATGTCCGGCCACACGCCGGCGACCGGCTGGGTCCTCGCGACGAGTGGGAACCGATGCCGCTCAAGCTGCCGCGCCTTACTCAGGTACACCCGACGCACATCTAGACGGTCTAGAAGGGACAGGACAAGTGGAAGGTCTCCCTACGCTGTCCGAGTAGCGGCCGGTGGTATCTGATCTTCGCCCGCTTGAATACGAACTTGTGAATCTTGGGGCACCATTGCCGGTAGCGGAGCACCAGCCTGCCGTGACGCTTGTGAAAGGATCCGCCCGCGCAGTCGGGTCTGCAGTCATTCTGATGAAAGACACCGTGACCTATCGCCCTACGGCGGTGCCAGCTCCGCCAGTGGAGATGGTTGACATAAAATCCGCCATCGGCGCACGCAAACAGTATGCGATGAGGCCTGATCTTGACGTGCTGGCAGTCGTGCGTGACATACGTTCTGGGGTGCCCAGCCGTTGCTTGTCCCGGCACCAAGGCAGCCGCGAGGACGAGAATGCAAAGGGGAGCGATTCTGCGCAGCTTTCCTGCCCTAGAGTCGGCCTTTACTTCGATGGGCTCCTTATCCACCGTGTCTCCTTCCGACCGCGGCCCTCCTCAGCGCACTGCCCGCTCGACCATGGCACATTGATGGGCTGTCCGCTAGAGGTTTCGTCGATCGCCTAGGTTGCACAGGGTCCCGCAGCTCGCCGGCTCAACAATGCCCTCGCGGGCCCTGCCGACGTTGACATAAAGGACCCGGCGCGGCAAACTCGCCCACAACTATTGCGATAGTAGGTGCGAGGGGAGGGCTTGGTTGCTGGCATACGTGATCAGGAGGCTGCTGTTCGGCCTCCTGACGCTCTTTCTGGTTGTCTCGGCGATCTTTGCCATCTTCTTCGTGATCCCCGGGGCCGCCGGCAAGACGCCTAAGAACGGGGTCAGTCCCATCGCCGTGCTGCTCGCCGGCCGCGGCGCGACCTTGCCCGAGATGCGCAAGATCGACCACGAGCTGGGACTCGACAGGCCGCTGTGGGAGCAGTACACGCGCTACATCGGTCACCTGGCCCAGGGTGACCTCGGCTACTCGTACAGCTCGGGCGCGCCGGTGTGGAGGATCATCAAGCCGGGCATCGCTCCGACCCTGTCGATAGTCGTGGGAGCGTCGGCGCTGTGGGTTCTCGCCGGCGTTGCCGTCGGCGCAATCTCTGCGCGGCGCCGGGGGAGCCCCTCCGACAGAGTGCTCATGGCGCTGGCACTTGCGGGACTTGCCTTGCCGGTCTTCACGGTGGCGCTGGTGGCGATCGACCTGCTCTTCAGGTATCTGGATATCGTCGCCACCAACCGCTATGTCGCGGTGACGAAGAATCCGGTGCTGTGGTTCAAAGCACTATGGCTGCCGTGGGTGTCGCTTGCCCTTCCTCTAGTTGCGATCTACGCGCGCATCGTGCGCACCAAGATGCTCGAGGTTGGGTCTGAGGACTACATGCGCACCGCGGTAGCCAAGGGTCTAGACGAGAAGCACGTCCTGCGCCACCAGCTTCGCAGCTCCCTTACTCCGATCGTGACCATGTACGGTCTCGACGTAGGAATCCTGATCGGTGGCAGCGTGATCATAGAAAGGATCTTTCAGATTCCGGGCCTCGGAAGCACCCTTCTGTTCTCGGCGACCGTGAACGATTTTCCGGTGATAGCGGGCGTACTCGTGCTGGTTTCCTCCGCGGTGGTCCTACTCAACCTGCTCGCTGACATCCTCTACGGCGTTATCGACCCGCGAGTGCGCATTGCTGGAAGAAGGACACTCAGCGCCTAGCCGAGGTGCGGGTAGCGCCAGTCTGTGGGCGGCGCGTACGTCTCCTTGACGGATCTTGTCGATACCCACCGGAACAGGTTGAGCGGTGAGCCCGCCTTGTCGTTGGTCCCCGACGCGCGGCCCCCGCCGAACGGCTGTTGTCCCACGACCGCGCCCGTCGGTTTGTCGTTGACGTAAAAGTTCCCGGCTGCGTGCCGCAAACGTGCCGCCGCCTGCCTGACCGCACTGCGGTCGGTAGAGAAGACTGCGCCGGTAAGTGCGTACGGACTCGTCTGATCGACGAGATCGAGCGTCTTGTCCCATGCGGAATCGTCGTAGACGAACACCGTGAGTATGGGCCCGAACAGCTCTCGCGCCATCGTGTCCGAGTTCGGGTTCTCGGTCACGAGAACTGTCGGTTCGACGAACCAGCCCTCAGAGCCATCGCACTTGCCGCCGGCGAGGACCTCCGAGCCCGCGGAGCGCGCTGAGTCGATGGCTTGCTCATGGCGACAAAAGGCGTCTTCGGAGATGACCGCGCCCATGAAGTTTGACAAGTCGGCAATGTCGCCCATAGGTATCGAGCGCGCCATGTCGGCGAGGCCATCCTTCACCTTTGGCCACAGCGAACGAGGGATGTACGCACGCGATGCAGCCGAGCACTTTTGTCCTTGGTACTCGAATGCTCCCCGCCCGAGGGCCACCGCGAGCGCGTCGGGAGTTGCCGAGGGGTGGGCAATGACGAAGTCCTTGCCGCCCGTTTCGCCGACGAGCCTCGGATAGGAGCGCAGATCGGGCAGGGCGGCTGCGGCCTTCTGCCACAACGAACGGAAGACCGTAGTCGAGCCTGTGAAGTGCAGGCCGGCGAACTCCGGATGGCCGATGGCCACGGTGGATACCATCGCGCCGTCACCGTGAACGAGATTGATGACTCCGTCGGGAAGCCCCGCCGCTTGCAGAAGCTCCATCAGGTACTGAGCCGAATACGCTTGCTTCTCCGACGGCTTCCACAGCACGACGTTGCCGAGCAAAGCCGGCGCGGTAGGAAGGTTCCCCGCAATGGATGTGAAGTTGAAGGGTGTCATTGCAAGCACGAAACCTTCGAGCGGTCTGTAGTCGGTGTAGTTCCACGTGCCGGCGCTCGACAAAGGCTGCTGCTCGTACATCTGTTCGACGAAGTGACAGTTGAATCGCCAGAAGTCGATAAGCTCGCAGGCGGCATCGATCTCTGCCTGGAAGACCGACTTGGACTGGCCGAGCATCGTGGCACCGGTGATCGTGTCGCGCCATTCACCGGCCAGCAACTCGGATGCGCGCAGAAAAACCGCGGCTCGTTCGTGCCAGTCGAGAGCTGCCCACGCCGGTGCCGCCTCAAGCGCCGCTCTGATTGCCCGGTCCACGTGCTGGGGCTCCGCTGCTTGAACGATTGCCAGCTCGAGCGAATGACGATGTGGTGCGCTTACGGTGAAGGTGCTGCCGCCCGATACAGCCTGGCCGCCGATGATCATGGGAGCGTCGCGCGGCTCCGCGGCAAGTCGGGTGAGGGTTTTCTCGAGTGTGGCGCGGCCCGAGTCTCCCGGGGCGTAGTCGCGCACCGGTTCGTTGCTGGGTGCGGGGGCGTGCAGCGTCCCGGAGATGTGTCCAAGGGGGCTTTCAGGCGTCATCATCGTCTCCTCGTCGAGCTCGTTTGGTCTCTCGTTGTGCCCTTGGACAAGAATAGTGGGCCGCGCCGTGTGAGGCGTCCGTCGGGGAGTTTGCTTGGAAGTGGCGGTCTGCTGATGTAGAGTCCCCTGCGATGTCGGTCGTGGGTGTGCGCCTGTCGCGGAAGGCGCTATGTGCAGTAATCCTTGCAGCTTCGTTTGTCGCGCCCGCGATTGCAGGGTTCGGCCAATCCTCATCAGCGACTCCCCGTAAACAGCAGCTCCAAGCGGCCGAGCAACGCGTGCGCGAGCTGCGTGACAACTTCGAGATTGCCGTCGAAAATTACAACGCAGTCGAGAGCAAGCTGGGTGAGCTGAGCAAGACCATTGCCGCCAAGAGAGTAGTGGTCGGGCAGCTACGCGAACGTGTGGCGGCGGGAGAGAGCAAGACGGTTCACCTCGCGCGCGAGCTCTACAAGGGCGGGGCGACGTCAGATTTGCAGATCATCCTGTCGTCGAACGACGTGTCCCAGTTCGAGTCGGGGCTTCAGTATCTCGAGAGCACGGATCGAGCCCGCACGAGAGTAATCGAGCGCCTCACCTCGGACAAGCAGCGACTCCAGTCCGAGCTGAGGGGCCTTCGCTCGGCGCGAGCCGAAGCGGCTGCCACCGAGAAGCGGCTGAGCACCCTCAAGAGCGACATCCAGCACAGGTTGGCAGGACAGCAAGACGAGATCAATCGGCTCGAGGCCCAGATTCAAGCGGCGCGCGAGCGGCGGCAGAGGCGTGCGGCTCGAGCAAGGGCTCTTGCGATCAAGAAAGCCGCTCAAGCCCAGGCGCGCGCCGACGCGGCGGCCAGGGCCCGAGCACGTGCCGCGGCCGCCAAGGAGAAGAGGCAGGCACCGGCTCCGGCACCTACGTCGGCCCCAGCGCCGGCCCCAGCGCCTGCTCCAGCCCCGGCCCCAGCGCCTGCTCCAGTCCCAGCGCCTGCTCCAGTCCCGGCCCCGGCGCCTGCTCCTGCTCCAGCCCCGGCCCCAGCCCCAGCCCCAGCCCCAGCCCCAGCCCCAGCCCCAGCCCCTGCTCCTGCGTCGAGCTCTGCAGGTTCGGTGGCTGTGCATGCTGCCCTCTCACAGGTCGGCAAGCCTTATGTGTGGGGAGCCGTAGGCCCTGACTCTTACGATTGCTCGGGCCTCACTATGTGGGCGTGGTCGCAGGCCGGCGTGGCCCTGCCGCACAACTCGGGCATGCAGTACGCGGCGACGGCGCGCGTGTCGCAGTCGGACCTGCGGCCCGGCGACCTTCTCTTTTACGGGAGCCCCATCCATCACGTGTCGATGTACATGGGAAACGGCAGCATGGTCGAAGCGCCTTATACCGGTGCAAACGTTCGTGTCGTCCCTGTGTACTGGTCAGAGTTCGTAGGCGCGGGGCGCGTCGGCTGAGCACGCCTTAGAAGCCACGGGTGATGCAGCCGACGACACAGGCCACGAGGGACGCGACACGCGCATGATCCCTCTGAGCGAGCTTGAACGGTGACCCCTCCGGCACGGCGCGACTTTCCGCCCGGCTTCCTGTGGGGCAGCTCGACCGCCGCCCACCAGGTCGAGGGCAACAACGTGGCCAACGACTGGTGGGCGTGGGAGCACACGCCCGGCTCGAGTGCCAAGGAGCCGTCGGGCGACGCGATCGACCACTATCATCGCTACGCGGATGACTTCGCCCTCCTCTCTTGCCTCGGGCAGAACGCTCACAGGCTGTCGCTCGAGTGGTCGCGCATCGAACCAGAGCCAGGCGAGTTCAGCGCGGCGGCGATCGACCACTATCGACGAGTGCTCGGCGCCCTTGCCGATAACGGCCTGACCGGATTTGTGACGCTGCATCACTTCACCCTGCCGCGCTGGTTCGCCGAGCAGGGAGGCTGGCTTGCGCGCGATGCCGTCGCCCTCTTCGCGCGTTACTGCGAGCGTGTAGCAGCCGATCTGGGGGACTTGATGCCGTGGGCGTGCACGATTAACGAGCCGCAGATCGTTGCCTACTTCGGGCACATGGCCGGCTATCACCCTCCCGCGCTTCAGAATCCTAAGCACTGGCGGCAGGTCACCGAGTCTCTGATCGAGGCTCATCGCGCCGCGGTAAGCGCTCTCGCGGCGGGAGCCGGCTCTCCCAAGGCCGGCATCTGCCTGCAACTGCCGGATCTCGTGCCCGCCCGGGACGACGAGGCCTGCCGCGCCGCATGCGCCGAGCTGCAGCACGCCATGGCGGACGTTTATCTCGAGGATCTCGCCGGCGACTTTGTCGGGGTCCAGTACTACACGGTGATGCGCGTCGATCCTGTGCTTCCCGGCCGCTTTGCCGAAGCCCCGCCGGGCGCTCCGCTGACCCTGATGGGTTGGGAGATCAGCCCCTCCGGCCTGAGACGTGCGCTGGACACTGCAGCCCGAGCCGGCTTGCCACTCGTGATCACGGAGAACGGCATCGCCACGGACGACGACGCGAAGCGCATCGACTATCTCGAGTTGCACCTGCAGGTGGCGGCGCAGGCGATCGCGGATGGACTCGATTTGCGCGGCTATCTCTACTGGTCGTCGTTCGACAACTTCGAGTGGGCTGAAGGCTACGAGCCCACCTTCGGGCTGGTTGGCATAGATAGAGACAACGGTCTGCGACGAACGGTGAGACCGAGCGCGCGGGCGTTCGAACGACTGGCGCGCAGCGGGCGTTTGGCCGATCTGCGTGCGCTGCAGTGACGAGGCGGCGCCCGTCGTGAACGCATAGTGCCGTCCCAGCGGTTAGAACCTGTTGATGACTGAGCGGCTGGTGGTTGTGGGCGGGGACGCGGGGAGCATGTCCGCAGCGTCGCAAGCGCGCAGGCGACTGGGGCGGGAGGACCTTTCGATAATCGCCTTCGAGCGTGGTCCGTACACCTCCTTTTCGGCCTGCGGCATCCCATACTTCGTGGGCGGGGTAGTGCGACCCTTTCAGAGCTTGATAGCTCGCACTCCGGAACAGTTCAGGTCCGCTTACGACATCGACGCTCGGACCGGACACGAGGTACTTGATATCGACCTTGACCGCCGGTCGGTGCACGTACGAAGCGACGCGGGCCAGGCGTGGGAGGGCTTCGACTACCTCGTCATCGGGACGGGAGCCGTTCCCGTGCGGCTCGATCTTCCCGGAGCCGATGCGCGCGGGATCTTCGGCGTGCAGACGCTACCCGACGGGCTTGCCGTCGACCGCTATATCGGAGAGTTTGCCCCGCAGCGCGCCGTTGTCGTCGGGGGCGGTTATATCGGACTGGAGATGGCCGAGGCCTTCAAGCAGCGAGGCCTGTCGGTAGCCCTCATCGAGCGGTCGGAGCAGCCGATGGGCACGCTGGACCCGGACATGGGCGCGCTGGTGGCGGATGCAATGCGTGCCCTGGACATCGAGGTTCTAACGAACGAAGCGGTTGCCGGCTTCGAAACGACCGGGGGCCGGGTGGCCGGTGTCGTCACAAAAGAGCGCACGCTCCGTGCCGAGATCGTCGCTTTCGGCATCGGCGTGCGGCCGAATACCGATCTCGCCTCCGCCGCCGGCCTTGTCGTCGGCGAATCGGGCGCCATAGCGGTGGATCGACGCATGAGAACCGCGGCCGAGGGCGTGTACAGCGCGGGTGATTGCGCTGAGAAGTGGCATCGGGTGGCGCGCCGGCCGGTTGCCATCGCCCTCGGAACGCACGCGAACAAGGAGGGCCGGATCGCCGGCATCAACGTTTCGGGCGGCTACGCAACTTTCCCCGGCGTCATCGGGACCGCCGTGTCGAAGATCTGCGGCGCCGAGGTAGCGCGCACGGGACTCAACGAGAGCGAGGCTAAGCGAGCGGGCTTCGACGCTCTCGGAGTCACGGTTGACTCGACGACGCGCGCTGGCTACTTCCCCGGCGCCCGTCCGATCAAGGTGAAAGTGGTTGCCGAGCGGGGATCCGGCGCGCTGCTTGGAGCGCAGATTGTCGGTGAAGAAGGAGCGGCCAAGAGGATCGACGTGCTCGCTACCGCGGTGTGGAATGAGATGAGCGTGGACGAGCTCATCAACGTCGACCTCTCCTATGCCCCGCCGTTCTCTCCGCTGTGGGATCCTGTGCTGGCCGCCGCGCGCAGGGCGTGGCAGGCGGTCGAGCAAGGCCGTTGAGGCTTACCGGCGGCACCGTAGGATCATCCCGTGACGAGCGAGGATCTCCTTCAAGTTGCACACGACGCATCCCGGGCGGCGGGGCGGCTGTTGCTCGACTACTGGCACAAGCCGGCGCGTAGCGTCACCTCCAAGAGCACTCCCACCGATCTTGTCAGCGAAGCCGACCGCGCTGCGGAGAGAGAGATCGTCGAGCTCCTCGCCACGCGGAGGCCGGACGACGGGATCGTCGGCGAAGAGGGCGGCGCCGCGGCTTCCAAGACGGCTCTCAACTGGGTGATCGATCCACTCGACGGGACCATCAATTTCCTCTATGGGATCCCGCATTGGTCGGTCAGCGTGGCGGTCGAGGACGACGACGGAGGTGTCGCGGGTGTAGTTCACGATCCGGTGCGCGGCGAGACCTTCAGCGCGTTGCGCGGCCGGGGCGCACACTTCGGCGGCAAGAGGCTGCGGGTAAGCGACGAGACCGACCTGTCACTGGCGCTCATCGGTACGGGGTTCTCTTACGACGCGCAAGCTCGGTCGGTGCAAGCAGGCCGGCTTGTCCGCATGCTTCCGCGGGTGCGCGACATAAGACGAGCCGGTTCGGCTGCCCTTGACCTCTGCTACGTTGCGGCAGGGCGCCTCGACGGTTACTTCGAGGCGCCCATGGAGCACTGGGACCGCGCCGCCGGTGAGCTAATAGTGACGGAAGCGGGGGGCACGACCTCCGAGCTTGAGGCGCCGCGAGGACTCTCTCCCGGCCTCGTTGCCGCCGGACCCTGCCTGCACGAGCCGCTGCGTGCCCTCGTGCTCGGTTAACCTCTCGCGGTGGACATCCTCGACCCGGCCATTAACGCGTACCTAAATGATCTTGCCTCCGGAGAGGACGATCCCGTGCTGCACGAGATGGAAGCTCTTGCCGACCAGAAGGGCTTTCCGATCATCGGACGCCTCTGCGGACGAATGCTCGAGGTCATTGCGCGCACGGCCGGCGCCCGCCGCATCTTCGAGCTGGGCTCGGGCTTCGGGTACTCGGCCTATTGGTTCTCACGGGCCACCGGGCCCTCGGGCCAGATTCACCTTACCGACACCGACCCCGGGAACGAGCGGCTCGCCCTTGACTTCCTCGGCCGGGCCGGGCTCGACGGCCCCATCCACTACCACGTGGCGAGCGCGCTCGACGAGCTCGACGGCGCCGATGGCGACTTCGACATCGTTTACTGCGACATCGACAAGGACGGCTATCCGGAGGCGTGGGCCAAGGGCAAAGAGCGTGTCAGGGTCGGCGGACTCTATATCTGCGACAACATGCTGTGGTCGGGTCGCGTTACCGGGCTGGTCGAGGACAAGAACCCGGAGCTGACCGGGGCTATAGACGCCACCAACCGGAGTATCGCTGCCGACACCGATTGGCGCAGCACAATCGTGCCGCTGAGGGACGGGGTCGTAATCGCGCAGCGTGTGCGCTAGCCGCGCCTGGGAATCCGCGAGCCCGCTGGAGCGTTGCCGAGTGGAGCGAGGAGGTAGCGCGTGGCACACAGACATCGCATAACACCACCCGAGGAACCGCAGCGTCCCGCGCGCGCCGGGACGTTTCGCCGCATCGTGGGAACGTTCGGTCCGTACCGAGGCAAGGTCGGTTTTGTCGGCGTGCTGATCTTGATCACCGTCGGCCTGGGGCTCATCAACCCCCTGCTCATCAAGGTCGTCTTCCAGCACGTGATCCTCGGCCAGGGGAGCACGGACTCGCGCCTGCACCTGCTTCTGCTGGTCGTCGGCGCGATGATCCTGAGCCCCATAGTGAGCGGAGCCCTCGGGCTATGGCAGACCTACGAGAGCAACCTCGTGGGTCAGCGCGTCATGCAAGACCTGCGCAACGCGCTCTACTCGCACCTCCAGTCGATGCCGCTCAAGTTCTTCACGTCCACCCGCACGGGTGAGATCCAGTCCCGCTTGTCAAACGACGTCGGCGGAGTGCAAAGCGTTCTCACCGACACTGCCTCCAGCATCGTGTCGAACGTGGCTACCGTCATGTCGACGGTGGTGGTCATGTTCATCCTCTCTCCGGCGCTCACGTTCCTGTCGCTTGGCATCCTGCCGCTTTTCCTGCTTCTCAGCCGCAGGGTGGGACGGATCCGGCGCGAGCTGTCGGGACGGACCCAGGAATCGCTTGCCGACCTCACGGCCATCACGCAGGAAACTCTTTCGGTGTCGGGCATCCTTCTGTCCAAAGCATTCGGGCGCCAGGCGTACGAGATTGGTCGTTTCCGAAAGGAGAACCAGCGACTCGCCGAGCTCGAGATCAAGCAGACAATGGTGGGCCGCGGCTTCTTTGCGCTCGTACAGATTTTCTTCTCCATCACGCCGGCATTCGTCTATCTGCTCGGCGGCTACCTCTTCTTGCGCGGCAACCTGCACGGCACCCCGGGGAGCCTCGTGGGCACAATCGTAGCCTTCACCACGCTGCAGAGCCGCTTGTTCTTTCCCATGGGCCAGTTGCTCAACGTGCAGATCGAGATTCAGTCCGGCCTTGCTCTTTTCGATCGAGTCTTCGAGTACCTCGACCTCGAACGAGACATCGTCGATCACGATGGCGCTATCGAGCTGGCTCCGTCGCGCGCGCACGGCGAAGTGCGGTTCGACGACGTGTGGTTCCGCTACGACAGGCCGATCACCAACGAGGGGGAGGAGCCGAGGCCGTGGACGGTGCAGGGTGTCGATTTCATTGCCCGCCCCGGAGAGCTCGTTGCGCTCGTCGGTCCGTCGGGGGCGGGCAAGACCACCCTGACTTATCTCATTCCGCGCCTCTACGACGTGGGCCGGGGCCGCGTCGCGATCGACGGCATCGACGTGCGCGACATCAGGCTGGCTTCACTCGGCGAGATCGTCGGCATGGTGACTCAGGAGACCTATCTGTTCAACACGTCGGTACGCGACAACCTGCGTTATGGGAACCCTGACGCTACGGACGAAGAGATCGAAGCCGCTGCGAGAGCCGCGCACATCTACGATCGAATCATGGAGATGGCCGAAGGATTTGGCACGCTCGTGGGCGAGCGCGGCTACAAGATGTCTGGCGGTGAGAAGCAGCGCCTTGCCATCGCGCGCGTAATCCTCAAGAACCCACGCGTGCTGATCCTCGACGAGGCAACCAGTGCGCTCGACACGCATTCGGAACGCCTCGTGCAGCAGGCTCTGTCGCCGCTCATGGAGGGCCGCACGACGATCGCTATCGCGCACCGCCTGTCGACGATTCTGGCGGCAGACACGATCATGTACCTTGATCGCGGCCGCATTATCGAACGGGGTTCACACGCGCAACTGCTGGCGCGAGACGGCGCCTACGCGGCTTTGTATCACCAGCAGTTCTCTGACGGGCGCGTGGAATCACGCTGCGAGGACGGCCTGGTGCTCGCCTCCGGCGAGGTAGTCGAGGGCGCTTAACCGCGCGACGCTTAGCCGCTTAGCCGGGGCGCGCTCTCCGCCGCGTAGGGCGGCCGGCGCTCCTTACCGCACAAAAGGAGACACGTCATGAAAATCGAGGGAAAGGTTGCGCTCGTCACCGGGGGGGCTTCGGGACTCGGGCTCGCGACAACGAAGATGCTCGCGGGCGCGGGAGCGTTTGTGGTAATAGTTGACCTGCCGAGCTCTGACGGCAAGCGCATGGCGAGCGAAATAGGTGAGCGGGCACACTTCGCCGCCGCGGACGTCACGAGCGAGGTGGACGTTCGTTCCGCAGTGGACTTCGCAGCCGAGGAGCGTGGTGGCCTGCATGTCGTCGTCAACTGTGCAGGCGTGGGGTTTCCGGGACGAGTTCTGACGCGCGGCGGCTCGCCCATCGACCTCGAGCGCTTCGAGCTGGTCGTGCGCATTAATCTCATCGGGACCTTCAACGTCATAAGGCTCGCGGCGGCGCGTATGGCGGCACAGGCACCGGACGGCGAGGAGCGAGGGGTGATCGTCAACACCTCGAGCATCGCCGCCTTCGACGGGCAGATCGGCCAGGCCGCCTACTCTGCCTCCAAGGCAGGGATATCAGGCATGACGCTCCCGCTGGCGCGAGACCTCGCCTCGAAGCTGGTGCGGTGCGTTGCGATTGCGCCGGGCACCTTCGACACTCCGATGCTTGCCGGACTGCCCGGCGAGGCCCGCGCTAAGCTGGCCGAGGACGTTCCGCACCCTCGCAGGCTCGGTCGGCCGGAGGAGTACGCCGCGCTCGTGCGTCACATCGTGACCAATCCGATGCTCAACGGCGAGGTGATCCGGCTCGACGGCGCGCTACGCATGCCGCCGCGCTGATCTTCAGGAGGAGCGGCGCCCAGCCTGCATCTCCACCGGCGGGTCGGCTACCTCGACCAGACGCTGGGCTCCACCGGCTGCGGCCGACGGATGAGAGTGCTCGGCGCGCTCTTTGTCGAGCTCGCGCCATTCCTTCTCGGCCCACCGCAGCTTCTCAACTGCGGAAGCCAGATCAAGAAAGTGCACCGGAACTATGGAGGCGCGGGGTCGAAGATAGGCGTCGCCGATGAGCGCGTCGAGCTCGCGCCGTGCTTCCACGAGCCGGTCGCGAATGAGGGACATCCGGTCCTCTGCGCTGTGGATTGGGTCGGCGGCCAGGAGGGCTCCTCTTGTTGCGACTGTGGCTGCGTCTGTTCTTGACGTCCATCCGCAAGTGGATCGGTCATCCGCCGCCGCAGCAAGCTATGCGCTGCGAACCCCGTGCTCTTCCGACCCAGGGCGAGCGTACATCGCCGGACGCAAAACGCACAAGCGCACGAGCCCTCGGGGGGTGGGGGTGGGCACCGAAGTGAGGCGGCCCTCCCCGTGCTCGGATGGCGGCGTCGGGTGGCGGGCTTATCCTGTCGCTCGTGATCGAGGAATCCGTCGTGAAAAAGGTGCTCGCAGAGGCGCTCAGGCGCGGGGGAAACCTGGCCGAGATCTACGTCGAGGATCGCTCGACGACGAGCCTCAGGCTCGAGGATTCGCGCGTCGAAGACGTCGCCTCGGGCCGCGATGCCGG
The DNA here is from genome assembly GCA_038254435.1 of Actinomycetota bacterium. Lineage (GTDB taxonomy): Bacteria > Actinomycetota > CADDZG01 > CADDZG01 > WHSQ01 > JBBSGD01. Next base: position 14,205 of record JBBSGD010000022.1, read on the forward strand.
CGCCGGCATCCGGGTCATCGCAGGCGAACGGTCTTCCTACGCCTACACCAACGTGCTCACCACTGATGCCCTGCTCGAGGCCGCCCGGGCGGCGCGGGCCGGGCTTGCGGGTGACCCGGCCCCCATCGCCGCGCAGATGAGCCCCGTTGCCTCAGGGGCGCGGCATCCCGTCGGGCGTGCGCCCGAGTCCGTCGGGGCCGAGGCGAAGGCCGAGGCACTGCAGGCGGCGAACGAGTCGGCACGCGCGGCGGGGGCCGAGGTGAGGCAGGTCGTGTGCTCCTACGCGGACGTGCACCAGAAGATCCTCGTCGCGGCCTCGGATGGCCGCTGGGCTACGGACGACCGCACCCGTCTTCGTTTCGCCGTGCAGGTAGTGGCGTCCCGGGACGGACAGATCGCGACCGGCTTCGAGGCTCCCGGGCACAGCGGCGGCTACGAGCTGCTCGAGCTGCACGAGCCCGCCGCCATCGCCGCAACGGCGGCCGCCAAGGCCGTGACGATGCTGGACGCGAGGCCCTCGCCGGCGGGTGAGCTCCCTGTGGTGCTCGCCCCCAAGAGCGGCGGCGTGCTCATCCACGAGGCGTGCGGGCACGGGCTCGAGGCCGACACCCTCGTCAAGGAGGCGAGCGTCTATGCGAAGCGCCGAGGCGACTCGTTCGGCTCGGACAAGGTGACTATCGTCGACGACGCCACCGACGGCGGCGCGTGGGGCTCCTACGCAGTCGACGATGAAGGCGTGCCCGCGCAAAGGACCGTGCTGTTCGAGCACGGCGTGCTCGTCGGCCACCTGAGCGATTTCCTGTCGGCCAGGCGCATCGGCCACCCTCCGACCGGCAACGGCCGTCGTCAGTCTTACGCCCATCTCCCGCTCGTTCGCATGTCCAATACCTATCTGCTGCCCGGACCCGACGATGAGGATGAGATCCTGCGCTCGGTCAAGCGGGGGGTCTTCGCAGCAAGCTTCGCCGGGGGCGAGGTCAATCCCGCCACGGGGAACTTCGTGTTTGGGACCAGCGAGGCGTACATGATCGAGAACGGGGCCCTTGCCTATCCGATCCGCGGTGCGCAGCTAATCGGCAACGGGCCCAAGATGCTCGCCGTGATCGAGGCGGTCGGCGGCGATTTCGACCGCGGCGAGGGCGTGTGCGGCAAGGATGGACAGACGGCGCCGGTCACGACCGGGATGGGAACGACTCTCCTCGGCCGCATCACTGTGGGCGGAACCGAAACGTGAGCGACCTTCTCGATCTCGCGCGAGGCATCACCGAGCGGGCCGCGGACGGAGAAGAGGTCGAAGCGTACGTGACGCACGCCCGCGACTTCTCGGTAAAGGCCTACGACGGGGAGGTCGAGTCCCTGTCCTCCTCCGAGCCGCGCGGCGCGGGCGTGCGCGTCCTTCTCGCCAACCGCATCGGGTTTGCGTACACGACCGACCTCACCTATGAGGGCCTGGACTGGGCGTTGGGGCGCGCCCGCGGCAACGCGCGCCACGCCACCTCCGACGACGCGCTGGCCTTCGCGCCGCCGTGGGAAGAGCCGGTTGCCGACGTCCCCGGTCTCGTCGACGAACTTCAGAGCTCGGTGGCTCCGGACGACAAGGTGGCTTTCGCCGTCGAGCTCGAGCAGGCCACGCGCGCCGCCGACAAGCGCGTCCGAACCGTCGAGGAGTCCGTTTACGCGGACTCCGACGTAGAGGCCGCTGTGGCCACCTCCTCGGGAATCGCTGCGTCCTACCGCGAGACGGACGCGTGGTGCTATTCGCTTGCCATCGCCGAAGATGGTGACGACACCGAAGTCGGTTTTGACTTCGACCTCGGACGAGGGATCGGCGAGCTCGACGCGCAGTCGACGGCGCGTCGCGCCGCGGACCGGGCGCTCGGCGTGCTCGGCGCTACCAAAATCCAATCGGCTCGCATGCCCGTCGTCTTCGATCCCTACACCGCGGGCCAGTTCCTGGGAGTAATCGCCGCTGCCCTCACGGGTGAGGCCGTGCAGAAGGGGCGCTCGCTGTTCGCCGGCAAGCTCGGGCAGGAGGTCGCTGCCGCCAACGTGTCACTCGTGGACGACGGGCGCGTGCCCGGCGCACCGGGCTCGTCCCCGTGGGACGCCGAGGGAGTGCCGACGTCTCGAACCGAGGTCATCCGCGGGGGCGTGCTCCAGTCCTTTCTCTACGACGTGGTCAGCGCCCGGCGAGAGGGGCGCGCCTCGACGGGCAACGCAGCGCGGGCCGGGTTCAAGTCGGCGCCCGGACCGGCCTCGTCCAACATGGCCCTGCGATCGACGGGAGAGAGCCGGGACGACCTGCTCGCAAAGGCGGGCCGGGCGCTCTACGTGCAGGACTTCCACGGCGTCCACTCGGGCGCCAACGCCGTGTCGGGCGACTTCTCGGTGGGGGTCACGGGGCGGCTGCTCGACAACGGGGTGCTGGGCCGTCCCGTCAAGGAAGTGACGATCGCCCTGCCCATGCTCGACATCCTGGCCGGCGTGGTGGCGGTGGCCGGTGACATGCGCTGGCTGCCCTTCGGGGGCTCCTTCGGCGGAGCAACTACCTTGATCGCCGAGATGACGGTCGCCGGCGCCTAATCCCCCGCAACTTTTCTCACCAGGCCCCGAAAATCGCACGAATTTGAGAAAAGTTGCGTCGGTGAGGTAGGCGACAGCCTGTCGAGTGCGTCGCGGGGAGACTCGTGCGGTGCCATCAAGGCCGCTGCGCGACTACGTCCTGGCCGAGGCCCTCGCGGGGCGCCGGCACGGTGTCTTGACGACCTCCGAGGCTATTGCCGTGGGCATGTCACCCAAGTCGGTCCGCAGGCGTGTGGCCGCCGGCAGGTGGCTCGAGCTGCATCCCGGGGTCCTGACGACGAGGGCGGTCCCGCCGACTTGGCGTGGCGCCCTTCTGGCCGCAGTCGTCTGGGCCGGGAGACATGCCGTCGTGTCGCACCGCGCGGCGGCGGCGTTGTGGATGCTGGACGGCTTTCCACCCGGCCCCGTCGAGATCTCCGTTACTACCGGACGCCGGCGGTCGGGGGTGGTGGTTCGCAGGCGCAGCCCCTCGGATGAGATCCGTGCGCAGGTCCTGACCGGTATCCCTGCGACACCGGTGGAGCGCACCCTGCTGGACGTGGCAGGCGTGGCGCCGGCCTCGCTCGGGATCGCCCTCGACGACGCTCTGCGGCGCAAGCTGACAACGCTCGATGACCTCTGGGGGGAGTGGGAGCGCGTCGGGGGCCGCGGCCGCAAGGGGACCCGCGCCCTGCGTCGAGCCCTGATGACGAGGGACTCCCGGACGGCTCTTCTCGCCAGCCGCCCTCGAAGCGAAGATGCTGCGAATCCTCAAGGGGATTCACGGGTTCCAGGCAGTCCCGCAGTTCGAAGTTACGCGGCCGGGTGGAGGGGTGGCGCGGCTTGATTTTGCCTACCCGGAGCTGAAGATCGGCATCGAGACGCACGGCTACCGCTGGCATGGCGGCAAGGAGAGTTGGGAGCGGGACCTGAAGCGGAGCCGGGACCTCGCGCTTGCCGGCTGGACCGTCCTGTATTTCTCTTGGGATGACGTGCACCTGTCACCCGAGCGAGTCGCCGACGAGGTCCGAGCCGCCGTGCACGCCGGCGCCTAATCCCCGCAACTTTTCTCACCAGGCCCCGAAAAATCGCACGAATTTGAGAAAAGTTGGGTTGTGGTCAGCGCACGAGGAAGTAGAAGATCAGCCCGGCCACGACGCAGTAAGCGGCGAAGGGGTAGAGCGTGTGCGTCTTGAGATATCGGATCAGCCCTGCGATGGCCACGTAGGACACGATCAGCGAGGCCACGAAACCCGCGACCCCCGTGGCAAGCCCGATGTTGTTGCTCTTGCTCATGTCGGGGATCTCGACGAGGGTCGCTCCTAGGAGAGCCGGGATCGACAGCAGGAACGAGAAGCGGGCCGCGTCGTCGCGTGTGATCTTGAGAGCCAGCCCGGTGCCGATCGTCGAGCCCGAGCGCGAGATGCCGGGAATGATCGCTATGGCCTGGGCGATTCCGACGAGCCCCGCGTCCGCCAGGGTCATGTTCTCCATGTGACGCAGGTCCCCTCCGCCCTGGGAGGAGCGCCTCAGGTGATAGGCGAGTATCAGCTCCGCTGCCACAAGGATCACCCCCGTGATCACGAGCTCGATGGCCGACGCCGGAGCATCGGTAAAGCTCTGTGCGAAAACATCTTTCAAAAGGAGCCCGAAGATCGCGGCCGGGATCGAGCCGACGATCAGCAGCACGAGTAGCCGGCGCGAGCTGCCGGCAGGCACGAAGAGGCCCCTGATGATGGCGAGGATCTCGCCCGAGAAGTAGATGAGGAGGGCGATCAGGGAGCCCACGTGAAGGAGCACGTCGTAGGCGACCCCGGGCTGATGCCAGTTGAACAAGGCAGGCACGATCACGAGGTGACCCGAGGAGGAGACGGGCAGGAACTCGGTTAGCCCCTGGACCACCCCCAGGACCAAGGCTTGCAGGATAGGCACGCCGTCAGGTCTCCATACGCGCGCCCTCAAGAGCGCGCGAGCAGATGCAGCTCCGCTCTCTCGGGATTTGCGGGATGAGCGAGAACAGCACCTTTCGGAGCCGCTCGTTGTTGGCGTTGAAGACCTCGATCACGGCCTCGTGCGTGACCGCGTCGATCTCTCCCTTGACGCCGACGTCGTAGTCCGTGATGAGAGCGACATTGACGTAGCAGATCTCGAGCTCCCGCGCGAGGTAGGCCTCGGGGTACTGGGTCATGTTGATGACCTCGCCGCCCATGTCCTGGTACCGCCGCGACTCGGCCCGGGTCGAGAAACGTGGGCCCTGAACAACGATCATCGTGCCCGTCTCGTGCACGGTTATGTCCTCGTTTCGGGCTGCGCTCACCGTGAGCTCGCGCAGCTCGGGACAGTAAGGGTCGGCGAAGGACACGTGCGTGGTCTGGGGGCCGTCGTAGAAGGTGTCGATCCTCCCGCTGGTGTTGTCGATGAGCTGGTCCGAGACTACGAACTGCCCCGGCTCTACATCCTTCTTGAGCGACCCCGCCGCGCACGGCCCGATGATGCGGCTGACCCCGAGCTCCTTGAGTGCCCATAGGTTCGCCCGGTAGTTGATCTTGTGCGGAGGGAGGTGGTGCTTGACCCCATGGCGGGGGAGAAAGGCAACTTCGTGCTCGCCGATGCGCCCGATGGACACCGGCGCGGAGGGAGCTCCGTAGGGCGTGTCGATCTCGGCCTGCCTGACGTCGTCGAGGAAGGAGTAGAAGCCGGAGCCGCCAAAGACCCCGACGTTGACGCCCCCCGCCATCTAAGCGGACTTCTCCGACTTCGGTGGATCGGACCTCTTCGTTTCTGCCGTGGCCGCGGAACGCTTGTCCGCAGGATCCTTGCGCGAGCCTTTCTCGGACCTCGCGCCCCGGTCGGACCCCGAGCCCTTCTCGGCTCCTGCGCCCTTCTCGGACCTCCCGCCCCGGTCGGACCCCGAGCCCTTCTCGGCTCCTGCGCCCTTCTCGGCCCCGGAGCCTCCCTCGGAGGCGGCGGAGGACTTCTTTGAGGCCTCCTTGCGGGCATCTGTCGAGTAAAAGCCGGAACCCTTGAATACGATGCCAACGGGTGAGTAGAGCTTGCGCAGCCTGCCTCCGCAGCGGGGACAGTCCTCGAGGGGGAGATCGGCGAAGCCTTGCTTGGCTTCCGTGCGTTCGCCGCAGGCGGTGCACGCGTACTCGTAGATGGGCATGGGTGGCATCTTCTCATTAGTTTGAGCAGATGCGGGCCGGAGCCGAAGAGATAGGTGTAACGCCACGAGGAAGGGTCAGGGGAGTGGCAACCACCAGCAAGCCGTCCGAGGGGCACGAGATGAGGACCGCCGCCGGCGCCTTGCGAGCGGCGGAGGCGGGCGCGCCATGACCCTGCAGAGGCGACTCACGCTGTTCTTCGTGATCATCGTGATCCTGCCCCTAGCCACCGCAGGCTTCATCGTGCAACGGCTCGTTGTGCGCGAGATATCGAATCGGGCGGTGAGCTCGCTCGGCCCCGCCCTGGACTCGACGATCGCCATCTACAACGATCGGGTCGACGTCCTCGACGACCGAGTACGGGCGGCCGTAATGTCCCCTCGCTTGGGGCGCCTGCTACTCGCCCACAACGGTTCTGCAGTCCACAAGGTGCTGACTCGGACCCTAGCGCGAGGCGACGGGATCGACTTCATCTCGGTCCTCGACGGCGCGCCGGCGCCCGTTGCGTCCGCGAGCCGCCCCGGAGAGTTTCTGAAGGGCTTCGATCCGCCTCCGGTGGACGCCGTCTTGCATTCCTCGCGCCAAGTCGGGCCCGGCTTCGTTCGCACGGCCCCGATTCCGGTGGTGGTGGCCGGCAAAGGCAAGGTGGGCACGGTCGTGGGAGGGTTCTGGCTCGACAAATCGCTCTTGGGCGCGGCCCAGGAGGGCACCTCGGCGTTGTCGCTCGTCGTAAACGGAAAGATCGTGGCCTCCACCGAGCCCCTCGCCGGGCCCGTTCCGACCGGCATCTCTTACAGCCGTCCGTTTGACATCCCCATTGGCGACGGCGGAAGCCGGGCCAGGGCGCAGCGGATCGTCCCCGGCGTCGCGGTCTTGTCCTCGACTCCCTCGGGCCCCATTAACGATGTGTCGAGGCGGTTCCTCACCTCGGTGATCGGGCTGCTGGCGCTTGCCCTCATCGGCATCACCGCACTTGCCTACCTGCTGGCGCGGCTGATCACCCAGCCCCTCGCCGACCTCGCGAGGGCCAGCGACCATTTCGCCAAAGGCCGCTTCGAGCACCGGGTCCGGGTGCGTTCAAGGGACGAGATCGGCCAAGTCGCAACTGCCTTCAACGTCATGGCCGCGGAGCTGAACAACACCATGAAGCAGCTCGTCGAATCGCGTAACCAGCTCCAGCTCACGCTGAGGCAGGTCGGAAACACGCTGCGCTCGACTACGGACATGGACCACATGCTCGACTCGATTCTCAACCTCGCGACTAACGCAGTGACTGCGGACGCCGGTGTGCTGTGGATGTTCTCGCCCGCGCGCGGGGTGCTTCAGCCTGCCTTCACCCGGCATGCCGAGGGCGTCAAGCTTGCCGGAGTGGCGCGCGGCGAGGGCTTTGTCGGCAACGTCGTGGCGAGCGGGACCAAGCACTTCCTGTCGGCAGACGAGCCCGCTCCGCTGGCCGCCGGGGAGCCGCGCTGGCCGGCCGCGATCGCAGTGCCGCTGCACGGCAACGAAAGGGCGCGCGGCGTCCTCGCTCTGTACCGCAAGGATGCCGACCGGCCGTTCAGCGACGAAGATCTCGAGATGCTCGAGTTCCTCGTGACCCAGGCCGGTGTCGCAGTCGAGAACATCATCCTGCACGAAGAGGCGCAGCGCCTATCTCTTACCGACGGCCTCACCGGAGTGTGGAATCGGCGCTACCTGCAGATGCAGGCCCGTCAGGTAATCGCCACGGCCGAGCGATTCGACCGTCCCTTCTCGCTGCTATTGCTCGACCTCGACCTCTTCAAGGAGATAAACGATACCTACGGGCACCAACGCGGCGACGCAGTTCTCGTCGAGTTCTCCCGGCGCGTCAACGGCATCGTGCGCGAGGTGGACACGTTTGTTCGCTATGGCGGCGAAGAGTTCGTGTGCATGCTTTCGGAGACCGATCTCGTAGGCGCAATTGCCACCGCGGAGAAGATCCTAGATGTCATACGAAAGTCGTCCTTCGGGGACGAAGGCGAAGAGGCACTGCCGCTGACGGTGTCCATCGGCATTGCCACCTATCCCAAGCACGGCAAGACCTTCAGGGACCTCGTCGATGCCGCCGACGGGGCTCTTTACCAGGCCAAGCAGCAGGGCCGCGACCGGGTTGCCGCCGCCGGGGGCCCGTCACCCCTCGCACTACACTGACGCGCGCCCGACCCTTCCCGGCCCCGTTTTTGCAGCTCGGCCGTAACGACGACTTGGAGGATGTGACTGTTGACAGTTCGCAAAGCCGTGCTGCCCGCCGCCGGCCTCGGCACCCGCTTCCTGCCCGCCACCAAGGCGCAGCCGAAGGAGATGCTTCCCGTAGTCGACAAGCCGGGGCTTCAGTACATCGTCGAGGAAGCGGTCCGCGCCGGCATCGAGGACATCCTCATCGTGACGAGCCGCGGCAAGTCTTCGATCGAGGACCATTTCGACCGCTCGCTCGAGCTCGAGCATCACCTCGAGGACGCGGGCAAGGACGAGCTCCTTGCCGAGGTGCGGGCGATCGCCGATCTGGCAAACGTCCACTACGTTCGCCAGAAGGAACCGCTGGGCTTCGGGCACGCGGTGCTGATGGGCCGCGATCACGTTGGAGACGAGCCCTTCGTAGTCATGGTGGGCGACGAGATAGTGCCTTCACCACGCGGCGACGAACCGCATCTCATTGAGCGCATGATCGGGATCTACCAAGAGCACTCGGCGGGCGTCGTAGCCGTGCAGGAGGTGCCCAAGGAGTCGATCTCAGCCTACGGCGCGATCGACGCCGAGTTCGTCGGGGTAGACGTCGCAAGGGTTCTCGACATGGTGGAGAAGCCGCCCGTCGAGGAGGCTCCGAGCAACCTTGCTTCGCGCGGGCGCTACGTGTTCACACCGGACGTCTTCGACGCAATCGAACGCACTTCCAAGGGCGTCGGTGGAGAGATACAGCTAACCGACGCCATGCGGCTGCTCGCCCGCGAGCAAGGGATCTACGCGTACGTATACGACGGCCCGATCTACGACGTCGGTAAGAAGCTCGATTACTTGAAGGCGACGGTGGAGCTCACGCTACGGCGCGAGGATCTGGCGGAGCCGTTTCGACGCTACCTGAGGGAGCGTCTTGGCTAACGAGTCGATGCTGACTGTCGCCGAGGCGAGAAAGCGCGTCCTTGCGCGCGTCTCGCCGGTACCGGTGGTCGACGAGCTGGTTGCCGATGCGCTGGGGCTCGTCGTTGCCGAGGATCTCGTAGCCCCACATGCGCTGCCGCGTTTCGCCAACTCGGCGATGGACGGCTATGCACTCATTGGGGCCGAAGGGGAAGGGGCCTCGGACGACACGCCGCTCGAGCTGCGCATTGCCGGGGAGGTGCGTGCCGGAGATCCGGGCGAAGCGCAGGTAGAGCCCGGCAGCGCGGTGCGCATCATGACCGGGGCTCCGCTTCCCCCGGGCGCCGATGCGGTGGTCCAAGTCGAGCAGACCGAGGAACGAGATGGCACGGTCATCGTCACGGCGCCCGCTCCGCCCGGGCAGCACGTGCGGCCCTCCGGGGACGATGTCGACGCGGGCGCAATGGTGGTGCAGGCCGGAACCGAGCTTGGCCCCGGTGAGCTCGCGATGGTCGCGTCTTTGGGGTTATCTCCCCTGCGGGTGCGCCGGGGGCCGCGCGTTGTGTTGCTCGTCACCGGCGACGAGCTCGTGGCTCCCGAGGAGGAGCCGCGTCCGGGACAAATACGCGATTCGAACTCCCTTGCGCTCACTGCCCTCATCACGCAGGCCGGCGGGGAGGTGGTGCGGCTGGGACGCGTGCCGGACGACATCGACGCGACACGGGAGCTCTTTGCGCGCGCCGCAGGCCTGGGGGACCTCGTCGTGTCCTCGGGTGGCGTTGCCGTCGGTCGCTACGACTTCGTCAAGGATGTCGTCGAGGAGCTCGGCGCGATAGAGCTGTGGCGCGTCGCAATGCAGCCGGGCAGACCCGTAGTGCTGGGGAGACTCGAGCAGACGCCGTTTCTCGGCCTCCCGGGCAACCCGGTTTCGATTCATATCGGCTTCGAGCAGTTCGTGCGCCCGGCAATTCGCAAGATGCGCGGCTGCAAATCGCTGCTGCGTCCGCTCGTAACGGCAGAGCTGAGCGAGACGATTACCAAGGTGCCGGGCCGCCTTCACTTCGTGCGCGTGCGGCTCGGCGCGTCACCTGCCGGGTGGACTGCGACGCCCACGGGGCCGCAGGGCTCGCACATCCAGTCCAGCCTGGTCGGATGTCACGGCGTCGCGCGCTTTGCAGTCGAGGACACCGAGCTCGCCGCCGGCAGCAAGGTGGTTGTCGAGGTATGGCGCCTGCCCGATAACCCCGGCATAGACAAGGAGGCCGGCACGTGAGTGACAAGCACCCCGAAGCCGAGGCCCGCATGGTCGATGTCACCGCTAAGGACGTGACCGAGCGCGTCGCAACTGCGTCTTGCGTGGTGCGAATGTCGCCGGCGACGAGAGACCTCGTCGCTCGTCGTGAGCTGAGCAAGGGCGACGCCCTCGAGGTCGGGCGCATCGCCGGGATCATGGGGGCTAAGCGGACTCCGGAGCTCATCCCCTTGTGCCATCCGATCGGCATCACCGGCATCGACATGGGCCTTGCTCCGTGCCAGGAGGGGATCGAGGTGCGTGCCATGGTCCGCACATCCGAGAGAACCGGCGTCGAGATGGAGGCGCTGACTGCAGTTGCCGTCGCCGCGCTCACCGTCTACGACATGGTCAAGGGCACCGAGCGGGAGGTGACCATCACCGACATCCGGCTGCTGGCGAAGTCGGGCGGGCGCTCGGGCGAGTGGCGACGGAGCGGCGACGCCTAGGCTTTGGGCCGCTTCAGGTAGGCCGTCGTTCCGAGCTGCGGGCTCTCGATCACCTGCACGAGCTCCCAGCCTTCCTCGCCCCACTGGTTGAGGATTTCCTGCAGCGCGTGCGATATCAGCGGCACCGTGGCGTATTCCCACTTCTGCATCGGGGGTTCCTCCTGCCTCTCGGCTCTCTTAGCGGGTTGACTCGGCGCGTAACCTACTGCACGTGACCGAGCGGATAGTCGTGGCGGACGGCGGCCACGTCGTGGCAAGCGAGGTGCGCCGCGCGAAGAGCTTTACGGAGCGATCGCGCGGCCTTCTCGGCATGGACTCACTGCCTCCTTCTACTGCCGTGCTGTTCGAGCGTGCCGTGCAGGTACACACCTTCGGCATGCGCTTTGCCATCGACGTCGCGTGGGTCGACCGCACCTTCAAGGTCAAGCATGTGGTCCGGGGCATGCGGCCGTGGAGGCTCAGCCGGCTGGTCTTCGGACGCGGCTATGCGCTTGAGATGGCGGCGGGCGGGCTGCCCGCCTCGGTGGTCAAAGGAACCGTTCTGCGGGTGGAGGAGGGCTGACGGGGGCCCTTATCCGAGGTGCCTGTATGCGCGGCTGAAGTAAGCGAGGGGGTTGCCGGCGCGAGTGATCACGGATATCACTCGAGCGATCGCGACGACGTGGTCGCCGGCATCGATCATCTGTTCGGTTCTGCACTCGAGGGATGCGAGCGCGCCGGCGATCAGCGGTGCGCCGAGGATGCCGCTCGTGTAAGGCACGTGGGCGAATGACTTGGGCTTCCTGGAGGAAAAGTGCTCGGCGAGCGAGCGTTGGTCCTCGGCGAGGACGTTGACGGCGAATCCGCCCGTCTGCTCGACGAATCGTCGAGTGCGCGATCCTTCCTCCAGGCACACGAGCACCAGGGGCGGTACCAGCGACACAGAGGCAAACGACGTCGCGGTCATGCCCTGTTGCTCACCCCCGGCTGCGACCGTGATCAACGTGACCCCGCTCGTGAATCGGCTGAGCGCCTCCTTGTAGTCCCCGGCAGCGACCTCGGCCGGCGCGCGCGCGGGCTCGGTGATCAGGACGATCGTCCTTCTACAAACGCGAGGAGCGTGCGAGCGGCCGTACCGGTGCCTCCGCGGCACACTTCGTCATGGCTGCTCTCGGCCCGCGCCGTCCCGGCGATGTCGAGATGCGCCCAGGGAATACCCTCGCCGACGAAGTCGCGCAGGAACAAGGCAGCGTGAATGGACTTACCCGGCCGATCGGACACGTTCTTGATGTCCGCGATCTCCGAGTCGAGGTCCTTGCGATAGTCGTCGAAAAGGGGCATGCGCCATACCCGCTCGCCGGCCCGCTCGCCGGCTTCACCTATCTCGTCTGCGAGATCGTCCTCGTTGCAGAACAAGCCGGTCGCGCCCTCGCCGAGTGCCACCACGATGGCGCCCGTCAAAGTGGCGACGTCGACGATGGCGTCGGGAGACCTCTCCGAGGCCAGCGCCAGCACGTCGGCGAGCACGAGCCTGCCCTCTGCATCTGTGTTGAGCACCTCTGAGGTTGTTCCACTGTAGTGAGTTATGACGTCGCCCGGCTTGATCGCGCCCGGACCCGGCAGGTTCTCGGACGACGCGATGTAGGCGCGCACCTCGACCTTGGGCGACAATCGGCTGAGGGACGACATCGCGCCGAGTACGGCCGCGGCCCCGCCCATGTCCGTCTTCATAGTCTCCATGCCCTTGGCGGGCTTCAGTGAGAGGCCGCCAGAGTCGAAGGTGATGCCCTTGCCCACGAGCGCAACCGAGCGGGTCGCGCCCTCGGGCGAGTAGCGAAGCTCGATCAGCCGAGGTTCCTCGGGTGAGCCGGCCGAAACGCCGAGGATCCCCCCGAAGCCCTTGTCCTTCAGATCGCCGGCCTTAAGGACGGTGCAGGTGAGCCCGTTTTCGGCGGCGATCTCTTGTGCCCGGCGCGCGAGGATCGTAGGGGTGAGGAATGCAGGCGTTTCGTTGGTGAGGTCGCGGGCGCAGTTCGCGGCCGAGGCGTAGGCAAGTCCGCGCTCGATTGCGTCCTCGCCGGCTCCAAGGAACCGGATCTCTCGGAGCCGGGCCGGGTGCGGGTCGCTCTTGTGCTCGAGGAACCGGTAGGAGCCGAGCAGGAAGCCTTCGGCAGCCGCACCGGTGATGTCGTCGCCGTCACCCGCCTGATGCAGCACCGACACGATCACCGACTGCTCGGCCAGGTGCCGCGCCGCCGCCGCCGCTGCGCGCCTGAACGTGCCGGGCCCGGTCTCGTCCCGGGGGCCGAGCCCCACTACCGCCACAGACTTGACGGGCAGCTTGCCGAGGGCCGGCACGCTCGCCAGCTCTCCGGGCTTGCCCTTGAAGCCGCTGTCGGAGAGGTATTCGGCCAGCGACCAGTCGAGAACCCGAGCCGCCTCCTCGGCCGCAGCGGAAAGCTCTACTCCGCCGGTGGCACCGGCGAACGCGGCTACCAGCAGGACATCGCCGGCTGCGCGGTCGATGGATTCCCGGGTGGCAATGATCTCGAGGGGCATCTAATCAGGCTCCTTGTGACGATGAGTGGGTGCGATGGACTGCAAGGCACGTCCGCTCGCGGGGCTGTGTGATGGGCTGGCGTGAACGATGTTCACGGATTCTATATATATCAAGCGTCCCAGCCGCCTAAGACTTCCCGAGCGGCCGCTATTTCGATGAGAAGCACACAAATCCGGACCGGCGCGCGCCCGGCGCGCTAGCGTGAGGGCGTCTCGACAGTCGTTTGCTGAGGTTTGCTCTTGACGGGTTTCGTCCTCGTTCTCTTGGTTGTGGCGTGGGTCGCCGTTCTGCTTCCCGCCAGGCGGCGGGCTCGGCGCGCTGCCCCTCTGGGATCGACGCAACGCTTTAGGAAAGGAATGGAGATCATCGGACCGACGGGCACACGAGGGCTCAGGGGAAGGTGGATGATGATGCCCGATCGCGAAGACCGGCGCGCCGCGCAAACTCGTCGTGCGGTGCAGGAACGGCGGCGCAAAGCGCTCATGTTTCTTGTTGCCGCGGCCCCCCTCACGCTTCTGCTCGCCGGCTGGCTTGGCGGAGGGTTGTGGCTCGTGAACATCGTCGCGGACCTGTCGCTCGGCTTGTTCTTGATCTCTCTGCGGGAAGCCAAACACCGGCGCGACGAGCAGTTCGCAAAGGTTCGTCCGCTCGCACGTCGCGGCCCCCCACTTACGCACGACCAGCGCCAGCCGCTGAGGGCAGGCGGGCGCCGCTGACCCTGGAGCCCTACGGATAGGCTTGCCCGAATGGATCTGGTAACTCTGGCGGAGGAGCTGCGCGCAGAGCTCGGCGCCGGCACGAAAGCCCGCGAACGCGGACTGACGGCCGCCCGCAGCGCCATCCGCTCGTGCGGCAATGCAATCCGAGCGTTGCATCGACACGAGCTGGACGCAGCCTCGGAGCTGCTCGATGACGCGCAGCGCAGCGTCGACGAGGCCCGCGACGCGCTCGAGGACTACCCCGATGTCCGTCACGCCGGCTTCGTGCACGATGCCGAAAAAGAGCTCGCGGAGGCTCGCATCACGCGCGCCCTCATCACCGGCGCCGAGCTGCCGTCACATCGCGATCTGGGGTTGCCTGCGTCGGCTTACCTCAAGGGCATGGCCGAGTCCATCGGCGAGCTGCGCCGGCACATCCTCGATCTGATGCGACAGGGCGAGCTCAAACGCTGCGAGGAGCTGCTCGCGACAATGGACGACATCTACCACATGCTCGTAACGATCGACTACCCGGACGGGATCACGCATGGCCTGCGCCGGCTCACCGACGTGGCGCGCTCGATCATCGAGCGAACGCGCGGAGACGTCACGACTTCTGTCACCCAGGAATCCCTGCGGCGCGCCCTCGAGGACCACGCAGGCCGAGTCGAGCGCCAGTGACCTCTGATGACGAATTACTGCTACAGGCACACGTAGGGGGTGTGCACGTCTGCTCCCGCAGCGCCGTTGCTTAGCCTGCTCCCGGCCGTCGCGCGGATCCGGTAGTCGTAAGTGGTGTTCGGCTTGAGCCCATGGTCGGTGAAGCTGGACGCGCTCCGTCCGGACAGAATCCCGACCTTGGCAAAGGGACCGTGGTCGTCGCTGCGGTAGACGACGTAGCCGTCGGCCGCCGCCGCCGCACGCCAATCCAGCGACACCCGGGGGCCGAGCCAGTTGTCGCACGCCATCGACGCGTTCAGCCGTGCCGGCGAGCCCAGGCTCGGGCGGCCCATGGCGGTTCCGTGGCTCTGCCACAGAAAGACACCGAGACCGGTCAGGGCGAGAGCCACCGCCGCAACACCGGCGGCCAGCCCGCGTCGCAGCCCGGCAAGGCGCGTCTCGTACACGGTGGTGTCGGCGGGGGACGAGGTGGTGTCCATGGCGCCGATTTCGTCTCCCGGAAGCGGGATGACCGCGTGAGAAACGAAAGCGCGCAAGGCGTCGCTCAGGATTGTGGCGTTCGGCGGTCTGTCGGCGGGTGCCTT
The DNA here is from genome assembly GCA_038254435.1 of Actinomycetota bacterium. Classification (GTDB taxonomy): domain Bacteria; phylum Actinomycetota; class CADDZG01; order CADDZG01; family WHSQ01; genus JBBSGD01. The sequence goes on from JBBSGD010000022.1 coordinate 29,269, forward strand.
GGCGAGACACGAGCGCACGATTCCGGCGAGCTGCTCGGGGGCGGCGGGCACGGCGGGGGGCGGTTGCTCGATGTGCTGGTAGACGACGGCCAGCGCGCTCGCGTCTGAAAACGGGGGGTGGCCCGTGAGCATCTCGTACAGCGTGATGCCCAGTGCGTAAATGTCCGAGCGGCCATCGAGCGGCTCGCCGCGCGCTTGCTCGGGCGAAAGATATTCGGCAGTTCCCCTGACGAGTGTGGAGTCGGTGAGCGGTGTCCACGCGGCAACTCGCGCGATGCCGAAGTCGAGCAGTGTCACACGTCCGTCGGCTGTGAGCATTACGTTGTGAGGCTTGATGTCGCGGTGAACAATGCCGGCCGCGTGCGCGCATACGAGCGCATCCGCAACCGTCTGCGCGATGCCGGCTGCGCGGCGGGGCTCCATGGGCCCGTGGCGAGCGATGACCTCGGCCAGGGTAGAGCCCTCGAGGAGCTTCATCACGAGGTAGGGGACGCCGTCGTCGACCTGCACGTCGTGCACCGTGACGATGCTGGGATGGTTGAGAGCGGCGAGGAGCCGGGCCTCGCGCTCGAACCGCTCGGCTGCGTGGGGCTGCTCGGCTGCGTGCTCGGTTAAGGCCTTGAGCGCAACAAGCCGATGCAGCAAGAGGTCGTAGGCGCGGTAAACCACCGAGGCGCCGCCGTGCCCGAGCGGAGCACGGATCTCGTAACGGCGCGACAGCACCGTGCCCGAAGCGAGGTACCCAGTCTGCTGATGGCGTCCCATGGACACATTGTGCCCCGTTCTCTGCGGCATGGAACGGGCGCAGTAGAATGGGGCTGCCACGGGCCTGTAGCTCAGTTGGTAGAGCGCACCCCTCGCACGGGTGAGGTCAGGAGTTCGATTCTCCTCAGGTCCAC
>JBBSGD010000023.1:0-29754 GCA_038254435.1 Actinomycetota bacterium
CCACGCTGCGTTTCGGCTTGCGGGCCCCCGAAGCTGTTCGGCGCGTAGACCGGCTGATTCCCGCTGTGCGTGTAGCGCATAGCCCCGTCTTTGTTGTAGCTGTTGACGGCAGCCTTAGGCCGGTTGATGGGCAGCTGCAGGTAATTGGCGCCTATCCGGTGGCGGTGAGTGTCCGGATAGCTGAACAGACGTCCGAGGAGCATCTTGTCCGGGCTCGGTCCGATTCCCGGCACCATATTGGCGGGCTCGAAGGCGGCCTGCTCGACTTCGGCGAAGTAGTTCTCGGGATTGCGGTTGAGCACCATGCGGCCGATCGCTATCGGCGGGTAATCCGAGTGGGGCCAGACCTTTGTGAGATCAAAGGGATTGAAGCGGTAACCGGCAGCCTCCTCGAACGGCATGATCTGCATCTCCAGCCTCCACGCTGCTTCCCCGCCGGATGCAATCGTGCCGTGAAGATCCCGCAGATGGTGGTCGGGATCCTCGGCGATCATCGCCTTCGCCTCATCGTCGGTAAAATTATCGATGCCCTGTTCGGTCTTGAAATGGTACTTGACCCAGAACTTCTCCCCCGACGCGTTGAACCACATGAAGGTGTGGCTCCCGTAGCCATTCTGATTCCGCCAGGTGCGAGGCGTACCCCTGTCGCTCATCAAGAACGTTACTTGATGCAGGGACTCGGGCGACAGAGACCAGAAGTCCCACATCATGTTGTGACTGCGCAGGTTCGTATCGGGCAGGCGCTTCTGCGAATGGATGAAGTCTTGAAACTTCTGCGGGTCGCGAATGAAGAAGATTGGAGTGTTGTTGCCGACGAGGTCGTAGTTCCCTTCTTCGGTGTAGAGCTTGATGGCGAAACCGCGTGGGTCGCGCGCCGTATCGGCGGAGCCCAGCTCGCCGGCCACCGTCGAGAAGCGCACAAACACATCGGTGCGCCTGCCCTTCTGCAGAAAATCGGCCTTGCAGTACTGCGACACGTCCTCGGTGACTTCGAAGAACCCGTGTGCGCCGCCGCCCTTGGCGTGAACCACTCGCTCGGGCACGCGTTCGCGGTTGAACTGGGCCATCTTCTGGATCAGATAATGATCTTGCAGAAGAAGAGGCCCGTCCGGGCCGACCGACAATGAGAATTCGTCGCTGGGAGCGAGAATCCCAGCATCTGTAGTAGTCGCCGTGGGTTTCCCGTCGCTCATGTGATCTTCCTCTCTTCGTCCCGTCCGCCTTGCTTGCCGCGAGATGATCTCATCCGCCAACCTAGTGCATGCTCGGGCGCCCGCGGCGCAGGCAGACCGAGGCCCGTCAACCCCCGGCCGGCCGGCGCAGGCCGTTGTAAGCCGCGTACTTGTAGGCATCACTGAACGTGGGGACGTTGAAGGTCATGTGGATGAGAGGGCGGTGTCTCGCAGGGTCTTTGTAGGCACCCCCGCGCTTCCAACCGCTGCCCCGCCGAGTCTCTTCGAGCGTTCCACGATCGCCACGGTCTTCTTGAGGTAGGCAGCTTGTGTCGCCGCCTTCTCACCCGCGGGCTGCCCCCTATTACTACGAGATCGAAGCTCTCGCCCATTGGGGTTCGGATTACAGGGGTGCCGGGCCTGCTGCACGCACCTCGTCCGAAACTACCCCCTCGAAGCGAGCGAAGTTCTTGTGGAAGAGTTGTGCAAGCTCGCGCGCCTGTGCCTCGTAGGAGGCTTCGCTCTCCCACGTCGCGCGGGGATCGAGGATCTCACGCGGCACCCCGGGGCAGGACACCGGCACATCCAAGTTGAAGATCGCGTCGCGTCGCGTCTTCACGGAGTCCAGCTCTCCCGACAGGGCCGCACGCACGATGCGTCTCGTCGCGGCGAGGTTGATGCGCCGCCCGACGCCGTAGGGACCGCCGGTCCAGCCCGTGTTCACGAGGAAGACCTTCGAGCCGTGCTTGTCGATCCGCTCGGCCAGCATGCTCGCGTACACGTTTGGTGCGAGGGGCAAGAACGGCGCACCGAAGCAGGTCGAGAACGTCGCCTCCGGTTCGCTTCCCAGTCCCACCTCGGTCCCGGCAAGCTTCGAGGTGAATCCCGACAAGAAGTGGTACATCCCCCCCTCACGCCCGAGCAAGGCGACCGGCGGAAGCACGCCAAACGCGTCGGCGGTGAGGAAGATGATGGCCGACGCGTGTCCCGCCCTTCCGTCCTCATCGAAGCCCGGGATGTACTCGATGGGATAGACCGCGCGCGTGTTCTCGGTGACGGAGCTGTCGGAATAATCGGGCACGCGCTCATCGTCGAGCACTACGTTTTCGAGGATGGAGCCGAAGCGTATGGCGGAAAAGATCTGAGGCTCCTTCTCGGCCGACAGATTGATGCACTTGGCATAGCAGCCACCCTCTAGGTTGAAGACTCCGTTGTCGGACCATCCGTGCTCGTCGTCCCCGATGAGCGCCCGGCCCTCGTCGGCCGACAGGGTCGTCTTGCCCGTTCCCGACAGCCCGAAGAAGAGGGCCACTGAATCGTCGCTTCCAACGTTCGCCGAACAATGCATCGTGAGCACGCCGTCGGTGGGAAAGAGGTAGTTGGCGGCGGAGAAGATCGACTTCTTCATCTCCCCTGCGTATTGAGTTCCGATGATGAGGACCTTGCGGGCTTCGAGGTCGAGGCCCACGAAGGTTGCCGACTTCGTGCCGTCCTGGTCCGGATCGGCTTTCAACGTGGGGGCGGAAATCAGCGTGAAGTCCGGTTCGAAGCCGGCCAGCTCGTTCGCTGCGGGCCGCCGGAAGAGCTGGTGCGCGAAGAGAGCGTGCCACGCGAGCTGCGCAATCACCCGGACCTTTATCTGGTGCGAGGGATCGGCTCCTACGTAACCGTCGACGACGAACAGCTCCTCGCGCGCGAGGTGCTCCTTCGCCTTTGCGAGTAAGGCAGCGAACAGATCCGGCTCGATCGGTTGATTGAACCCGCCCCAGTCGATGTGTTCCTTGGAGTCGCCGTGAGCCAGGAGGAAGCGGTCCTCGGGAGAGCGGCCCGTGTGCTCCCCCGTGCGGGCCACGAGGGCGCCGGACTCTGCAAACGTGGCCTCGCCGCGCCTGATTGTCTGCTCGATGAGCCCGACGACGGGCAGATTCCAGAAGACGGTGTCCGAGGCCGGCATGTCGGTAATCGCATCTGTAGTCACTAGCACCTCCCGTTGGAGCGGTCACTATTGAGCAAGCACCCACACCCTCCCGGGCCCGACCCCGCAAGAATAGAGCCAGCCGTCCCAGTCCCGGACGGCCTCGCAGCGATGCAACTAGCGCCGTAGCCTACGGAGGCGGCTGCACGAAGGCGCCGCGCCTTCGAATCTCGGCCAGCCACTCGGCGTGCGGGACGGCGCTTCGCAAGAGGTCCCTGACGTCTTTCTCGAGATCGTATTCGACGCGCCGGATCGACGCCTTACCGTCCTCGATGAGCGCGTAGGAGGCGCGCGTGTCGCCGTCGTAGGACAGACCGGCGCTCCCACTGTTGACGACGATGAGCTCCCCCACTTGCCTCACGAAGGGGCGGTGTATGTGGCCGTAGACGACGATCCGCCGGTTCGGGCTGCCGTAGACGGCCTCCAGCGTCTCGTCCGGAGCGCTCGCGGGCGGGGCCAGCCACAGGTCGCCCGGGCTCGCGTGCATTACCGTCACGTCCTCGCTAGTCACCTCGCCCGGCAGGGCCCTCAAGTAGGCGATCCGGGCATCGCCGAGGAGCGAGCTCGTGACGGGGGCGAGGTCTTCGAACATGACCCGCAAGAGGCGCCGTAGCTTCGGCATGCGAACCTCGAGCTCGCCCAGCCGCTCCGGCGCCCACAGCAGCTCGTCGGTGTTGCCCACGACCCCCGGCCAGCCGAGGTCTCGGATCCTGTCGACAACATCCCCGGGACGGGGCCCGCTCAACGCAAGATCACCTCCCGCGATCACGACGTCCGGGCTCGCCGACTGCAGATCGCGAATCACGGCGTCGAGGGCCGCGAAGCTCCCATGAACGTCCGACACGACTGCAATGCGCAACAGATCCTCACTCTCCCTAGCCTGCCGCCAGCAGCACGATACCGACGAGGATCGAGGCCGCACACCACATGCGGCGCAAGACCTGACCCTCGCCGAGGACCTGGGTTCCCATTGCGGCGCCGATGAGGATGCTGACCTCCCGGGCGGGAGCGACGTAGCTGACGGCGGTGAAAGACAGGGCGTAGAGAACGAGGATGTAGGCAAGGGGGCTGAGCAGAGCGATGCCCAGCACCTCTCGACGGTGCTCGTTCCACACCGCCCTAGTGGACGCGCGGCGCCGGGCGACGAACGGCAAGAGCAGCAGGGACTCTGCAACCGAACCGCCCCACAAGTAGGCGACAGGAGGGAGCTCCAACGGGCCCACTACCTGCTTGTCCCACAGAGTGTAGGCGGCAATGAGCGCGCCCGTGAGGAGCGCGAAAGCCGGCGCCCGGCGGGCCATTGCATTCGGCACGCGCGGTGCGGTCCTGTCGCCGGGCAGCCGGCCCGTCAGAGTCAAGACCGAGGCAACGATCACGGCCGCGCCGGCGAGCGCGACCGGGCCCGGACGCTCGCCCAGCCATACGATGGCCGCGGCCACTGAGAGAAGCGGGCCGATCGCGCGTGCCAGCGGGTACACAAGGGAGAGGTCTCCGTACCGGTACCCAGCCTGGAGCGACACGAAGTAGCCGCTGTGGAGCGCCCCGGTGCCGGCGACGAACGCGAGCGCGACGAGTCCAAGGCGAGCGGCTCGAGAGCGAGGTCTGCGACGGCCGGCAGCGCAAAGAAAACCGCCGTGGCGGTCGCGTACAGCCACACGAACTCGACCCCACCCCCGGAACGCTTGGCCAGCAGGTTCCAAACGGCGTGCAGGCCGGCGGCCGTGAGGATAAGGACCAACGCCACAAGGCTCATATCAGACCCACTCTCTCACCACGTGCGAGAGCCTTCCCGGCCGCGTCCGGAAGCGCGCTCGCACGCGCGGCTACTCCCCGGGGAGTACGCAAGTCTGCACCGCGCGCTCGACGACGCCCCGCCCCGGCTCGCCTAGGCTCATCCCATCGTGAGCAGACAAGCCGCCGCAACGATGGCGCACCGGGGCCGCCCGCCCGCCGCCGTCTCTTCGATGCCGCGCTGGCGCTTGGAGTCGCCGCGGTCCAGATCGTCTTCACGCACTTTGCCGGCCTCGAGCAACCGGAGGCGAAGCGCATGGATGTGGTCGCCTACGCGCTGCTCGCGGCGGGGCCTGCCGCGCTCGTAGTTCGCCGACGGCTGCCATCTGTGGCGCTAACGCTCGCCTTTGCCGCGACCCTCGCCTACGCGCTGCTCGGTTACGCCCGTGGTCCGATTTTCCTGGCGCTCATCATTGCTTTTTTCACCGCGGTGCTGAAAGAACGGCGGGGGTTTGCCTGGACGGTCCTTGCCCTCGGCTACGGTGCCTTCTTGTTCCTGCCCCACTGGGCGGGGCAGGAACGTGCCCCGTCCCTTGCCGTTGCGGTCGGGCTGGCCGCCTGGCTTCTGCTCCTGGCCGCCGCCGCCGAGGGGCTGAGGGCGCGCCGGCGGCGCGCTATCGAAGAGGCGCGTAACCGGGACGAAGAAGCGCGCCGGCGCGCCAGCGAAGAGCGGCTGCAAATAGCGCGTGAGCTCCACGACGTCTTGGCGCACAACATCTCTCTCATAAACGTTCAGGCGGGTGTGGCCCTGCACCTCATCGATGAGCGCCCGGAACAAGCTCGATCGGCGCTCGCGACCATCAAGGACGCAAGCAGGGAAACGCTCCGCGAGATGCGCTCGGTCTTGGGCGCCCTGCGAAGGGTAGATGAGGACCTGCCTCGCTCGCCCACCCCGAGCCTCGCCCGGATAGAGGACCTCATCGCCAAAGCGGAGGCTTCCGGCCTGCAAGCTCGAGTGAAGGTCGACGGACGAGTGCGCAAGCTGCCCGCGGGAACCGACCTCGCAGCCTTCCGTATCATCCAGGAGGCATTGACCAACGTGGCGCGCCATTCCGGGAGAACCGAGGCAAGGGTCCGCATCTCTTACGGGGACGACGAGCTCCTCGTGCAGGTCGACGACGACGGACTGGTCACGGGTCCGGCTTCGGCTTCGGCTTCCGGCGGAGGCAACGGCATCCCCGGCATGCGGGAGCGCGCGGCGGCCCTCGGCGGGACCTTGCGCGCCGGCATCCGCCCCGGTGGTGGCTTCAGGGTGCACGCCCGGCTCCCCCTGGCCGGGAGCCAGGAGCCCGAGTGATCAGGGTCCTGCTCGCCGATGATCAGGCACTCGTGCGCGCCGGCTTCCGAGCGTTGCTCGACGCAGAGCCCGACATCGAGGTGGTGGGCGAAGCGGCCGACGGACAGGAGGCAATCGAGCTGGCCGCAGCGCTCGTCCCCGGCGTCATTCTGATGGACGTGCGCATGCCGCGCCTCGACGGGCTCGCCGCGACGCGGGCGATCGCCCAGGACTCTGCCCTCGCAGAGGTGCGCATCGTCATCCTCACGACATTCGAGCTTGACGAGTACGTCTTCGAGTCCCTGCGCTCAGGGGCGGCCGGGTTCCTCGTCAAGGACACCGAGCCGCGCGACTTGATCCGGGCCGTGCACACCGTCGCGAGCGGCGACTCCCTCCTGTCGCCGGGGGTAACCGGGCGGCTCATCGCCGAATACGCCGCGCGCGCCAAACAGCCGCCTCCGGCGTCCCAGCTCGACGTGCTGACCGAGCGCGAACGTGAGGTCATGGCGCTGGTCGGCACGGGCTTGTCCAACGACGAGATCGCTGCCCGTTTGATAGTGAGCCCGGCGACTGCAAAAACGCACGTCAGCAGGGCGATGGTGAAGCTCGGAGTGCGCGACCGCGCTCGGCTCGTCGTCCTTGCCTACGAAACGGGGCTAGTGCGCGCCGGGTGGCTCGACTGACCACCCGGCAGCGCAACTCTCCAGCCGCGCGACCCGGCCGCGCGGTCCGGCTGCACACTCGACTCTCGCTACGAGCGTCCCTTGAGCACCTCCAGGCGCTCTCGGTATTCGTCCTCGCCGATCTCGCCGCGCGCATAGCGTTCTGCGAGCACCGAGTCGGCCGACGCGCGCGCGCCTGGTCCGCCGCCGCGGCGGCCTCGCCAGAAGAAGCGCCCCACGAGCAGAAACACACCCAGCCACAGAAGCGGGAACAGCGGCCACCACACCGGTCCCCAGCCAAAGAAATGCGACGTGCACACAGCGACCATGCTTGTCATCGCTACAGTCCTCCTCGAGTCTCGTGCGAGCGGCTGCTCGCGTCCACAATCGACAAGGACCATGGTCGTCACAAAGGGCGCCCGCGTCGTCGTCTTCGGGAAGCCTCTTGGCCTACTCCCGCGGGCGCAGTTCGCAGGGCGGCAGCATGCCACTGCGGGCTCGTTGTTAGGAGCTTGGCGAGTTACGCCGCTCCGCCGTGATGACCGCGAGGTCGCGCTTGGTCCAGAAGACAGTCGGGCGCAAGCCGGCGTCCTTCAGCCAGCCGAGCTGCTCGTCTACCCGACTCGGTATGTCGTAGCCATCCTCGAGGGCGATGACGGCGTCGGCGGGATCTTCCGGCACCACGACGTCGGCGAGGACGAAACGAGCCTCCGCCGCCATGACCTTCGCTACGCGCCGGAAGAGATCCGACTTGGCGGCTCCACCGAGGTGATGAACGCACAGAGCCGAAACGATCAGATCGAACGGTCCCTCTGGCAGAGGGTCCTCGAGGCGCCCCTTAGTCAGATCGGCGTGATGCCCCGCCAGAGCCCGGCGCGCAGCCGCGAGCATGGCGTCGCTCGAATCGATGCCGCGCAGGCAAGCCTCCGGGTAGGTCTGCAGGACGCGCTTCGCCGTCTCGCCCGACCCCGTGCCCAGATCGAGAACAGCGTGCACCGGCCCGGAGGGCAATGCGGCGACCAGCTTCTCTTGCAGGAGCTCGTAGTCCGGGATTTCCTCGTTCATGAGCTGCAGGTAGGTGTCGGGGTCCCAGTCGGCCATCACCGCCAGTCTCCCACCCAGACGGGCCGGGTTGCGAGCCGGCGCGCGGTTTAGGGGAGCTCGTGCCTCTCAGTTCTCTGCGGTCCCTGAGAAGAGCCTGAGGCTCGCGTCGAAGCCACATGGACGCCATGACGGAATGTCACCGTTCGCAGCCGGAGAGATCCTCCCCATTCACGCACCTGTCCGTCCCCGTGCCTCCGTGCAGCACGTCGATGTCATTGCCACCATCGAGGTAGTCGTTGCCGGCTCGCCCCCTCAGACGGTCGTTGTCCCCTTGGCCACGCAGCACATTGCGCCCCGAATCGCCCTTGAGGACGTCCTTCCCCGTTGTCCCACGCACCTTTTCCACGTCCTTGAGGGTCGCCGTGAGGTGAGGCGCCGATGCCGTACCGGCAGAGACGTCGACCTTGGCGGGCCCCGGCGGCGGCAGCCGGCGGTAACCGCTGGGCGCAAGCGGGCCGAGGAAGCGCAGTAGATCAATCCCGTGTCCCCCGAATATCCTGGCGTAGCCTCGAGCGAGCTCGAAGACGTCCTTGCCAGCTCCTCCCTGCAGCTGGGCGCCTCCGCGATTGAAGTAGAATTGATCCCCATTGCGCCCTCCAGCGGCAAGGTTCCGTTTCCCAGTGAGGAACAGCACGTCAACCCCGCCGCCGCCGTGAAGCCGATCGTTGCCCAGACCGTGGGCTTCCTTAGAACATCCAGTGCGGTTGTTTATGCAAAAGCCGTTGACCAACTGATCCTTGCCTTTCCCGCCACGCAAAGTGTCGCTGCCAAGCCTCGGAGATCCCGTCCTTGGGAGCGCCCCGCCGGCCAGAAAGTTGTTGTTACCGCTTCCCACGAGGTTGTCGTTGTGGCTCGATCCGATTACATCTGTGATGTTGCGGAGGGAGTCGTGGCCCTGTCCGGTGGCCTCACGACGGGCGAGGTTGACGTGCACGCCGTACGCGGCGTGGACGTACAGCAGCATGTCCGAAGCGCCGCTGACACCGTCGACGTAGTCGTCTCCAGGTCCAGGCCATAACCTTTCTCCTCCGGAGTCACCGATGAGGCGGTCATCACCACGACCCCCGTGCATGTAGTCACCAAAGAAGGTGTCATATGCACCGGACGAGCGGAGCGTGTCGCCTCCTTTGCCCCCAAACTCCGAGTCGCTCCCGGCACCACCGCTCAAGCTGTCCCCGCCCGCTCCGCCTCGCAGTCTGTCCTGGCCGCGGCTCCCGCAGATCACATCGCCCCCACCCTTGCCGTAGATCTTGTCGTTGCCTTGCAATCCGACGATGACATCAGGGCCGGGCGTGCCGACGAGGGTGTCGTTTCCGGCCGTTCCGGTGATGGTGGCTGGGTGGCCTCGGCACTCGGCCCCACTTGCGGCCGCGGCGGGCAGCGTCGAGAACACGGAACAGATCATTACGATACCGATCACGGCTGCCGTAAGGTCGGGTCTCGACGGTGCCGCTGGATAATGGTGACCGGTTCTGAAGTTCAAGTGACTGCTCGTTTCCAACTCTCTCGCCTCCCGGGGTGGATCCATCTCGTCGAGTCGCAGCGAGGGAAGTGCAGAACGCACCATGTTGGCATCGAGATGACACTCGCCGCCAAAGCCCGGTCCGAAGCCACATGGACGCCGTGACGGAATGTCACCGTTCGCAGCCGGAGAGATCCTCCCCATTCACGCACCTATCCGTCCCGGCGCCTCCGTGCAGCACGTCGATGTCATTGCCACCATCGAGGTAGTCGTTGCCGGCTCGCCCCCTCAGACGATCGTTATTCGCTAGCCCACGCAGCACATTGCGCCCCGAATCGCCCTTGAGGACGTCCTTCCCCGTTGTCCCACGCACCTTTTCCACGTCCTTGAGGGTCGCCGTCAGGTGAGGCGCCGATGCCGTACCGGCAGAGAGGTCGACCTTGGCGGGCCCCGGCGGCGGCAGCCAGCGGTAACCGTCTGGCGAAAGTGGGCCGAGGAAGCGCAGCAAGTCGATCCCGTGTCCCCCGAATACCCTGGCGCTGCCTCGAGAAAGGTGGAAAACGTCTTTGCCGCTGCCTCCCTGTAGCAAGGCACTGCCCTTGTTTAAAAAGAAGTCATCTCCCTGCCGCCCTCCCGCGGCGGAGTTCCGTTTCCCGGCAATGAAGAGCGCGTCGCCCCCGCCGCCGCCGTGAAACCGATCATTGCCCAGACCGTGGGCATCCTTAGAGCATCCCGAGCGGTTGTATATGCAAAAGCCGTTGACCAAGAAGTCCACCCCCCTCTCACCACGCAGGATGTCGCTGCCAAGCCTTGGAGATCCGGTCCTTGGGAGCGCCCCGCCGGCCAGAGAGTTGGTCTGGCCGTTTCCCACGATGCTGTCGCTATGGCTCGATCCGATTACATCTGTGATGTTGCGGAGGGAGTCGTGGCCCTGTCCGGTGGCCTCGTGACGGGCGAGATTGACGTGCACGCCGTACGCGGCGTGGACGTACAGCAGCATGTCCGAAGCGCCGCTGACACCATCGACGTAGTCATCTCCAGGTCCAGGCCATAACCGTTCTCCTCCGGAGTCACCGATGAGGCGGTCGTCGCCACGACCCCCGTGCATGTAGTCACCAAAGAAGGTGTCATATGCGCCGGACGAGCGGAGCGTGTCGCCCCCTCTGCCCCCAAACTCCGAGTCGCTACCGGCACCACCGCTCAAGCTGTCCCCACCCGCTCCGCCTCGCAGTCTGTCCTGGCCGCGGCTCCCGCAGATCACATCGCCCCCGCCCCTGCCGTAGATCTTGTCGTTGCCTTGCAATCCGACGATTACATCAGGGCCGGGCGTGCCGACGAGGGTGTCGTTGCCGGCCGTTCCGGTGATGGTGGCTGGGTGACCTCGGCACTCCGCCCCACTTGCGGCCGCGGCGGGCAGCGCCGGGAACACGGAACAGATCATTGCGATACCGATGACGGCTGCCGTAAGCCCGGGTCTCGACGGTGCCGCCGGATGATGGTGACCGGTTCTGAAGTTCAAGTGACTGCTCGTCTCCAACTCTCTCTCGCCTCCCGGGATGAACCTTAGTAGAAGGGAATAGGGTCACTGGGATCCCAAGACTCACAGGGAGAGCCATCGTCCAGCCACCAGTACCAGTGCCCGAAGTTTACTCGACCACGTTCTTCAGCCAGCTCCGCCATTCCTCGATGCCCTCGCCTGTGCGCGCGCTCACGAGGATGCGCGGCACGCCCGGATGGACTGCGTCGAGATTGGCGATAAGAGCGTCGAGATCGAAGTCGAGGTACGGCAGCAAATCAATCTTGTTGATCAGCACGAGATCCACGGCACGAAACATGAGCGGGTACTTGACCGGCTTCTCTTCACCCTCGGTGACCGAGGTGACCATCACACGCTTGTTCTCGCCCACGCGGAACTCCGCAGGGCACACGAGGTTCCCGACGTTCTCGATCACGAGCAGATCCATCTTGTCGAGTCGCAGCGAGGGAAGTGCAGAACGCACCATGTTGGCATCGAGATGACACTCGCCGCCAAAGCCCGGGTCCGTGTTGATCTGAGTCACCGGCACGTGCAGCGCCGCAATCCGGTCCGCGTCCAGCGTCCCTTGCACATCTCCCTCGAGAACTCCGACCCTCACACCGTCGAGATCGCCAACCGCTCTTTCGAGAAGCGAGGTCTTTCCGGCTCCGGGCGAGCTCATCATGTTAACCACCGTCACCGAGGCCCTGTCGAAATCCGCTCTGTTCGCCCGAGCGATGGTGTCGTTGGCGTCTAGTACGCCCTCATGGACCTTCACCGGATGGTGCAAGTGTCTCCTCCTCCAGCTCGATCGTGTCGACCTCGAACTCGTCTCCGCTGATTACCTCGACGTCTACGCGGCCGCATTCGGGGCACTTGAACAGAGGTAGCTCCAGCGTCCACTCTTGTCCGCAACCGCAGCGCAATCGCCCCGGTATGAGGTCCTGTCGCAAGGCGGCCCCTTCGCACAGGGTCCCTTTGGACACGAACCCGAAGTAGAACTCGAGCGATTCCGGAACCACCTGGCGGAGCCGCCCGACGCGCAGGTTCACGACTTCGACGCGTCTGCCGCCGGCGTGCTTCTCGGCCGTGTTGACGATTGCTCCCGCGAGTGACAGCTCGTGCATCTCACACCTCGGAAGGCGCCGACAAAACCTCGTCCACCGTCGACTTCACGAGCTCCACCGCCTTGCCGACCACCTCCTGCACCGGCTTGCTCAATCCGATGCCCATGTCCTCAGTGTAGGCAGGCTCGCACGCAACGACGATGACCACCCCCGGCCAGCCGCCGACCGACTTAACGAACCGCAGCACCGTTTGGGGATCCATGCCGTGCGGGTTGATGGCCTCGCCGTCCTCGATCGAACCCGCCACAGAGTCCTCGTCGGCTTCCATCACGTAGAGAGTTCCCGGCTCGCCTCCCTGACGGCTGATGTCCACCAAGATGAGCGCGTCGTAGCCGCGCATCACCTCGTAGGCAAGGTTGAGCCCCCCGGTTCCGAAATCGAAGACGTGCACCTCCTCGGGAAGGTCCTCTTCGAGGAGGCGCTTTGCGACTTCGCCGCCGAAGCCATCGTCCTTCATCCACATGTTTCCGACGCCTGCCACCAGCACCTGCTTGCGCTGACTCACCCGGGAAGCACCTCGACTTCATCGGCAAAGAAGAACAGGTAGCGACCGCTCTCCCGAAAGACCTCCTGCATCGGATCGCTGTCGACCGTGACCCCTAGATACACCTTGTCATCGTAGTCACGATAGATGCGCTCTATCGTCGCCTCCCTGCCGTTGAGCATCCGGTCGTAGACGTCGCGCCGCTCCCCGAGCCGAAGGACTACCTTGCCACCGCGCGCGAACTGCCGTCCCTTCACGGTTACCTCTTCTTCGCCGGGAACATCGTTCGGGGCGCCCGGGGGCCGGCGGGATGTCTCGCCGGATGCATCGCCGGCCGGCGTAAAGACTCCGTGCAGTCCCGCCATCTCCTCATGACCAACCTTCAGAGCGCGCTCTATCATCGCCCGCACGGCGGGATCCTGCGTCTCGATCGCGTCCCGCTCGGCCTCGCTGAGGGCGTGCACGTGCAGCAGCAGCGCTTCTTCGATCTCGGTGTTGTCGAACAGGTTGCCCCGGCTCTGGGGGGCAATCTCGGGATGGTCCGGCAAGATGATCGTCGTCCCGAGCATCGAGTCCTCGTCGTCGGTGGCCAGCACCGGCCAGGTGTTTACGCTGTTGCATCCCCGCGACTCGAGCGGCGAAACGAAGCTTCCGCCGTTTGCCCTGAGAATCGGATGGGTCGATATGAGCGAATGAACCAGCGCCTCGGCTCGCCCCAGCTCCCCGGCCCCGTCTTCGAGTCGCGTCAGGTTGGCGACGCTCATGCTCGCGAGCCATAGGCCGTCCTCGCGAAGGTCTGCCTCGAGCACCACGCGCACAACGAGGCTCCCAAACTCATCCTCGTGCTCGAGCTGCATCTCGGACAGGTCGCCCAGGCTGACGGGCTCGAGGTCGATTCGTCTGGCCTCGGCCCGATGCCTGTCGCCGGAGGATTGAAGAAATCGCACCTCACACGCAAGGGTGACCTCGGCGCCACCGGCCACGAGGCACTCCATTCGCAGGTGGTCGAAAGCAGCAGAGCTCGTTGCCGCGTAGGCGGGCGGGTAAACAATTCCAAATGGCGTCGGGGTTGCATTCTTCGCAGCATCAGGCGTGTAGGGGTAAAGCGCATAGCCCTCGTACAAAAGGGAGTCGACGAGCTCGTCTACGCTCGCCATCACCCTGCCTCTTTTCGGTGGCTCTCTTCCAGCTCCAAGAGATCGGCAACGCACGCGTCATAGCTCGGAAGACCCCTGTGCGCCTTGTACTCCTGCAGTTTGTCGAGGGTTTCGGTGTGCACCGAGACCCAGGCCTGATTGGGGTAGTGGCGCGCAATGAGCTGTCTCCAAACCTCGAGAGGCATCTGATAGCGGGCATCGCACGCCCACGGCACCTGCGCGATCGTGAGACCCCCCGACCCATCTCGGAAGAAGATCGATCCCGAGAATAGGAACGTGAGCGGCACCTGGCCATCCGGCACCGAGTAGAAGTACTTGGTTGCCGCTATCTCGGTGTCGTAATTGCAGATGAGCGGAATGTCGAAGGTGGTCTCGCCCGAGAAGCTCGGCACCAGAACCTGCACGCTTTGCCACATGAAGCTCTTCGTGGTTGCTCCCCAGCGCTGCGGTTCGCCGAACAGCTCGACCAGGCGCGCACGCGTGTCCTCGTCGTAGCGGCGCTTGGCCGGATCGATGTTGACCTGACACGTGAGGGCAATGGTGTAGATCTCGCGGCCGACGGACTCCGTGATCCTCGCTCGAAAATCGAGCACGGGCGCCATGGCGCCCGGCCGGGGGCGCGCACCGAGTATCTCGAAAGAAGGAGCCGCGTCTCCCCCGGCAGAGGGGCTGGCCGGCAGAGAGCTCATACGACGATCGCCAACTTGCGCAGGTGCTCGAAGAACTCGCCTATTGCCCGGTCGGCTTCCGTTCCTCCCGAGATGCCCTCCCATTTCGATTTGACTAGGCCCACGAGCTCGTAGCACTTGTCGATGGGCACGATGACGTGCTGGGGCGGCTCGGCCGAACGATTCACCAGCAAGGCCTCAGCGTCGGGCTCTATCGCCTCGATGGCGGGGTTGGCAGCCGCCAGCTCCTGCCAGGCGGACATGTCCAGCTCGCTCTCGGTGGCTCCGAGAGGACTCGGGTAGAGAGCGACGACGCTGTCCGCGGCGGAGCTGTAGAAGAAGAACGCCAGCCCCACCGGAATCGCGAAACGAGCCCACAGGTCATCGCCGAGCTCGAAGTTGCTCAGCCACACAAGCCGCGTGCCGGTCGGCCGGTAGCGCCCCTCACCCGAATGTTGCACGAAGCAGGCTTCGCAGCTGCACATGATCCGCCGGTCCTCGACATCGAGAACATGGCGATGATCGGATGGCAGACGCGTGCTGCAGAAGTCGCAGCTTTCGGGGGGCGTGGGGGCTTGTTCCGTGTCGCGCATCTGCAGCCTGCGCAACCGGTTGATGATAGCCGCGCGCCCGCTCGAGGACAGATGACGATGTCCGCCGATGCCGGACGGAGCTGGGAAGGGAGGGTCGCTCATGCTCCCAGCGCGACCCTCACACTGCCGTTGTCTGCGAGCAGCGGAACGGGCGCAAGCTGGAGCGGCTCGTGTCCCACCATCCGCCCCGCCAGCGGAAGCTCGTAACGTCGTTCGCACGACGCGCAGGTCAGCAAGCCGCCCTCGAGACTCCCATCTTCGAGCGAGGACCCGCAGCCTGGACATTTGTTGCGGTAAGCCAGCAGGGTTCCCGCCACGTTGGCTACGAAGAGCTGGGTGCCGTCGATCAACGTGGAGGTCATCGCCCCGCTGGGCAGGCCGGCTGCATCCTCGACTACCATCCAGGCCGACTTGCCGGGCCCACCGTTCTGATCGGGCTGGTTCGGATTGACCATCGGCAACGGGTTGCCGATGCCGACCGGCGCCTGCTTCGTCTCCACAATCCCTTCGACCTCGGTTCCGAGCAGATCGGGAGCCGCTTCCTCCAAAGCCTGCATGATTGCAAGCTCCATGGTGGAGGCCGACGCCGGGCACCCGTCACAGCTGCCCTTCAACCTCAGGTGCGCCACACCGTTGACGATGCCTACCAGCTCCACGTTGCCCCCGTGGGACTCCATATAAGGACGAACGCTGTCGAGCGCGGCGAGCACTCTGGTCTCGAGCTCGACCGGGAAGAGCCCGTGGATGAGCAGCAGGCTTGCCACCACCCCGTCATCTAGGAGAGCGTCCCTCACGGGCGCAACTTTGGACCCAGCGGCGGCCAGAGCGGCGAAGATCCGGCCCAAGCCGTCACCGTAAAGCTCCATCAGCGCGGACGCGAGGTCTCCCGCGATGGCACGCGCCTCGGGGTCGTCAATGGACTCGAGGCGCGTGAACAGCTCCTGGAGGTGCTCGATCAGTTCTTCGGGGTCGCTTGCCTGCGGGCCGAGCTGCGTATCGCTCGGCCCGCTCGTCGCGTTTACAACCGTAGGATTACCTCCTCAGCACAGACCGGTCGGGGTGTGCATTACCTTCTTCACCCGGCCACCACCCGTGTACATGTGGACGCCGCACGGCAGGCACGGATCGAAGCTGCGCACCGCCCGCATCAGGTCGATACCCTTGAACTTGTCGGGCCCATTCTCCTCGAAGATCGGCGTGTTCTGGCACGCGTCCTCGTACGGACCAGGCGTGCCGTGAATGTCGCGCGAGCTTGCGTTCCAGGGCGTCGGAGGGTACGGCTGGTAGTTTGCAATCTTGCCGTCCCGGATCACCATGTGGTGCGACAAGACGCCGCGTGCGGCCTCGTGGAAGCCCACCGAGACGGCCTCGTCCGGAACCTTGAAGCTGTTCCAGCTCTTGGTCCGACCGGCCTTCACCTCTGCCATCGCCTTCTGCACGCAGTACAGGCCGATCAACGCGGAGTATGCCTGGTGGTAGGTCCGTGCGCGGTCCCGCTCGATGGCGTTCGACCACTTCGGAATCTTCCACTCGATCTCCATCTCGGGCATGCTCGCAGTGCGCGGGAGAGCCATCTGGATGGACTCTCCGGTTGCCTTGAGGAAGCCGAGGTCCACGAGGCCCGCCTTGGCCGTGACCCACTGGCGGGCGAACGGGCCGCCGCCCGTGTCGCAGCACACGTTGGTGTCGGTCCGCTTGTCGTACATGCGGGGGGACACGACCCACGAGTACTTGTCGAGGAAGTCGCGCTTCTGGGGCTTGGGGATCGTCGTCTTGTTCCACGGGTGATGCTTGTCGACGGGGTTGCCCAGCGGGTCCCTGGTTACGAAGGTCTCCTCGTTCTCCCAGTCCTCGAAATACGCGCTTCCGAGCAGAATCCGGATCATGAGGTTGATCTCCACCAGATCGGTCGTGATCAGCTCGCCGCCGATGACAACTCCCGGCGTCACGAAACGCTTGTTGCCCCAGTCGTCCATGTTCTCGTAGCTGTAATCGACGTAGTCGGGATCGTCAAAGCAGCCCCAGCACACGAGGTTGGTCTCGCGGAATCCCACTTTCTCGTACCCGGGCAGAGCCTCGTAGAAGAAGTCGTACAGGTCATCGTGCATGGGAACCGTGCGCTTGCAGTACTCGAAGTACTTCATGAGGCGCAGGTAGTAGTCGGTGCACGTCTGGATGGTGATGTCTGCCGAACAGCCGCCGGGCATGATCGTCGACGGGTGCGTGTGACGCCCGCCGAAGAGGCAGTACATCTCACGCGTGTAGCGAGCCGCGTCCAATGTCTCGAGATAGAAGTCCCCGGTAAAGGGGTTGAGCGCCCGCATGATGTCTGCGATTGTCCTGTAGCCGTGGATGCTCGAGTGCTCGGCGGGGGTCTGCTCGGCCTTCGCCAAGACGGACGGGTTGGTCTCTTTGACCATCTGCTCGCAGAAGTCGACGTTGGCCATGCAGTCGTTGAAGATCGCATGGTCGAACATGAAGTCCGCAGCTTCTGCCATGTTGAAGGCGTAATCGCCGAGGGGCGGCGGCTTCACCCGGTAGGCCATGTTCTGGTTCAAGCAGGAACATGTGCAGTGGTTGTCACCGCAGATCCCGCAGATACGGCTGGTGATGAAGTGAGCATCACGGGGATCGATGCCCTTCATGAAGATGTCGAAGCCACGAAAGATCATCGAGGTGCTGTAACAGTTGAGCACCTGCTGGTTCGTGAAGTCGATCTCCGCGTGGATGCCCAGGCTCCCGACGATGCGGGTTATGGGATCCCACGACATCTCCTTTACGACGACCTCTCGTTCGGTCGGAGTCTTAACAGCCATTGCTTACTCCCCTTTCCAGGTCGTCTCGATGATCAGTTGGCGTAGTGACGTGGCTTGTAGCCGGTTGCCAGCGACCTGCCCCTGCGCCGCCAGGCCGGCTCTTTGTCGCCGTTGTGCTTGATCTCGTAGTTCCTGAAGTACTTGTACAGGGGCCCGTAGGTGAACTGGGCCGGGATGGCCGAGAACTTCGACTTGAACGGCGCGTCCATGAACGGCATGTACTTGTCGGGGAAGCCGGGCATCGTGCAAGCCATGCAGATACCGCCCACGTTCGGGCAGCCCCCGATACCGTTGACCCAGCCGCGCAGCGGCACGTTGCACTTGACGACCGGTCCCTCGCATCCGAGCTTGACGAGGCAGCGGTTGTCAGAGCCGTACTCGGTGGCAAAGTCACCATGCTCGTAGTAGGCGGCCCGGTTGCAGCTCTCGTGCACCGTGCGCTCGAAGAGCCACTTCGGGCGAAGAGCGTCGTCGAGAGGGATCGGCGCGGCCATGCCACCGAGCATCAAAACGAGATAGAGGAGAGTCTCGGTCATGTTGTCGGGCTGCGCGGGGCAACCCGGGATGCACACCACCGGGTAGCCGCCTGCAGACTTCCATTTCCACCCGAGGTAGTCGGGCAAGCCCATCGCACCGGTGGGGTTGTTCTTCATGGCGGGGATGCCGCCGTACGTCGCGCACGTCCCCACAGCCACCACCGCCGCCGCCTTGGGCGCAAGTCTGTCTACCCATTCGTTGGTGGTGATCGGCTGGCCGGTGACGGGATCGTTGCCGATCGCGGCCCAATGCCCTTCGCCGCTCAGCTCCTCGTTGGGAATCGAGCCTTCGACCACGAGCACGAAAGGATCGAGCTTGCCCTCTTCTGCGTCGTACCACGCCTGCATGAACTCCTTGCCGTTCTCGTATGCAAGAACGGGGTTGTGCACCACTACGCGAGGCATGCCCGGGACGATGCCGTGGATGATGTCCTCGAGGCTGGGGTTGGTGGCAGAAGTCATGGCCACAGAGTCGCCGTCGCAGCCGAGCCCGGTTGTCATCCAGATGACGTGGGCCGTTATCGCCTCCGTCTCCCTCTGATTGGGCGCGAACTCAACGCCTGCCAACGTCATGGCGGCTCCTTCCTAGTGGCTCTGCGGGCACCTGCTGGTCGACTTCGGCTGCCGAAAGGAAATGCCGCGCCGCGGCGAGGTTAGCTAGAGTCGGGCCCGGTCGGACCGGAAAATCACCGGATGAGGGCGGAGTCGAAACGGGCTCCAACCACTGGAGTCGTGCGTCACGCGCCGTTGTCTGCGCTGCGGTTGTGCCCACTCCCGGCCCCTTTTGCTCAAGTGGTCGAGCGGATGAAACCCTCATCCAGGAACATACCCCGTGACGGGGTTTGTTGCACCGCCCCCGGCAACAATGTCTCACGTTTCTGCCAGAAGCCGCCGGAGCACATGATACTGAGTGCCCTGCGCTTCCTGGATCCGAGGAATGTAGTCTGCCTCGATGACATGACCTCGATCGCACATCGCGGTGAGGCGCCCGCCTCCGTAGCCGGCCAGGCCGACCGTGAGCAAGCCGCGGCGGCGAGCTTCCTCCATGGCCACGAGGACGTTGCGGGACCCGCCGCTGGTCGAGATGGCGATCGCCACGTCGTCCTCGCCCCCGTAGGCGATGACCTGACGCGCGAACACGTTGTCGAATCCGACGTCGTTGCCGACGGCTGTGATTACCGCCGCGTCGTTCGTCAACGACAGAGCGGCAATGGGCTGTAGACCGCGGGGCGGCGCAACCAGGTCGACCACCAGGTCCTGGGCATCCGTTGCCGACCCACCATTGCCCAAGGTGATGATCTTGCCCCCCCGAGCTATCCGCTCTGTGATGAGGGTGGCAGTCTGCACGAGCCCGTCGGGGTCTTGAGAGGCCGAGCGCATGGCGATGACATCCCCTGCCTTCTGAAGTATCGAGCCCTGCACTTGCTCGAGCACGTCCGCCAGATTCTTCTCCGCTCCGGCAAGGAACGGGTACAGGAAGCTGGAACCGCCGGTGTCGTGCGCTCTGGCCTGCGGCCTGCCCTCGAGAAGGCCCTTGTGGTCGAAGAACACGTGCACCAGCTCCCACAACACGTGGTAGAGGGTTTCGTGGACCTCCTGGACCACGAAGGGATCGCTTGAGTCGACCCCGAACACGTGGTCGGCCACAACCGAGCTCTGACCCGGCCCGCGCAGGAAAATCGTCAGCATGCCCCCGGATGCCGCCTGCTTCAGCGCCGAGGCGACCGGCTCGAACCCCGCGTCGCCGGCTCCGTGAACCATCCCGAGAGCGATGTCTTCGGGCGCTCCCACCGTGTCCAGATGCGAGGCCATGAAGCCTCTGGCGTCCCCCGCGGCAAGACCCAACGACGAGGCAACGTCGTTGGCCAGAGCCAGCGCAGGCAAGGCTCGCTTGCCGACGATGACCGGGTGGACGAACTCGACCGAGACGTGCTGAGCGTCCGTAGCTGCGCCCCCCACTCCGAAGGCGATGAGCCGTCCGCCCCGGATGAAGCGGCGCGCCATCTCGTGGCACAGTTCGGCCAGCTCCGCGGCTGCCGACTCGAAGAACCCCCGGACGAGCACTTCTCGCTCCCGGTACTCGCTGGCGACGAGCTCGTAGCCCTTGCTCACGCCGGCTTCAGCAGATCCTGGGCAGCGGGTCTCCGATGAGCATGTCCATGATCCTCGTACCCCCGAAGGCAGTGCGCACGAGCACCATTCCAACCGGCTGCTCTGCGACCTCTCCCACGAGGGCCGCTTCCTCGCCCCCGGGCACCTTGCGCACGGCCTCGAGAGCGGCGCCCGCCGCGTCGGGAGCGACGAAGGCAAGCAGCTTGCCCTCGTTGGCCACGTGCATGGGATCGATGCCGAGGATCTCGCACGCCCCGTGCACGGCCGGCCGGATGGGGACCGCGTCCTCGTCGAGTATCACGCCGGCATCTGCGTCCCCGGCGAGCTCGTTGAGCACCGTCGCAACCCCGCCGCGTGTGGGGTCCCTCATGATCCTCAGACCTTGCCCTGCGGAGTCCATCAACGCGTCCGCGATGTCCCACACCGGTGCGGTGTCGGATTCGATATCGGCATCGATGTCGAGCTCCCCGCGCGCCAGCATGATCGCCGTCCCGTGATCTCCGATGTAGCCGGAGCACAGGATGCGGTCGCCCGGACGTATGGAGCCGGGCGCCAGGGTCGCTCGCTCGTCCCGGATGCCGATCCCTGTGGTGGTGATGTACATGCCGTCTGCCTTGGTTCGCTCGACGACCTTCGTGTCGCCCGCGACGATGTCGACACCGGCGGCGTCGGCGGCTTCCTTCATAGCCGTCACCTCGGCCCGCAGCACGTCCGAGTCGAGGCCCTCCTCGATGATGAACGCGACCGAGAGAGCCAGCGGACGAGCGCCCGACACCGCCAGGTCGTTGACGGTGCCGTTGATCGCAAGCTCCCCGATGGAGCCGCCCGGAAATCGCAGGGGCTTCACGACGAAGGAGTCGGTGGTGAATGCGAGGTGCGCCCCGTCTACCTCGAGTTGGGCAGCGTCACCGAGCTCGGAACGAGCTTCGCCGGAGAATGCCGGGGCGAACAGCCCTTCGACGAGGGTGCGGGCCGCCTTGCCGCCCGCACCGTGCGCCATCGTGATGCGCTCCGCGCGAAAGCGCGGGCGCAGCTTTCGTTGGCGCTCGATTCGAGCGAGAACCTCTTCCTGCAGATCTGCCATCACGACTCGCCGCTGGCCGCGCCCGCTCGAGCCTTTGTCTTGGCGAATCGTCCGAAGTTGTAATAGGCCGCGCACGCGCCTTCCGAGGACACCATGCAGGTGCCTATTGGAGTCTCCGGTGTGCATGCGGTCCCAAAGACCTTGCACTCCCACGGTTTGATGACGCCTTTGAGGACCTCGCCGCACTGGCACGCCTTGGGGTCAGCAACCCTGACTCCGGGAACGTCGAAGCGAAGCTCGGCGTCCCAGTCCGAGTACTCGTCTGTGAGCTTCAACGCGCTCTGGGAGATGAACCCGAGGCCGCGCCACTCGAAATAGGGGCGCAGATCGAAGACCTCGGACATGACCTCGAGGGCACGCTGGTTCCCTTCCCAGGACACGACGCGTCCGTACTGATTCTCGACCTCGGAGCGGTTCTCTGCGAGCTGGCCCATGATCATGTAGATGGACTGCAGCAGATCGAGCGGCTCGAAGCCGGCAACGACCACCGGCTGGCCGTAGTCCTTGGGGATGAAGTCGTAGGGCCGGCAGCCGACCACAGTTGAAACGTGGCCCGGACCGATGAAGGCGTCGAGCCTCAAGTCGGGCGACTCGAGAAGAGCTTTCAAGGGCGGCACGATCGTCACGTGGTTGCACATGACCGAGAAATTCGTGATCCCTTCGGCCTTGGCCCGCATCAGAGTCAGGGCGGTCGAAGGAGCCGTGGTTTCGAAGCCGATAGCGTAGAAGACGACCTCCGCACCCGGGTTCTCGCGCGCGATCTTCAGGGCGTCGAGAGGTGAATACACGAAACGGACGTCGGCGCCTTCAGCCTTGGCATCGAGAAGACTGCCGCCGCCCCCGGGTACTCGCATCATGTCCCCGAAGCAAGTGAAGATGACCCCGGGCCGCTTGGCGATGGTGATCCCGTCATCGACGCGCCCCATGGGGATGACGCAGACCGGACAACCGGGGCCGTGGACAAGCTCGACGGTCTCGGGCAGGTGCGCCTCGATTCCGTGCTTGTAGATCGTGTGCGTGTGGCCGCCGCAGACCTCCATGATCTTGTAGTGACGGCCGGGTTCGGCCAGTGCAGCTATCTGCGTCCCCAAGCTGCGGGCCAGCTCCGCGTCGCGAAACTCGTCGACGAACTTCATTGCACAGCCTCCAGTCTTGAGATGGCCACCCCACCGTGGACCAAGAGGCGGTCCCCGGGTGCTACTGGAGACACGAGCTCGACGCCAACCGACCCCCGCTGGCCATGGTCGTCCTCGCATACTGCGTCGGGGTCGCCGCCGTCCACTACCGTGACCGGCACGGCCACGTCACCGCACACGAGACAGCCATCGACGACCGCGCAGACAGCGCCGTAGGAATTTGGATCAACGAGCGGAAGACCCTCGGTGGTCACGAGATGTCGCTGGCCTTGAGCTGCTCGAGCTCGTCCTCGAAAGCCTCTCCCATGCCCCTCAGCATGCTTAGGGTTGCGTTGGCTTCGGCTTCGTCCACCTTCGACAGCGCAAAGCCGACGTGAATGAGCACCCAGTCCCCTATCGAGGCGCCGTCTCCACTCCTTTCAAGAAGCCCCACGTTGACGTTGCGCCTCACCCCGCCGACGTCCACCTTGGCGATGTGAGTGTCGCGATCGATGATCTCGACGACTTGTCCCGGAATGGCTAGACACATGGGCGGCGCCTTTCAGGTCTGCTGCATGGCCGCGTTCTTCAGATCTGGTTGCTTAGCTCTTTGTTGCGTGGCCCTTTGCTTGGTTTCCTGCCCCTCGGATCGTTCAATCGCGTCTTGTCGGCAATCTCCTTCATCCTCGCGCAACGCACGCAATGCACGCAACGCACCACGCACGGAGATTGTCACCCGGCTGAGGACGCGCTTCGAGCGCCGGCGATAACCGCTTGCCCTAGGGACACGCCGCCGTCGTTCGGCGGCACCCTCTTATGCCACAGGACCTCGAAACCCGCCTCCTCAAGCCCCGAGCGCGTCCTCGCCAGCAACAGCAGGTTCTGAAAGGACCCCCCGGACAAGGCAACGACGCTCAGGTCTGTTTGGCGTCGCGCCGACTCGCACGCCTCGACCAGAGCAGCGGCAAGGCCGTTGTGAAAGCCTGCCGCGGCCTGTGCTGTGGGGCGGCCGCGCACGAGGTCCTCCGCCAGTGCGGCGATGAGCTCGCCGGCGTGGATGTGGCCATCCTTGACGCTGCACGGGTAGCCGAACTTGACGGCCGGATCGGCAATCTGCTCCAGCTCGGCGGCCGCCTGGCCCTCGTAAGAGACGTTGTCGCGCAGCCCGCACAAAGCCGCCGCGGCGTCAAAGAGCCTTCCGGCACTCGAGGTCGGCGGCGCGTTGATGCCCGTGGTCGCCATCTGAAGAATGGGCTTCCAGCGCAACCTCGTCCGCCTGACGAAGTCGAGCTCCAGATCCGAAGCGGCAGGCCCATACATCCGGTTCAAATAGACGGCCGCCATCCTCCACGGCTCCCTGATCGCGGCAGCGCCTCCGGGCAGGGGCACGTAAGCAAGATGGGCGAGCCTCTCGTACGAGACGAGGCCGCACGCGAGGACTTCGCCGCCCCAGATCGCGCCGTCCTCGCCGAAGCCCGTTCCATCGAGCGCCAGTCCGATCACACGTTCCCGCCTGTCGTTGTCGGCCAGACAGGATGCGATGTGAGCATGGTGGTGCTGCACGCCAACCCTCTCGACTCCCTCGAGCCCGGTCGCCCACTTGGTCGATAGATACTCGGGGTGAAGATCGTGCGCTACCACCTCGGGCCGCACATCGAACACGCGCGTGAAGTGCTCGAGAGCCTCGAGGAACGCGGACATCGCCTCGTAGTTCTCCAGATCCCCGATGTGATGCGACAGGATCGCCCGGCTCCCCACTCCCAGGCAAAATGTGTGCTTGAGCTCGGGGCCGGCTGCCAGCACCACTCGCTCGAACGACGCCGCCAGCGTCAGAGGCTCGGGGGCCAGGCCGCGTGCCCTGCGGATTGGATAGACGGCCTCGGGGGCGGCGCGTACCACCGAATCGTCACAGCGCACGTGGATATCTCGATCGTTCGTGAGAAAGGCGTCGGCAAGGGTCCCGAGGTGTTCCAGTGCAGCCGCGTCTTGGTAGGCGATCGGTTCGTCCGACAGGTTCCCGGAGGTCAGAACGATTGGGCACGCAAGCTCGTGCAGGAGCAAGTGATGCACCGGCGTATAAGGCAGCAGCACCCCGAGGTGACGGTTGCCGGGCGCAACCGACGCAGCTATGGGGGCGTCCTTCCGGCGAGGCATGAGGGTTATGGGGCGCCGGCGCGATGTGAGGATGGCTGCCGCCTCTTCGCCGATGTACGCGAGGGAGCGCGCGGCCTCGAGATCCCGTGCCATTACTGCGAAGGGCTTCTCTTCTCGCGCCTTGCGCCGTCTTAGGGCCACAACCGAGTCCTCGTTGGCCGCGTCGCAGGCGAGGTGAAAGCCGCCGAGGCCCTTGACCGCGACGATGTGGCCCGCCGCGATCAGCTCGGCGGCGCGCCCGATGGGCTCCCCGTCCATCGGCTTGCCGCTCGGATCGACAAGCTGCACGTGCGGCCCGCAACGGGGACAGGCAATGGGCTGCGCGTGAAACCTGCGATCGTCCGGATCCTCGTACTCGGCCGTGCACGCCTCGCACATGCTGAAAGCAGCCATCGTCGTGTTCGGCCTGTCATACGGGATATCCGTTGTGATGGTGAAGCGGGGGCCGCAGTTCGTGCAGTTGGTAAAGGGATACTTGTAGCGACGATTGGTTGGGTCCCACATCTCGTCCAGGCAGTCCCGGCACACGGCAACGTCGGCAGATATGGGCGAGAAGGACTCCCCTACGTGCTCGCTCTTGCGTATCTCGAACGAGCTCGAGCCAAGCGTCGCGACGGTCTCCTGCGCTACCTTCTCGATCACCGCAAGGGGAGGGGGATCGCCGGCCAGCGACGCGCCGAAGCGCTCGAGTTCTTCGCTGCCGCCCTCGACCTCAATGAGAACGCCCGCTGAATCGTTGAGCACGTAACCCGACAGACCAAGACGCACGGCCAGCGAGTACACGAAAGGCCGAAACCCGACTCCCTGCACCGTACCGGTGACCCTGAACCGCTTCCGGCTCCGCGCTTCAACCACCATGACCCAATCGTCGCATCCCGGGAGGCGCGTACTTGCCGACCGTCGTGCCGGGGGCGCTCAGTCGTGCGCCCGGCCGGGACTGTAGAACCCGTAGAGGATGCGGTTGACCCTCGCCTTGTAGGGGGCGGCGTAGACGAGATCCCATCCGTGCCACACGCCGGGCAGGATGACCGCTCGTTTGCGCGCCGCCGGCGACGACTCGACCAGCCTGCGGTAGCCGGGCACGGGCACATAAGCATCGCCGCGCGCTCCCATCAGCAGCAAGGGGACGTGAGAGCCGGCGAGCGATCCGGCGACATCGAAGGCGTAGCTGGGGCCGAGGATTTTCTCCAACTTGGGTTCGCCCGACAAGCTGACGACGCCGTTCACCGGGGGACGCACAGCCTCTGATGCAGCCATGACCGCCGTCCCGCCCAGAGATGCCCCCACGAGGAAGGTCCGTTTCGCTCCTCGGCGCCTCGCCTCGGCAACCGCCCCTTTGACATCCGCGACGAGGTCAACGTGATTGCCGTTGGGGATCGCGGCGGACTCACCCGCGCCCCGGAAGTCGAACAGGAAGGCCCTGTAACCGTGATGAGCAAGCGTTACCGCGTAATCAACCCAGCCACAGAGGTCCGAGGGGTACTGGTGGGCGAGGATGACGGTTGTCGCACCCCCGCCTATCGTTGCACCGTCGAGCCGCAGGCCGTCGGACGCCTTGAACCAGAAGGTGCCGGCTTGAAGGTCCTCGTACGCGGAGCCGCACCGGGCCGCGATCGAAGGTGGGCCGGCGGGTCCCGCTGTCGAGGGCTTGCTGCTCGCATCTGCTGGGGACCGAGCCGCAGGCGTGCTGCCGCCCCCACCGCACGACGCCAGCAGCAGGGTCGCGCCCAGGGCGCTTGCCAGCCAAACGCGGTAGCTCCTCGTCCTCAAGGACATGGGATGCAGCGTAGCCCCGCCTCTTAGCGCGCCGCGCAGAGGCATTCGACCCGTTCAGGGGTCGAGTGTACCCGCTGAGGTGGAAGAAACTGGAAGGAACTGTGTAATGCTTCTAGTAACGAATGCACACCGGCGAAAGCAGGAGGTGATGGCCCTTGACAGCCCACATTCTGCCTCCTCGATGAGGAGGTTCGATCCGCAGGTCACGAGGAACTGACGCACGAAAACCGACAGCAAGAGGCGCCGACCATCGTAACGCTCGTCTTGCACGGGACCCCTCCCAGAAGCAACCCCACACGAAAGGAATGCTATGAAGATCAAAGTCGCAGCAGCATCGTTGGCGATGGTGGGCTTGAGCCTGACCGCGGTGCCTGCCCAGGCCGGCATCTGCACAATCGCGCCGGCGACCAAGGCAGAGGCCAACTACATCCATCAGATCAAGCACTTTCGCGCGAATCACAACCGGCACCGCGTAACCAGGGACGCCGTTCTTCAGCTGGCGGCGCAGCGACACTCCGACGTCATGGCGGCAGAGGGCAAGACCCTCAAGATTCGAGCTAAGACCAGAAACTATCTGCTCACCCACGTCACGACGCTGCAGGCGATAACCCGGTCCGGCAAAAGCATCCACTCGGTCTGGGTGCACATGGCGAAGCTGAACACCTTCGAGCGCAGCATCCTTCTGAAGAGGTCCGCCCGCCACCTGGGCGTAGGCATCACGCGTGCTCACCACAAGGTGTTCGTGACCGTGCTGATGGGAGGCAAGCTGCTCGGGATAAAGGGCTGCTAACCGTGAAGCTGTGAAGCCGGCCCGGCGAACGAGCGGTGACGTTTGTCCGCCGATGGGAACGGGAGGCAGTCGTCCTGCCTCCCGGCCCCCATTGTGACAGGCGAGATCGTTGCTCGCTCGCTTGATAGCTCTTCTGGCGTCGAGCGTAACCCACGAAGGGACTGGGGCTCTGCCACCGGCGATTGAAACAAGGTTCCTACCGAACGGGCCGGGATCTGTGACCGATCTCTTGCTCGAGACTTATTCCGAAGGCGTCCCGCAGACCAATTGCCCCGGGAGCGGCCGCCGCCCGTTAGGCCCGGCGACGTCGACGCCGAAGGCGCGCAGCTCTTTCGTTCCCTTCTCGGTGAGCCGGTAGTCGACGTCGCTGCCGGGACCCGACAAGCGGTCTCGTGCCAATCGCTCCGAAGGCTGCTCGCCGGGTCCGGTACACCGTATGCGCTGCTCGGAGCCCTTGTCGCTCAACGCGGCACGTTCATCCCCGGCCTGCACGTGGCCGTGGGGATCGCCGGCGCTGCCTTTCTCGGCGGCTATCTCTTGACAATGCTTGTGGTCGAGTCGCCAACCCCAGACTCCTGAGGGGACCGGCCGAGGGCTTCTCGGGACCGCTCGCGCGCGCTTCTACGAGGACCGGAGCACGTGAACCAGGCGGCCCAGATTGAGGGACCAACCCACTCCAAAGACCTGCGGCATGAAGATGCGCTCGTCGTCGGGGTTCCACACTTTGTCCTTGATCCGGGCCGGCGTCGGGAAGCGGAAGTCGTATGGAACGAAGCCGACGGCGCCGTGCCACTCTCGATCGGAAGCATCCTTGCGGAGCTCTTGACGGATAGCCACTCCCGCAATCACCAACGTGGTCACTCTGAGCAGCCTCGAAAAACCCTTGCTCCGGCGCATTGGGTGCTCCCTTCCAGTCGCGTCTTGTGTCGGTCGTGACAGACCAGACCACGTTACGTCATGCGACTCGCCACGCGAAATGCAACAAGGATCGATCAGGGCTTCCAACGAGACGCGCGGGCTGCTCGTAAGCTGAAGATAATGAACGACTCGCTCACCCTGCTCGTCGACGCGCCCAGCCTCTTCTACCGAGCGCTGTTCTCTACCCCCGACACCGTGCGCACCCCCGAGGGAGCGCCCATCAACGCGGCCCACGGTTTCTTGCGCATGCTGGCTCGGCTCGTACAGGACCACGATCCAGACTTCATCGCATGTGCAGCCGACACGAGCTGGCGCCCGAGATGGCGAGTGGAGTTAATCGAGTCCTACAAGGACTTCCGTGCGGCCCCCGGCAGCGCGCAGGAGGCCGCTGAAAAGCGGCTCGCATCTCAAGTGCCGGTCCTCTATGCCTTGCTCGAGATGTGCGACCTCCCCGTTATCGGTCACCCGGAGAGCGAAGCCGAAGACGTCATAGGGACGCTGGCCCAGAGAGCACCCGGCCGAGTGGCGATCTTCTCCGGCGACCGGGACCTGTTTCAGCTCGTTCGCGACCCCACCATCGTCGTGCACTTTCCGATCCGGGGCGTCAGCAAGGTCGACGTGGTGGACGAGGCCTACATCGAGAAGCGATACGGGATCCCCGGACGCGCTTATCGAGATTTTGCCGTTCTGAGAGGAGATCCGTCGGACGGGCTGCCGGGCGTAAAGGGGATCGGAGAGAAGCTTGCGGCCTCGCTGGTCGCGCGCTACGGGAATCTCGAGGCGATCCTCAGGGAAGCAGAGGGCACGAGCCAGAGCCCCCCGCTCGCGAAGGTGAGGCACGAGGCCGACTACGTCAGACGTGCCGTGAGAGTCACAACCATCGCCACCGACCTCCCGCTCGAACCACTCGACCTATCCCGGCCGCGCGATCTTCCGCGCGCCGAGATCGCTGCCGCAGCCGAGCATTTCGGGCTCGAGGGCCCGGTTACGGCGCTCCTCGACGCGTTGACTTAGTCGCCCTCCGGGCGCGGGCGACTGTTTGGGACGGCGCGGACTGGGTGAGTCCGATCACGTGACCCTCGGGGTCGTTGAACCTGCCTATCTCGCCTCGCTCCATCACCCAATCCGGGCCCGTCAGCCGCGACCCACCGAGGCCCGTGGTTGTATCAAGTCGGTCGTACCTCGAGGCCCTCGTCCGCGAGAAGGATCTCCCCGGGGAAGACCGCGGCGGCTGATGCGCGCGATGCCCCTCGGTCGTTGCCCGGCCAGAAGTGGGTCAGCAGCAGACGGCGAGCTCCCGCCTCAGTCGACCGGTAGCTCCACGCTCGTTCCAGATCGGGGTGAAGCAGAACAATCGGTTCGCGGTGAGGGTTCAGAGCAAGTGATCAGTGTGGTGCATGCCGTGCACGTGGTGCATGCCGTGCACGTGGTGCATGCCGTGCACGTGGTGCATGCCGTGCACGTGG